>WFMC01000020.1 GCA_009177205.1 Bacteroidales bacterium
ACATCATAACACAACAATTTATTGATGAAATCTCCACCAAAGATGCTCTAGCTCGGGGCGCCACTCCGAGAGAATGTACTTATCGATTGATGCCGGATACCCGCTTCTGGGCTGATAAACCCCCATATAAAACCCATATCGGCATTTTTGTTTGCCCCCCTCTGGGCAAAAAATCTTTTCTTTCAGGCTATTACCTGCATCTTGAACCGGGAGCATCATTTATTTGTGGCGGAAATTATTGTTTGCCCACGAAGCACCTGACTGCCATACGGAATGATATTCGGGATAATATCGATGAATATCTATCCGTCGTGGAGTCTCCTGATTTTAAGCAATATTTCCCCAAGGTGGGAGATAATTTCCTGAAGACCGCTCCCAAGGGCTTTGACCGCGATTGGGAGTATATAGATTATGTCCGCCCGAGGGAATATGGAGTCATCATGCCGTTGAAGGATGCATTCTTTGACAAAGAAAACTTCGTGGAAAATCTTCATCAAATTTTAGTCCAGATAAAGAGATTTAACGACTTCATTAATTTTTCACTCGAAGAATCCGGGTTGCCCCTGATGAGGGAATAAAAGAAGTAAAAACCGGGCTGACTTCAGAAAGAGAAGGCACACATCACATTTGCCCTCCAGGCATTGTGTCCCAAGGAAGATTGATTCAGACGCCTGCCGTAATCAACCTCTGCCGCAACGCTGATGCGCGGAATAATGTTCCAATATCCATTGATACATGCGAAAGTTCCGTTTTTATATTCGTCGGGTGAGGAGCCTGTGCGGGTGAACAGATGGGTTTGACTCGCTGCGATTGAAAAAAAGAGATTGGGACGGACATTATATTGTAGCCCCGCCGACCATCCTAAAGTAAAGGGAGAATACATTAAATCAGGATTATTTGGGTCTATCAACAAGTCATAATGACCATATTGCATATCTCCACCCAATCCTGCTATACCTTTGCCGGAAGTGATGTTGACGTAAGTCGTGAGCTGACGCACAGGGTGGGCAACCGAACTGAGGTGAATTCCCCATCCGAACTTATTATGGTTTTGTCCCGTTTCCATATTTCGGTAGGGGAGCGACCTTAAGATGCCGCTTAAGCGGACATGTTGCCCTTTAGCCCATTCATATTGCAAAAGGGCTGCAAAATCAGGGATCCATTCCGACACCGGTTGAAGAATGGAAGAGGATTGGTCGATTGAGGTACCCGGAGTTTCCAACGAGACACCCACATACCATTTCTTCTTGAAGCAGGGCATGTAGCGCACCAACACTGAGGTGTGAGAATATTTATTATTGTTGCCTGCTGCATCAATCACCACCGGCTGGGCAGCAGGGTCGGAAAATGTTGAATTAGCATAACCAACAGTGAAATCTCTCACCATAGCATAGGCTTTCTTTAATTTCAATCCCCTACTCTGATAGCCGGTGAAGTCAGTCTCTATATACAATTGATAAGACCCGATTATTTTATGATAGCCTATAACGCGGAAGAATAGTCCGGTGCCGGCGGGGGTAGTAGAGAAATGTCTTTTTGATAAAGGATTTTCAGGAATGGGAATAGTATAAGGAGCGAAAGAGGGAGTCGGCATCGCTCCGTCCCAATCATAATATGCCCGCATTCTGACGCTACCTCCTATTCCCATTGATAATCCTGCCTCTTTACTCATAAATAGNAAGTAAGNCGCGTCAGGGTCTTGGAAATGACGAANTNGGTCGTAANAAAAATTNCTNATGACATGCATTATAGAGTCNTTGTCNGCNTGGAGTCCCGNNTTATCTTCAGGCTTATTGNCCAAGTAGACAATTNTCNTAGATGCTGATTNAAGACTAATCAGNGAATCACNATNNGAATTTCCNNTTNNCTNNGCATTGGCAATGATTACTGACACTACCCCCAATATAACCATAAATGAAATTTTACGCGCCATAACTCCAATTATAATATGAAAAATCTGTTAGCTAATGTTATGTGATTGAAATAGTCGGGATTGATAATTTCCGGAGGATATCAATTTATAATTATCTTTTGTCCATTTATTATATACAAGCCGGGAGCTAAATTATTGATTTCAGTTATTCCTGCAGAGAGTGTTAATCTCTTCAAAAAGCCCGATATAGAATATATTTCGAGTTCGCAATCGGCAGGGGATTTGATGACCGGTTTCCTGCGCAAATTGCCATATTCCGATTGAGGAAGATTCCCTCCGGAAACCTCCGTCAACACTGACTTTGCAAGGCATACTCCCCAAGGCATCGTTGTCAGCAACATCATAAAGANCTNTCAAGAAAAACTTTATTCGCTTCATAAACTTATTTCATTAGAGATAATGATATAATCAAAATATTATTTTGACTTAATTTTTTATAGGCATAAGTCAATTTGCTCGTAAATATACAAATAAATAATCAATATGAAAAATAGGTTAAGACCCATTCCATAAAAATTAACCCGAAAATCAACCGCACCGGATCACCAATTTTTGTGGAGGGAGGTGTAAACACATTTTTGGCACAATGCGTTTATATTATAACAGTAGAATTAAAAATTGAAAAAAAACATGAATGTCGGAGATAGAGTGCCTGATTTATTAGGCAAAGATGCAGATGGAAATGAAGTGAAATTAAGTGATTATCCCGGAAAGAAAATAATATTATATTTTTATCCGAAAGACAATACTTCGGGTTGCACGGCTGAAGCATGCAGTATGCAGGAGAGCCTTCCTGAACTCCATAAGGAGGGTTATCAGGTTATAGGCGTCAGTGTGGATTCAGAAGCTTCACATCGCAAATTTGCGGAAAAATATGGATTGACGTTCCCATTGATCGCCGACACGGAACATAAACTCGTGGAGCAAATGGGCGTTTGGGGTGAAAAATCAATGTATGGAAGAAAGTATATGGGCACATTTCGCACTACATTCATCATCTCGCCTGACGGAATGATTGAAAAAATTTATTTGCCCAAACAAATAAAGACAAAATCTCACGCCTCCCAAATTTTAGGTGAAGCATAAAATAAATAAATAAATGACATATAATAATAGAATCATGACGGAATCAGAAGCATTGCATGCACGTCACTCAGTGAGAAAATATCTTGACAAACCATTGGCGGAAAAAGATGTTGATGCATTAAACACAAAAATTGCCGAATTGAATAAGAAGGGTAATCTGAATATGCAATTAGTGCTGAATGAAAGGAAAGCTTTCAAAGGCTTTTTGTCATACGGTAAATTTGCAAATGTCGCTAATTATATAATGGTGATAGGTAAGAAATCTGAAACATTGGATTATCGAGCCGGATATTATGGCGAAGAACTTGTGCTTTTTGCCCAGACACTTGGGTTAAACACCTGTTTTGTAGGATTGACCTATAAGAAAATTGGTGAGGCGTTCACGCTGGGAGAAGATGAAANAGNGATATTATNCATTTCGATAGGCTATGGAGAGAATGATGGGTTCTCCGGACACAAGATTAAGAATCCGGCTCAGGTCAGTAATGTCACTCCCGATTCTCCGGAATGGTTTAAGAAAGGGGTGGAGGCTGCCCTTTTGGCTCCAACAGCTGTAAATCAGCAGAAATTCTATTTTGAATATGTGCCGGAAAATAAGGTTAGACCGATTAAAGGCAAATCAATGGTGGGATATACGAAGATAGACCTTGGCATAGCCATGTATAATTTCATGGTAGGAGCCGGAAAAACAAACTTTGAATGGCTTGATTCCCCGCTGTAATTTTCGGGGATTGATATTTCACATTGAAGAAACCCGGAAAATGGGTGTAATCGGATTTTCCGGCAAGGATTCCTTCCTAAGCTTTTGCTAACATAAAGCTCTAAGCCAATAATAGTTTAACCGATAAAATTAAGTTTTTATAATATGCTAAGCATATTTTGTTAATTTTGTAAATAGCTTTAGACTTGACAGCATTACAAGATTACTCAATGAAAAAAATTTCTTTATTTATTAGTCTCTTAATTTCGTTATCAGTATGCGCTGAAATTCCCTGCGATGTATATCTGATGGGAACAGTAAACGGGTGGCAACCAAAAGAAAAATTCAAATTTCGAAAGACTTCCGACCCGGACGTCGCCTATCTGAGCCTTAGCCATATTGAAGGAGAATTTAAAATAGCAAATTCCGACTGGAATGTCATAAACTATGGCGGATGTGATTATTTAGGAGATATCCAGACTGTCGAGGTAGGGGAATATAAGCCTGTTTGGTGTGCCTCTAATTATAGATGCGAAGGTCTTAATGATGTTACATTTGTGTTTGACTTTCANTTNTCGTATGCTCCGGTTCTTTACGTTGTGCCAACAGAAGAGTTCAATGTTACAGACTATGAATTCCCGGACTTATCACACCTTGTGAACATTCCTGAAGATTTTGACTATGGACAAATGATACGCTCCGGTATATTCCTGATGTCCCACATGCATGATAGTCAATGGAAAGAAAATCCAAGATATGAATTCCGGCATGTAGCCGGTTCTGAGATTTACTTTCTGAAGGTAGCTATGCTTTATAATGATTTTAAAATCGCAACTCCGGATTGGATTGGAATAGATTTTGGTAAAAAGGACTACGATTGGTATACCAACGATGAGATGGGTACGTATATCCTCACTAACAAAGGCTATAATTTTCACCCTGCCCCTATGCTTGATGCTTTGTTGACGCTTGATCTGACGGATAAGTCTAATCCGAAGCTTACTATTGCAAAAGATCCCGAAGCCGACACCTCGTGGAGAGAAGGGTATCAACTTGTCTATGCCGATGAGTTTAACGGAAATAAACTTAACACTGACCGATGGCACGTATATACCGGAGAACAGGCATGGACCGACGCAGCGATTTTTACTGACCGATACGAGAATGTTCACGTCAGGGATGGGGCACTTCATCTTGTTACAAGGAGAGAAGAATATGGTGGCAAGCACTTTACGACCGGTTCTGTCTCAACATTGGGTGGATTGGTATATAGATACGGAAGGATTGATATACGAATGAAACAACCTCCCACGGCAAATGGCTTGAACGGTGGACTTTGGTTGCTCGGGTATCATGGAGCATGGCCCTCTTGTGGCGAAATTGACATGATTGAGTTTGGTCATCATGATGTTCATAGTATAGGCACTGCTCACAGAATGTTTTACTCCGGCTACTTTGCAGGACCTTTTAATAGCGTTATGACCAAGCGTGAAATAGATTGGCAACAACAGACACCTTTTTCTATTCAAGATGATGAGTATCACCTCTATACTTATTTTTGGGATAAAGAAAAAATACTTTGCTTCATCGATTTAGACAAGTATCCTGACGAGGAGCCCTACTGGGTACTCCCCATCAACCGTGATGAACCTGAAAATCCGGCATTCATGAGTAATTATATGCACCATCCCTATTACTTGATTTGGACATTTGCAGCACAATTCCAGCCCCCATCGGTAAATACTCCGGAGGAGGTGACAGCTCTCAATGATGCTAATAATCACCGGGCAGAAATGGCAATTGACTATTTAAGACTTTATCAAAAGGGAGATCCCGATGAAATTCTGGTGGCACGAGTCCCGAGTGATCATATTAGTCCGCTATCCATAAATGATGCCACTGAGGTGGATAAAGAGAGCGATTGTGAACCGGTTTATTACAATCTAACAGGGAGTAGGGTGAGTGCTGACACATCAGGTGTCCTTATCCGCGTCCAAGGGACGAAAGTTTCTAAAATTTTTAAACACTAAATTATTGGATATTATATAGTAAGCGATAATAGATATTTGCACTTATTTCTTGAATCTATATAAGATGAGTGAGCCCATTGCCCATCACTTCTTGTAAAGGCATAGTGATTCCTCTCCTATATTTGTTGTTTTATTATTTCTGTTGATTCTTCGATTTCNATTCCTTNNCCTTNACGGTCANACGATNTTTCTGTTTGGCACTTNTTGGCTTATCTTGANCAGTCATTNCTACATATTCCAAGGATATAAGTGGAAGGAGAATTTTACGTTTTAGCTCGTATGTTTCCCCATAATCGAGGGCTACATTTAATGCATTAACACCCATTTATTCATTTTTTTTAAAGGCACAAGAGATCTATTGTGACGAGGGAAAGGCGTGGAGGGGTTGGAAGATACTTTGACTTATCCCAGACTTGAACAAACATTTGTCCAAGTATATATAAGAGATGCGAATTACAAATATTATTGTCCTAAAAATCAATGCTGAACCCTGTTGCCCTATCCAACATATAGACTTGGAGAGTTAGGTGCTCTAACAAAAAAATAAATGCTGCCGAATTATTCAGCAGCTCAAATTTGTGGTCCCACTTGGGAAACACCACCTTTCTTATATCCTAAAAATCAAACATTTATCAGAACGCCTCTCCGCAACTCCAACATTCGCTCCTACGGCACCCTGCATCGCTTTTCATCGCCCTGCTTCGTCGCATCCATTAGGACTACTCTTGTCATTGCCCACAAGCTCTCTCACTTGTCATCTGCAAATATAACGAATTTATGAGTGAAATAGTATCTTGTACGGAGCCAAACGCTAATTAAATTTGCATTAATTAGCTGATTCATATGGCACCAGAGCTGTCAATGTGTCATAATACTCTTGATAGGGTTCCATATCATAGTTAAGNTCAATGAGTTTATTAAATACCCACTGCCTATCGCTTTCACTATACTGCATATATCTTAGAAATTCATTGAAATCACCAACATTTAACCCTTCGCGCTCACAAGTTTCATGTAATCTCATTATCGCGGTTGAAATGTCAACATTTGATTTGTCATCGGAGTTTAGCCATGACTTAAACGTGGTCATGTCATTGCCTATTCCTCTTACACGCATAAGTGATAGGATATTATGTAAATATTCAAGATTCTCTTGCTTTGTCTCTAACCACGATCTAAATTCTAATCTATTTGAAGGAATGTTAGAAATTTTATATATACAGAGGACATCATAAATATTGCTTAACCTCTGATCAATGATTCTATTTTTATAATTGTCTCTAAGTTTTTCATATATATTGTCGTCGACGCAAATATGACAGCAATCCTGCAAATCTTCATCACTAACGTCCTCAAACTCTATACGATTTACGCCAATAGAGGAAATCGCAGAACAGTTTTTATCTACATGGATGATACCTTGTGAGTCTGCATATAGATATTTACATACAGTATTAGACGACATAGTTATCTTTGAAATAAAAAATAAGAATAGTGCAACAACTATAATAATTACTAGTGTACCTAGAACATACTTTTTGTAATTTCTCAGTGTTGTGAGAATCCATTTATTATATATTTTCTGAATCTTAGACTTATCTGATATTTTAACTGTATTGATTGGACGTATGATTGAAGAAGA
>WFMC01000081.1 GCA_009177205.1 Bacteroidales bacterium
ACAGAGATTTACGTTTTCAGACCGATATGCAATTGGCAATATCAGAGGTGATGACAAAAGATAATCTCGTGACAACTGACAATCCTAAACTTTCAGAAGCATCTCAAATATTATTGCGCCATAAGATTGAAAAACTCCCGGTTGTGGATAAAGATGGACATTTGGTTGGACTTATCACCTATCGCGACATCACAAAGATTCAAGATTATCCTATGGCATGCAAGGATGAGAAGGGAAGATTAAGAGTCGCAGCCGGTGTAGGTGTAACAAGTGATACGATCCAGCGTGTAGACGCATTGGTAGAAGCGGGAGTTGATGCAGTTGTCATTGACACTGCCCACGGTCATTCAGCCAACGTGGTGAATACCTTAAAAGCCGTGAAGAATAAATATCCGAATTTGGATGTAGTCGTAGGAAATATTGCTACAGCCGCAGCCGCTGCATATCTCATTGAAGCGGGTGCCGATGGAATAAAGGTAGGTATAGGTCCGGGTTCAATATGCACCACCCGTATTGTGGCAGGTGTAGGTGTTCCTCAACTATCAGCCATCTATGATGTTGCCGGGGTTGCTAAACAGCATGGAGTGCCGGTGATTGCCGATGGCGGTCTTCGTTATTCAGGCGATGTGGTTAAAGCATTGGCAGCCGGAGGAGATGCCGTAATGATGGGTTCGATGCTTGCCGGTGTTGAGGAATCTCCGGGAGAAACAATTATCTACAATGGCAGGAAATTCAAATCATATCGTGGTATGGGCTCAATTTCCGCCATGAAAGCCGGATCAAAAGACAGATATTTCCAATCAGAAAAGACAGACAGCAATAAATTCGTTCCTGAAGGTATTGAAGCGAGAGTTCCTTATAAAGGGACATTGAGTGAAACCGTTTATCAATTGATTGGAGGTCTGCGTTCCGGTATGGGATATTGCGGTGCTCCCGATATTGAAGCACTTCATAATGCAAAATTTGTGAGAATTACTTCTGCAGGAGTGATTGAGAATCATCCACATGATGTTACAATCACAAAAGAGGCTCCTAATTATTCAAGATAATAGATTGAAAAATGGAAAAGATATTAATCCTGGATTTCGGTTCACAATATACACAATTAATTGCTCGAAGAGTAAGAGAATTGAATGTGTATTGTGAAATCCATCCTTACAACAAAATTCCGGAAATTGATTCTGATGTCAAAGGGGTAATACTTTCCGGCTCTCCCTCCTCAGTGAGGGATGAGAATGCTCCTCACCCGGTATTGACAGGAATTAAGGGGACTCTTCCTTTATTGGGTGTTTGTTACGGGGCTCAATTATTAGCTTACGAATATGGAGGAGAAGTCAAGGGCGCTCCGAGCCGTGAGTATGGCAGAGCAATGTTGACAGTTGTTGACCCGGAGGATCCGTTGATGAAGGGACTCCCTTCACCAACACAGGTATGGATGTCTCATGGCGATACGATTACCTCAATTCCCGCAAATTATAAAATCATCGGAAGTACCGATAATGTAAAGGTAGCAGCATATCATATAGAAGGAGAAATGACTTGGGGAATTCAATTTCATCCGGAAGTTTTTCATTCATCCGATGGTCCGCTGCTATTGGAAAACTTCGTAATGGGAATATGCGGTTGTAGTGGGAAATGGAGTCCTGCATCCTTCATTGATTCCACTGTGGCTGAGTTGAAAGCAAAATTGGGAGATGATAAAGTTATTCTCGGTCTTTCAGGAGGAGTGGATTCGACAGTGGCTGCAGTGTTATTAAACAAAGCTATCGGGCATAATTTGCAATGTATCTTTGTAAATAACGGTTTGCTTCGGGCTAATGAATTTGAAGATGTGTTAGCCCAATATAAAGGTATGGGCTTGAATGTAGAAGGAGTTGATGCTTCAGAAAGATTCTATCAAGATTTGAAAGGTGTTACAGATCCGGAACAGAAAAGAAAAGTTATCGGTAGAGACTTTATTGAGGTTTTCAACGAATCGGCTCAGAAATTTGAAGGAGCAAAATGGTTGGCGCAAGGCACAATTTATCCTGATGTGATTGAGAGTGTGAGTGTCAAAGGTCCCTCAGCAACTATCAAGAGTCATCATAATGTCGGCGGATTGCCCGAAAAGATGCATCTTAAAATTGTAGAGCCATTGCGTTTGCTCTTTAAAGATGAAGTGAGAAGAGTGGGTAAGGCTTTAGGTATAGATTCAAATTTGTTGGGTCGACATCCTTTCCCGGGTCCCGGTCTTGGTATCAGAATTCTTGGTGAGGTTACTTCGGAAAAAGTCAAGGTGCTCCAGCAAGCCGATAAGATATTTATTGACAATTTGCGTTCATCCGGACTTTATGACAAAGTATGGCAAGCCGGCGTCATGTTACTTCCCGTTCAGAGTGTCGGTGTTATGGGCGATGAGCGTACCTATGAAAGTTGTTGCGCGTTAAGGGCTGTGGTTAGCACTGACGGCATGACAGCAGATTGGGTTCATTTACCATACGAATTCTTGGCTAAAGTCAGCAATGAAATAATCAATAAGGTCAGAGGCATCAACAGAGTTGTCTACGACATTTCTTCAAAACCCCCAGCCACAATCGAGTGGGAATAATTAACCCACTCTGACACTCAGAATAATTTTTATTTTAATTCATATAAATCAGCCACTTAGCACAGACTCCACTGATTGCTAGGTGGTTGCTTTTTTAACCTGTTTTGTAAAATTGTACCCTAAAAATGTACCCTACCAATAATGAAAACAACATATACAACTGATTATCAATGCCTCCACTTTATTGTGTGGGAATATACAAAAGATGAAAATGACTTGATTGCTATATTTTGCATTATTAATTTGCTTACTTTGTTATTGTAAGTAAAAAAATATTAACTTTGCAACAAGAGTAGTTTTGATATGCATCTTATAAAAGACAACATCCATAAATTATTTGCCTTATGTCAAAAGTATAAGGTAAAGAAATTGTATGCCTTCGGATCCATTCTAACGCCTGATTTCAATGAAACAAGCGATGTTGATATACTGGTTGATTTCAGCTCAGAAATTAATCATGGCAATTATGCTGATAATTTTTTTGATTTATATCACGCTTTGAAATCGCTTTTTGGCAGAGATGTTGACCTGGTGGATGAAACCACCATAAAAAATCCCTACTTTAAAGAAGAAATAGAAGAAACAAAACACCTTATATATGGATAGAAAAATAAAAAAATATCTTTCTGATATCCTTTCTTCTATATTGGAGATTGAATCATTTATGATAGACAGGTCAAAAGAATACTCTACATTTTGCAATGATACTTTGTTCCGTAGAGGTGTTGAAAGAAATATTGAAATTATGGGCGAGGCAATGAATCAAGTTTTAAAAATAAACCCTGACATTGCTATTACTGCAGCTCGAAAAGTAGTTGATACAAGAAATTATGTAATTCATGCCTATGATTCTTTAAAAGCTGATATTTTATGGGCAATTGTAATAAATCATTTACCACTTTTGAAAAGTGAAGTTGAAGAACTTTTAAAGAATTAAATCAATTAGAGAAAATATATTTTTGATATTTAATCATCCAATCAATGGTTTTCTTCAATCCTGTTTCAAGCGGAGTGGAGGGAGCGTAACCAAATGAATTTTTAAGCAGGGAGGTGTCTGAAAAAGTTTGAAAGACATCTCCCGCCTGCATCGGCATATATTCTTTTTTGAATACTTTACCCGTAATCTTCTCAATACTGGAAACAAATTCAATTAATTTCACCGGGTTTGAATTCCCCAAATTAAAGATACGATAAGGGGCGATTGAAGATGAAGCAAGAGGATTAGCGGCATCCCAGGAGTCATTAGACTCCGAAGGATTGTCTACTATTCTGAGAATCCCTTCCACTACATCATCAATAAATGTAAAATCCCGCCATAAATCCCCGTTGTTGAAAATTTTAATAGGCTTATCTTTTAATATAGAGTCAATAAAGAGGTAAGGCGCCATATCCGGGCGACCCCAAGGACCATACACTGTGAAGAAGCGGATCCCGGTTGTAGGGAGCTCATATAGATATGAATAGGCATGAGCCATCAATTCGTTGCTCTTTTTAGTAGCGGCATAAAGACTGCTTGGATGAGAAACATTATCATTTTCAGAAAACGGAGTTTTCCCGTTAAGCCCGTATACGCTTGATGAAGAGGCGTATATGAGATGTCTGACGTTTGTTGAGCGACACCCTTCAAGGATATTCAAGAATCCGTCAATATTGTTTTTAACATATTTTCTTGGATTATTGACTGAATCGCGAGCGCCGGCTTGTGCGGCGAGATTGATGACTATATCAAAATTATTCCGTGTAAAGAGACTTTGAATTTTATCCTCATCATTGAGATCTAATTTAATGAAACTTAATCTGCCTTCAAATTTTGAAGAAGTAAATTCGTTGTTATCTGCTATGGAATCCTTTATTTGATTTATATTGAATCCGAGTTCTTGCAAACGGGCCAATTTTAGAGCCGGATCATAGTAGTCATTAAGATTATCAACACCGATAATTTCGTGATTTTCCTCAATCAAAGCTTTTGCCAAATGAAAGCCTATAAAACCTGCTATGCCCGTCAATAAAATTTTCATAACTGAAGAATATCAGAAAAATTTTTTGAAGGTTTACCACTTGTAGTTGAATCTCTCAATATCCTCTTCCACGAGTTGAGTGCCGGATTGCACCTCGATAAATGTCAGAGGAGTGATAGCACGCAGGGCGTGCATGGTGCCTGCGGGGATAATTACTGTCATGCCCCTTTTTACAGGTTTCCTTTCTTCACCTATCACAATTTCACCTTCACCGTCAACGAAAGTCCAAACCTCTTCGCGGAATTTATGGCGCTGATAGCTTATGGAAGCACCCGGATTAAGAGTGAGACGCTTGGTGAGAGAGCAATGTCCGTCGGCTGCTTCAGTGTGGTCGATTACGCGATAAATGCCCCAGCGTCGCTCCTCATACATTGGACGATGTTGGAGTTGAGCCGCATATTTTTTGATATCCTCACTTTTGGATTTTTCAGTTACCAAAATTCCGTCGGGNGAAGCTGCAATCACNAAATCGGAAGTNCCTATANNCATCAGGNGAATGTCAAGTTCNTTNAAGATATGGGTATTTTCAGAATTGTTGTCGGTCAAGACATTTCCGTAAGTCTGACAAGAAATTTCATCTGTCAAAGTGTTCCAAGTACCCAGGTCTTTCCATCGCCCTGAAAAGAGAATAGCGCCTAAAGAGGATGTCTTTTCAGTTACTTCATAATCAAAACTGGTGTGTGGATAATTATTATAATTCTTCAAGATTTCCTCATAATCTTGATAACAAACATATTTTTCAGCCAGTTTCAATATAAAATCTAATTTAAAAGCGAAAACACCTGAATTCCATAACGCTCCATCTTCAATTAGATTTTCAGCAGTGGATACATTCGGTTTCTCAATGAATTTTTTTACAGGAAATACTCTATCGCCTTCTTTTTCAGTTAATTTTCCCGGCACTATATATCCATATTTGGAGGAAGGATATACAGGTCTAATACCCATCAACATCAAATCAAAATTCTTTGAGTCGATTTCGTGAGCCATCAAACGTATTTTTTCAAAATAACCGTCTTCAGTGAATGGGTCGCAGGGCATCACGATAATAGTCTCATCTCCCTGACAATTTTTTACCTTACTCAAGTATTCAGCAGCAAGGCATACGGCAGGAAAAGTATGCCGGCGAGATGGCTCTGTGACGACATTTACCGAATTTCCAAGTTGAGAAGTTACGCCATCTTTCTGAGATATAGAAGTGGCGATTGTTATATCAGCATTTATATTGTTTTCGCGTAATTGTCTGACGACTCTTTGAAGCATTGACTCCGGTTCTCCGCTTGGATTATTAAGGAGTTTGAGGAATTGTTTTGAGCGAGCGTCGTTGCTAAGGGGCCAGAGTCTTGTGCCGGACCCGCCGGAAAGAATTATTATTTGCATGTCTATTGAATTTTTAATTTTGTGGTTTCAGACCCTCCTTCATTGCTTTAGCCAATCGATGGTCTTTATAATCGGCATCATAGTGCCAAGCGAATGCACCTGCCAATCCCATTTTACGAATATAATCACATTTTATTCCGATAGACTTTTCGTTGTCGAAAGTTATCATAATATCTCCGTTTGAATTTTCATAATATGGGACGCAAGCTATATCATCCCATCCTTCATTCAAACCTTTGGAGAATTGAGGAATATAAAAATTAAACATATTTTTAGGCAGAGGGTCTGCTGCATGAGCATAGAAAGGGATCCCCAATAATATTTTTTTCCTCGGTATTCCTGCTTTTAAATGTCTGTTAACCGCTTGCTGAATACTCCATTCGCTACGGTCTTTCTCAGGATACAGATTGTTGTGATATCTCAATTTATGACCCTTTTGGGGGGTACTTAAATCATAACCCCCAATTTCTACATAATCCACGTATGGCTCCATCCCTTTTAAATCAATAAATAATCCTGAAGGAATNGAAANGAAAGAAATCCATTTGTTCTTCCCCAATGATTTTCTNAGTTCTTTCACGAGGGTAACNTAATTTTCCGCGTCATTNTCGGATGCAGAATGTCCACCTNTNGTNGTGCNNGGATATTCCCANTCAAGGGTNATGCCGTCGAGATTATATNNTTTNNGAATTGATTTNCAATGTATAATAAAAGTCTTACGTTTCTTTTTGTCTTTGGGCATTT
>WFMC01000104.1 GCA_009177205.1 Bacteroidales bacterium
GAACCGTCGCAAGCAAAGCTGCAAATTATAGATAGGTCTTTATTATGATAAGCCAAATGACAACGAGTGTCACAAGTGACATATATTGTCAGTAAGAGAAAAACTTATAGATATGCAAAAATTTTGGACTTGAACCCTATGACCCCACTTCAAGAGCCTAAGTATTTTTAACGCTCTGAGGCATTGGATATTGGAGGATTTTTATTAACTTTGCAGTGTCGGAATTGCATTCCGATGAAGAACATTGAAGTATGAGCGTGAGATATGCGTGAGTCCGGGAAGGAGACTCAATGTAACTCACTGAAACTCACAATACAGCGTCGGGGTCATAGGGCTCCAGGCGGATCACATAAGGGTCAGAAATGACCCTTATTTTTTTGTCCCTATCGCAATATATTGCCAAATATTACAACATATACTATTGATATTTAGATAATTAGAAACAAAAGTCAATACTAAGACGTATTGCAATTTGCGTTTGTACATCGGAACGTTTAAGCGGTTTTTGGTACACTTTTGGTACCATTTGTACCACTTTTTAAATCCATTGAATACCTATGCAACCACAAGTTGCCACGCCTCTCTAAGTTTACGCATGAGGCACACCAGACAGACCTTTATTCCGACCAATCGGAATATCGGCAAGTCAGATACCGAGTATTACTACTTGATACATGATTTTTTATTAGTTATTCAATTCTGAGCCATACAGAAAGATTATTTGAACCATATAGAAAAGTTTGGTATAAGATTTTTTTGTAATTTTACCATAAACTATGAATCGGAGTATGTCAACGAAAACTGATAATAGGACACTTGATATTGGTAATCAAGTTGATTGTTACATTATCCGTCCTATGCAGAAGAGTGATAATAAACAAATTGCATATCTTATAAGATGTGTGATAGATGAACATGGAGCGTCACGCACTAACAGCGTTTATGATGACCCTCAGACGGACAATGTTTTCAAATCGTTACTTAACATCAATGCCGAGTATTGGGTAATAGACCACAATCACGAAATTGTGGGAGGGTGTGGATTTTTCCCTACCAATGGACTGCCGGAGAAGTGCGCGGAGATAGTCAAGTTCTACCTTATGCCTACTGCCCGTGGAAAAGGATTAGGTGCTCTAATATTTGACTTCGTGATAGACCGTGCGTCGCACGCCGGATATAACCGATTGTATCTGGAAACTGTACCGCTGTTTTCAAGGGCTATAGATATGTACAAAGATCGTGGCTTTGATTTCTTAAATGCTCCTATTGGCAATACCGGACATTCAGCACCTAGTATTTATTTGAGTAAATGGATCTAAACGTATAAAATTCCGCTTGATAATGAAACATTTTAAAGTGCCGACAGATTTAATTGAAGCACCATTTAACAACAAGGCGTTGCAAATGAACGGCATATTAGTTGTAGATTCCTGTTTCTACAACGAAAAGACATCTGGTTCGATGTTTCTTGAAGAACATATTATATTATACGTTCTAAAAGGGCAGGCAACATTGTCGCATGGCAGGGAAAAACATATTGTCAAGAAAGATGAGTTCGTGCTGTTGAAGCGCGCTACTATGTATGGATTTATTAAAGAAGGTAATATTACCGGTACAGAGTCAGCGTTTCACGGACTTTTATTTTGCCTGAAGGATGAGATTTTGTTGGATTTTATGCGAATGTCAAATATCCACCGCGAAGCAACGGACAGCTACAAACTAGCGGTAAGACAAGCCAATGGAAGACTGAAAGCGTTTACTGAATCATTGATGCCTTACTTTGATGATTCTATGAATATTGATGANGGCTTACTGAAACTCAAGATAATGGAATTGTTGTATGATGTTATCCATTCTGACAATCAGATGCAGCAACAAATTCTTATGCTTGGACAGCCTTCACGTAAAAATATAAGTGAGGTTATGGAAGAAAATTTCCTTAATCCGGTATCAGTTCCTGAACTTGCTTACCTTTCCGGNCGAAGTTTGTCAAGTTTCAAACGNGAATTTCAAGAGCTATATCATATTCCACCGACATTATGGATACGGCAACGGCGATTGAAACACGCACGCCATCTTTTGGAAACTACCGATGCGTCAATCTCNGAAATTTGCTACATNTCCGGATTTGAGAATCCNACACATTTCACTCGTCTTTTTAAGGAACNCTATGGTAAATCGCCGTCTTCCATGAGGAAAGNNTGATTGNTTGAGCCATACGGAAAGATTATTTGAGCCANNTAGAAAAGCCTATCATAACGATNCCATCTAATTTTGNATCGTAATTAACGAACAAAGTTANATGGAATCGTTTGATGTATATTCATTATTCAATATAAATGTTNTCAGAGGCNAAGGTTNNTACGTCTTTGACGATAAGGGTANCAAATACCTTGATTTGTACGGTGGTCANGCTGTCGTGCAGATAGGTCATTCCNANCCTCATTATATTGAAATGGTTACCAACCAACTGAATAAAATTGCCTTTTATTCAAACTCAGTAATCAATGAGGTTCAGCAAGATTTTATCAGCAAACTTGCTGAACAATGTGGTTATCCTGATTA
>WFMC01000212.1 GCA_009177205.1 Bacteroidales bacterium
TATAACGAAAGTTAAGAGAAGTACCAATTTAACCTTTTTTATAAATTTTACACTCTTTAATACTTGATTTATATAATAATATAAATTATATTTGCACTGCCGAAATAATTTTCTGCATAAATGATGCCTCTGTAGTTCAACGGATAGAATAGAAGTTTCCTAAACTTTAGATAGGAGTTCGATTCTCCTCGGAGGTACTAAAAATAAATTAATTACGCGGGAATTAAATCGATTAACTCTATTAAAAATTTCCGTATAACCCAACATCACTGTTTTTCATGAAGAAGATATTAACTTTAGCAGCGACCATTGCCCTTCCACTTCTGGCAATCGCTCGCCCGGCATCACCGGAGGCGATGCAACACGTTAATCCTGACGGCACTATCGTGGAGTACCGCTTATGTGGTGATGAGAACTTTAATTATATGACGGATCTTTCAAGCGAGAATATTCTCAGCGTGAACACATCCGGTTATTTGGCTCCGAAACTCCAGGGAGGTAAGATTCTTAAAGCCACCGGCGCAAACATTGCCATGCTCAGAGCCGCCCACGAGGCTTCTCTGCCCGCTTCATACGCAAGAAGCAATCAGGCGCGTATGGCAGCCGTGGATTTCAACGGACGCACCAAATACCCCACCATCGGTGAAGTGCCGGCGTTGGTCATCCTGCTTGAATTTGACGGCACACCGTTTTCCTCACCTGACCCCGTAGCACAATATACCCGTTTCTGCAATGAAGAAGGTTATAGCGACTACGGCGGCAAGNGCTCTGNANAAGATTACNTCANNGCTTGCTNCANCGGNAAATTCTCTCCGACANTTGAAGTATACGGTCCCGTGAAATTAAAAGGGGATTCACGCTATTATGCAGGTTCCGGTACGGATTTGCCCAACCACGACCACAACGCACGCTTTGGTGAAGCCATCAAAGAAGCTATTGAAGCATTAGACCCTTATGTGGAATTCAATCGATTTGACTTGGATAATGACGGTGTTATCGACAGCATTTTCTTCCTTTATTCAGGATATGGTCAGGCAGACACCGGCAACAAAGATTATGTATGGCCTCACGAATGGAATTACATTGCCTACACGAAAGACAACAACAGCCCCATCGGCCTACCCAGATTATATGCTGACGGAGTGGAAGTTCAGGACTATGCATGCTCCAATGAATTGAACGGCAGCCAAAAGATTCCCGTATCATTGCGACCCTATCTTGACGGAGTCGGTGCGTTCTGCCATGAATACGGTCACGTGCTCGGCTTGCCCGACTTCTACGACACTTCCAACACCAAAACCGTGACCCCCGGCGTATACAGCGTCATGGCAAGCGGCTCATACAACCAAAACTCCACTTGCCCGCCCTTATTCTCAGCCTACGAGCAATGGGTTTGCCGCTGGATTGAATTTGAAGAAGCCACAAATGACACTTCATACACCCTTTATCCAATGAGCAGCGACGAGCGTAACGCCATGAGAATTCAACTGGTAAAGAGAGTGCCCATCTACAAAGCGGACCCGGACTATTATGTATTTGAGAATCGCCTGCAGACAGGATGGGACGCATCACTGCCCCAGCAAGGCATGCTGATTTGGCAAATCAAATATGATAAGGATAGATGGGTAAACAATCAGGTTAATGTCAATCGCGACCCTTGCGTAAGGATTTTAAGCGTACCAGACAATCCCGCTCAATACGCATGGCCCGGGGATGACCAAAAATATTGCTATATCTTGCCCTCACAAAATATCCTTGTTTCGGCAACCCAAAATAAGGTGATAGACGCAACTATTTCAAATATCACTTACGACCCCTTCATCTCGCCTTTAGTGACATTTGACTATAACAAAACGACTCAATTGACCGATGCGCCTGTCCTGAACTCTTATCCGACAGTAGAGACGGCAAGCCATAAGATTCATTTTTCCTGGTCGGAAGTGCCCGGCGCTACGGATTATATGCTGACAGTGGAACGCCGCGATGCTTCAGGAAATATGAAGACTGTGGGAGATTATAATGAGAAGCGCGTAGGCAATGTTTTATCAACTGTTGTGGACAATGTGCCTGCAAGCGTATGGGAACAAACATTCACTGCTTACGTGAGAGCTTTTAACGGAATTCCGGCATCAGCTACTTCAAATAAAGTAGTCTTCATTCCCGCTAAGATGACTGAAGACACGGCTGTAGATGAAATTGAAGTTGACGTTCCTTCCATCTTCGGAGGTGTGGGATGCATATACGCTCCCGAAGATGCAAGAGTCTTCACCCTCGGAGGCATTGAAACCGGCCGCGAGAATCTACCGGCAGGAATATATATCGTAAAAACTACCAATTCCACTGCAAAAGTGATGGTAAAATAACCAAATTTAGTTCCTTTTTAACCAAAAATTAAAAAAAGTGCCCGAAGATGTTGGTAATTATAGAGAAACTGACTATCTTTGTGGCGCTTTTTTAAACATATAGCATTATCGTGGGTAAATTTTCAGCTTTTAAAGTGCAACTTGCTCAACTTCCCGATGGTCATTTTGAGCAGGATTTTGTTTGCGACACGGAATTCTTCAAAAACATGGAGCATCCCGGCATCATATCGTCTGATGTGAAGGTGCATCTGGATTTGGAAAAGAAACATGACGCTTACGACTGCACATTCCGATGCAAGGGCATGATTGAAGTCCCATGCGACAGATGTCTTGACCCATTGCCCATTGAAATAGACGCCGATTATCACATAATCGTGAAATATGGCGAGACATTCAACGATGAGAGTGATGAGATTCTTGTCATTCCGCAGAGTAACCCCTATCTGAATGTCGCTTACATGCTATATGACACGATAGTTTTGTGCATTCCGTTGCGCCACGTGCATCCTCTCGGGAAGTGCAATCGCGCTATGGCGGCAGCCTTAAACAAGCATAAGAGCAATCAGGAAGACGGAGAAGACTCATTTGACTTTGAAGAAGTGGCTGATGCTCCCGGCGCTGAAATAGAAGCAACCGATGAATAATCCCGGATAAGCAGAGTTCTGCCATCCGACAATATAAGAATTAATAATTAAAACAGAATAAAAAAATGGCACATCCTAAACGCAGACAATCGCACACCAGAACAGCGAAACGTCGCACACACGACAAGGCTCTTATCCCAACACTTGCTATCTGCCCGAATTGCGGCGCATGGCATATCTATCACACGGTATGTGGTGAATGTGGATACTATCGCGGCAAACTCGTCATTGACAAAAATGCAGTGACTGTCTAAATTACCGCCCTTAATCCTCAACATTGAGAAGGATAGATTTCCTATAACGAATGTGAGGATTGAAAATATTTAGATTGTCTATTCCACTTCGGCTTCATGCCGCGGCGGTTATAGACAATCTTAATAATATATCAAGATTTACTTTTACTTCTCTCCCGAATAAAATCCCTCATCTTATGCAGAACGCAATTATAAGCGGAATAGCATCATACGTGCCCGACAACATTCTTGATAACGAGATGTTATCGAAAATGGTAGACACTAATGATGAATGGATCACATCTCGCGTTGGAATCAAGGAACGCAGAATCCTGAAGGAAGAAAATAAAGGCTCAAGCTTCCTCGGCATCAAGGCTGTGGAAAAATTAATTGCGGAAATCGGCATTGACCCAAACGAAATCGATTTGCTGATTTGCGNAACATCCAACCCTGATTACAGATTCCCTTCAACGGCANGCATAANCATCCATGAGACCAACCTGANGAACGCATACGGATATGATATGCAGGCTGCATGCGCCGGATTTATCGTGGCTATGCAAGCCGCCCGCGGCTATGTAGTCAGCGGACTCTATAAGAAAGTAATTGTGGTTTGTGCTGAAAAAATGTCAAGCATGACCAACTACAATGATAGGGCTACTTGCCCGCTCTTCGGTGATGCGGCGGCTGCAGTTCTTGTAGAACCTTCGAATGAAAATCTCGGAGTAATAGACGCCGAATTTCACGTAGACGGCACCGGACTTCCCCACTTGCTTATGAAAGCCGGCGGAAGCGCCCGACCTGCCTCTCACGAAACAGTGGATGCGGAAGAACATTTTGTCTATCAGGAGGGTCGTTCCGTATATAAGCATGCTGTCAGCGACATGCTCAGCTCTTCGGTCAGCGTGATGAACCGCAATAATCTGACTGTTGATAAAATTGATTGGTTTGTGCCTCATCAAGCCAACCTACGAATTATTGAAGCAGTAGGCGGAAGAATAAAAATTCCTGATGAAAAAGTGCTTGTGAATATCCAACACTACGGCAACACATCAGCAGCCTCTATCCCGTTATGTCTCGACGAGTATAAAAACAAGTTGAAGAAAGGGGATAAAATCGTAATGACCGCCTTCGGAGCCGGCTTTACTTGGGGCGCCATGTATCTAATTTGGGCTATAGATCCTAAGGANTAATNCATTTANATAATTTATAANACCCGNCGGGNGGANCAGAANATAAANCTGNTTCCANCCGCCAAGTNNTTCATTCNGGCATANACNACANTNNANNTTCTGCCCTGCTTCCNCGTTTTAACATAAAATAAATATCATATCTTATGGAAAACAATATTGAAAATCCCGGCACTCAGCATAAAGCCGGATTCGTAAATATCGTCGGCAACCCCAATGTCGGCAAATCAACGCTTATGAACGACCTCGTCGGAGAAAGAATCTCTATTATAACCAACAAGGCTCAGACTACTCGCCATAGAATTATGGGGATTGTCAATACGCCCGAATATCAAATTGTGTATTCCGATACTCCGGGTGTTTTAAAACCTAAATATCGTTTGCAAGAATCAATGCTTGAATTTTCTGAAGGAGCACTGACCGATGCAGATATCCTGCTTTACGTCACAGACGTAGTGGAAGACCCGGAGAAAAATTCCGACTTCCTCGCTCGTGTGGCAAAAGAGACAATTCCTGTTATCCTTGTTATCAATAAAGTAGACCTGCTTAAAGGAAACGAGCAATTGGAGATCCTTGTGGCTGAATGGAAAAAGCGTCTTCCGAATGCTGAAATTTTCCCAATTTCTGCCACGGAGCAATTCAATGTAGATAATCTTAAAGCACACATTGTGGAACTCCTCCCTGTGGCCCCTCCATATTTTGGAAAAGATGCTTTGACAGATAAGCCGGCAAGATTCTTCGTCACTGAAATTATCCGCGAGAAGCTCCTGCTGAATTATGATAAAGAGATACCTTACAGCACTGAAGTATTGGTGGAGAAATTCGAAGAAAAAGAGAATTCCATTCATATAATGTCTGTGATTTATGTGGAGCGCGACTCCCAGAAGGGGATAATCATCGGCAAAGGTGGAGAAAAAATTAAGAAAGTCGGAATGGAAGCACGCAAAGATATTGAGAAATTCTTCGACAAGAGCGTCTTTCTTGAAATATTCGTAAAAGTGGAGAAGGATTGGAGAAACAGAGAAAATAAACTCAAGCAATTCGGTTATATNNAATAACGATTAATANATNNTAAAATTTAANGATTTTTAAGAAGAAGNGTAATCAAACTCTNTGCTAAACANATTTTTATTTGTAACTTCANATATCCTTCCAATATTTAAAACTTATGAGCAGATTAGTAGCAATTGTGGGTAGGCCGAATGTGGGTAAATCAACATTATTCAATCGATTAACCCAGACACGTTCAGCAATTGTAGACGACACGGCGGGCACGACTCGCGACCGGCAATATGGCAAAGTCGATTGGAACGGACAGGAATTTTCAATCGTCGACACCGGTGGATGGGTCGTCAATTCAGAAGATATATTTGAAGAAGAGATTAACAAGCAGGTTGAAATAGCAATTCAAGAAGCTGATGTTATCCTCTTTGTCGTTGACGCATCAAATGGCGTTACAGATTTAGATGATAAGGTGGCAGCGATTCTTCGCCGCTCTAAAAAGCCTGTTATCCTCGTTGCCAATAAAGAAGACAAAGGGGATGCCCGCTTCAATGTGCCCGAATTCTATTCCCTCGGACTCGGCGATCCGGTAGAGGTTTCTTCAGCCAACGGGTCGGGCACCGGCGACCTTCTTGACTTGATCGTGGCAGATATGCCCGAACCTTCTGAAGATGACAAGCCGGAAGAGAATATAGCGAAATTCGCGATCGTCGGCAGACCGAACGCCGGAAAATCATCGCTCATAAATGCTTTTATCGGTGAAGAACGCCATATCGTCACCGATATTGCCGGCACTACGCGCGACTCAATATATCACCGGTATAATAAATTCGGTTTTGACTNCTATCTGGTGGACACTGCCGGAATCAGAAAGAAGCAGAAGGTGANTGAAGATATAGAATATTATNGCGTTATCCGCTCAATCCGCGCTATTGAAGCAAGTGATGTGTGCATCCTTATGATTGACGCANCCCGCGGAATTGAATCGCAAGATGGCAATATCTTCTCCTTGATTCAGAAAAATAAAAAAGGACTCGTNGTGTGTGTCAATAAATGGGANNNGATTGAAGACCGGTCACTTGAAGCACAGAAAAGATATGAAGCCGCCANTCGCGGTAAATTCGCTCCTTTCACCGACTTCCCNATTCTCTTCACCTCCGCTCTTACAAANCAGCGTATTTTCAAAGTGCTTGAGACGGCAATTCAANTTTATGAAAACAGGAAGAGAATTCTCCCCACTTCGCAATTAAACACTTATCTTCTCGAGCAGATTTCCATCACTCCCCCGCCGAGCAACAAAGGCAAATTTGTGAAGATTAAATACATCACGATGCTCAAGGATGCCATTATACCGACCTTCGTTTTCTTCTGCAATCTCCCGCAATGGGTTAAAGAACCTTATCGAAGATTCCTTGAAAATAAGATTCGCGACAAATGGGATTTCCACGGAACTCCAATTCAGATTTTTATGCGTGAAAAATAACCTTCACTGTCTGAACGTTAATATAATACAACAATTTAAAACAACAATAACAACTTAATATTTCAGAACTCTTATGGCTTTATGGTACGTTATATTCAACGGTGAGCAAGTCGGTCCGATGGAACGCACGGAACTCACCAAATATAGTCTCACACCGGACACGATGGTGTGGCGTGAAGGACTTCAGGACTGGATGCCTGCGGGTCAGATGCCCGAACTATCCGACCTTCTTTATGGTCATTCCTCCACGCAGCCCCCTCATCCCAATGCTTTCCGACAAGGATATAATGAAGGTTATCGCGAAGGCGCACAATATGGTTATAACGACAATCGCTATCCAAAATCAAAAGTTGCAGCCGGTGTGCTCGCCATCATCCTCGGAGGCCTGGGAATCCAATATTTCTATGTCGGCAAAGTAGGTGCCGGATTTTTAACAATCCTTTTGACGCTCGTCACATGCGGCGCATGGGAAATCATTACTTTCATTCAGGGAATCTTGATGCTCACAATGTCAGATGAAGAATTTAACAGAAAATATGTCTTCACCAACAAGACTTTCCCATTATTCTAATCTATTTTACTAACCTGATATCTTTATGCGATTTTATACCTCATTACGCTTTACAATGGCGTCAGTTGCTCTTGCAGGCGCATCTCTCGGAGTGTCGGCTACCGATGTCTCTGAATTTAATTTCACCCATGCCTTACCCGGCATTGAAGCTGCTCCTGCCTTCGGATTCGGCAAAAGCGATGTCGAATATGACGTGGCTATGAAAATTCAAGAACCTTCACTGGTAGGATATGAAATTCTCGGAATCACTGTTCCAATCCCTTCCACGGGTGGCGAATGTAGACCCGATGGAGTCATCTGGCTTTCTGAAGAGCTCTCTTTAATGAATAAAAAATTCTATCCTGACACAGATATTGCCGATGGCACAATCACGAATTATGGCACCTCGGAAAATCCTGATTACCAACTCAGAGCTACTTTTGAAGAGCCTTATACCATAACTTCCGACGGTATCTTTGTCGGTTATTCCATTACAGTCAAAAGTCTTGAAAGCAATTCAAAGAAATATCCTGTGACAGGAGTTTCCAACCCGGGAGCTCCCGGCTCACTTTGGATTCATTGCCCGGCGGCGGCAGGCTCAAATGCCAAATATGCGGAGTGGGGCGACCGCTATGCCGATTCAGGAATCTCCTCGGCGATGATTGTGCATCTACGCGGTCCACGCGGTCTGTTCAACGCAACAGTTGACTCTCAGCAGCTTGTGTGTGTCGAGACCGGGAAGACAGCTCCGCTGAATGTCTCCATCGTGAATTACGGTGCAAAATCCATCAACAATATTGATTATACTCTATATAACCCTGCCGGAGAGGTTACGGCATCCGGAAATCTCGTGCTTCCCACAGAGATTCCCGCCTATTTCGGTTATAAGGGTGCGGCTTCTGTCAATATTCCCTCCGCAAACTCAAACGCGGACGAAATCATGACTCTTTCTATCGATAAGATTAATGGCGAAGCCAATGAAAACGTTGCTCCTACAACTGATTTCCGTCTTGTTACCCGAAATCAATTGCCTGTGCGTCGCCCGCTTATAGAAGAATATACAGGTCTATGGTGTGGATATTGCCCCGAAGCATACGTTAAGACCCATCAACTCTGCGACATTTATCCTGATGATGCCATAGTTTTGGCTTATCATTGCAATGACTGCCTGCAGACTGTTTCCGTAGAAAATCTCCCGTTCATCCGCGTTAATGCCCCATCACTTCAAATCGACCGCATCCTTCCCGTATATGACTTTGAAAATCTCCAGTCAATGTGGGAAGAACGTAGAATCGTAAATTGTCCTGCCGACATANCTGTCGACCTCTTCTGGAAAGATGAAAACAAGACGGTCCTCGTGCCTCGCGCANATGTNNCATTTNCCTTCACGGAGCCTGAGGCGAAATATAAAATAGGCTATGCCCTCGTGGAAGACAACATGTCTGACGAATCATGGTCGCAAAAAAATTATAACTTCGCATGGGAAGGAAAAGAGGGTCCCTACTGGGATATATTTAAGGATTCTCCATCCGTTCACGGCTTACGCTACGATGAGGTCATGCTTGCCATCCCGGAAACATACGGATTTGAAGACTCATTGCCAGAAACTCCGGAACCGGATAAAAATTATTCGCACGAAATTGAAATGAATCCATCCGAGGCGCTCAACAATTATTCCGGGGGCTCAAATTTCGGCAACCCCGTAATGAGAAATAGAGATAATCTGCGCGTCGTGGCTTATCTGGTTAACCCCGAAACCCACGAAGTATATAATGCAGCAACTTCCTGCTATGCATCGGAAGCCAAAATGTATGGTGCTTCAGGCATCTATTCTGTTGCAGAGCACGATGAAGAAGTGATTTTGACCGAATATTTCACCCTTTCCGGACTTAAAGTTAATCAAGCACCAATTGGCGACCCTTATATCATTATCAATCACTATAAAAACGGAGAAACCAAGAGTGCAAAAATTTTGCAGCCAATGCAATAATTTGGCAGTCAAAGGGTGTTTGTTAAGAATATTTAATATCGAAAAAGCCAATTTAATTTCCGAATTATTAGGATTTTAAGGCTTGTTGATGTAATTTTGTATTGAAGTCATGAATGTATTAAAAAATACATTCATTTGACTTCAATATATTTTTTTTGATAATAATTAAAATCTATATTGAAATGGCAAAGAAAAAATCAGTACCCAAAAATGTCGCTGTTCGCATCAGTGATATGGCAGAAAAGAAAAAAGCCCTTGACGTGACGATGGNNCANCTGGAGAAAGATNTCGGCTCGGGGGCAATAATGCGTCTCGGNGATGATAAAGTGCAAGACGTGGAATCCATCTCCACGGGCTCAATCGGTCTGGACAACGCATTGNGCATAGGAGGTGTTCCTCGCGGCAGAATCACAGAGATTTTCGGTNCGGAAGNCTNAGGTAAGACAACTCTTGCCATTCACATCATAGCGGAGGCNCAAAAACAAGNAGGCNTNTGCGCAATTATAGACGCCGAGCACGCCTTCGACCGTTTTTATGCTGAAAAACTCGGTGTTGATGTGAATAACCTTTGGATAGCCCAGCCGGATAATGGCGAGCAGGCTCTTGACATTGCCGAACAATTGATTAATTCCGGAGCTATTGACGTTCTGGTGATTGACTCTGTAGCGGCTCTCACTCCGAAAGCTGAGATTGAAGGGGAAATGGGCGATAAAAATGTGGGCTTGCACGCACGCCTGATGAGTCAGGCAATGAGAAAACTGACCGGCACCATCTCACGCACACGCACCTGCTGCATCTTTATCAATCAGATTCGCGAAAAAATTGGTGTCATGTTCGGAAGTCCGGAGACCACAACCGGGGGCAACGCCCTGAAATTCTATTCTTCAGTCAGAATTGATATCCGTCCGGGCACCTTTATCAAGGACGGTGACGCTGCTGTCGGCAGACTCGTGAAGGTGAAAGTTGTGAAGAATAAGGTGGCTCCCCCCTTCAAAAAAGCTGAATTCGACATTATGTTCGGCGAAGGTATATCTCGCTCCGGAGAAATTCTGGACATGGCAGTCGACATGGGAATCGTCAAGAAATCCGGCGCATGGTTTTCATATAATGGCTCGAAGCTCGGTCAAGGTCGCGATGCCGTGAAGAGAGTGATAGAAGACAATGTGGAATTAATGGACGAATTAGATAAACTCGTTCGCCAACGCCTTGCAGATGAAAGAAAAAACAAAGCCAATGCAGCTCCTTCAAATCCNTTCTTGCCGGGCANAGAGACAACACGCAGCGATGTTGATGAANACCCTGTATNTCCCGAAGAAGATTCACGCGAATATGAGGGAGCCGAAGAAGAAGATCTTTTCGGAGATGACTTCGGCGTTGACATTGAAGAGCCCTAAAATTATGTATAATTGCCGTAGTGGGAAATCCCTTTACGNCTTTTTTAATTTATTAATACCCATTTAACAAGTATAACTTACGAAAAAGTTAAACTGTTGGAAGTAAAATAATAAGTTATATAATATTTATTAGAGAGAGTTGTGTTTTTATAAAACTTTAAATCCACTATGAACAATAACCGACCAACGACAGCTTCTGCCTCACCAAACCAAGGCAAAGCGGTTGAATCCGATACAAAATCTTCCAAAAAAGGACGTCTTGTCGGAAACCTGTCAATGTTTGTGGCTAAAACATTTTCGGGTCTCAATGAAAATGCTTTGAAATATCTTCTGCCGACATGGATGAATGCCTTTACAGGCGTCGTGCTTCGTCTCGGGTTCGGCTCAATTTTCTTCTGGGTTGCCGGATGGATTAATCCGAGCAAAACGGAGAAAACATCCAACCGAGACCGATTATTGCTTCTTCTCACAGGTATAATCTGCGTGTTCGGCTATATGTACACGCTGTTGATGGGTTTGACCTATACGACCCCTATCTCTTCATCCATCTTCATTGCGTTGCAGGGAACGGTAGTCTATATAATCTGCCTCTTTCTCCATACCGACCGCCTTTCTTTCGGAAGGCTAATTGGAATCATTCTGGGCATTGCAGGGGCTCTGGTATGCATATTGACCCAGAAACACAGCGAAGTGGCATCGAACCCGCTTCTCGGAAACATTTATTGCTTTATCTCGACATTCCTTTTCAGTGCATATCTTGTCATTGAAAAAAGATTCCTCAAGCGTCTGAGCAACGCGACTGTTAGCAAATATACCTTCTCGGGTGGATGCCTGGCAGCCATCGTTGCCGTCTTGATTTCCGGCAATTGGTTCGCCCCGGTGCTTACTCACGGAATATTCTCAACTCCGTTTCTCGTATTGGCTTTCGTTCTCGTGTTCCCGTCATCCATCAGTTATCTGCTCACCGATATTGCCCTCAAGCGTTTGCCTGCTACTGTAGTCGGGCTTTATGCAAACTGGATTCTCATTGTCGCAGCTATCGTGAGTTACGCCTTAGGTCAGGATAAATTCTCATGGTGGCAACTTCTTTCGATTTTGCTCATCATCGGAAGTGTGTTCCTTGTTGAGAGCGCAGAGGCAAAAGACCAATCTGCAAAGGCAGAAGACCGCACAGTTCAGCCGGAAGGTTCAGAAAAGTAACGCCTTACATAAGAGGAGAGGATGTCTGACTTTGATTATCAGGCATCCTCTCCTCTTATTACTTTAGTTATGATTTTCTACTTCAAAACCGGTGGGATTCTTATTTCAATTTTGCTTGAATGGCAGCCGATTCCTTTTCATAACCAGGCTTGTTCAACAAAGCAAACATATTCTTTTTATATGCTTCTACACCGGGCTGGTTAAAAGGATTCACCCCTAAAATATAACCGCTGATTCCGCAAGCCTTTTCAAAGAAATAAATCAATTCACCGAGCACATACTCATCGAGTTTCTCAATTTCAATGCGCATGTTGGGCACACCCCCTTCTACATGAGCGATTTTAGTGCCCAGCTCCGCCATCTTGTTGACCTCATCTACATTTTTCCCTGCTAAGTAATTGATGCCGTCAAGATTCGCTGCATTTTCCGGCACGCGCACACTCACAGCGGGCTTCTTCACGGAAATTACGGTTTCAAAGATGGTGCGTTCGCCCTCCTGAATCCATTGACCCATTGAGTGCAAGTCAGTAGTGTTATCAACTGATGCCGGGAAGATTCCTTTGTTTTCTTTCCCTTCACTTTCACCATAAAGTTGCTTCCACCATTCTGCGAAATAATGCAATTTGGGATTGTAGTTAACAAGAAGTTCTATCTTCTTGCCGTTTTCATAAAGTGCATTCCTCATTCTGGCGTATACCTCGGCAATATTGTCGGGACCCGGATGAGCGGTAGCTTTCTCCATATCGGTTGCGCCTGCGATGAGTTTTGAAATATCGTGACCTGCCACTGCTATGGGCAAGAGTCCTACGGGGGTCAGGACTGAGAAACGGCCGCCGACATTATCGGGAATTACGTAAGTTTCATAACCTTCTTCAGTAGCCATCGTGCGGAGAGCGCCCTTCTGAGCATCTGTAATGGCAACTATTAAATCTTTAGCTGCATCCTTGCCCGCTTGATTTTCGAGCATATCCTTGAGGATACGGAAAGCGATAGCCGGCTCGGTAGTGGTGCCCGACTTGGAGATAACGATAATACCGAACTTCTTTCCTTCGAGAAGTTTTTGGAGTTCCGCCAAATATTCTTCGCCGATATTCTGACCTGCATACAACACTTTGGGGCTCTTCGGAGCCGGTGCGTAATAATCGGCAAAACTGTCGCTCAAAGCTGTGATGACAGCCTTTGCACCCAGATATGAACCGCCAATGCCGATGCAGACAACATAATCGCATGCATTGCGAAGACGTTCGGCGGTAGCGTTAATTTTGTTGATTAATTCTTGTGATGTTTCTGAGGGGAGTTTCACCCAACCGATAAAATCGGAACCGGCACCTGTGCCGTTGTCGAGTTTAGTAATTGCCTCTACTGCTTTGGGTTGATTAGCTTCATACTGCTTCTCTGCAAAATAGAGAGCATCTTGAATGTTTAGTTGAACTGAATTCATTTTTACCTATGATTTTTATATGTTTTCTTCCTAATTCCTGATTCTCAATTCCTAATTAAAACAATAATTCCCCTCTTAAAGTTGCAACTCCTTACGAAAATAANACACCAACCNAACCCNCGACAGACGCTACGNGAAAAGGTGGTCTCNATCAACAAAAAGTGTCGGTAATCCTGTCAATAGCGCGTCGCGCCGTAGCCCCCTCATAAAGAATGGAATACACACAATCTAAAATCGGCATATTCACCTTAACTCCGTTTTCGTTGATGTCATGGATACATTTAGTGCCATAATAACCTTCAGCCACCATCGACATCTCCATCATGGCAGCCTTGACACTATAACCCTTACCAATCATCGAGCCGAAATTATGATTTCGCGAAAATTTACTGTAAGCCGTAACGAGTAAGTCGCCGAGATATGCCGAGCGGTCTATATCCCTGTCGGGCATGGGGGAAATGGCATCCACAAAGCGCCGCATCTCCCTGATGGCATTGCAAACCAACATCGCCATGAAATTGTCGCCGGCTTTCATGCCGTTGACAATTCCGCCCGCAATTGCATATACATTCTTCAATACAGCCCCATATTCTATGCCGGAGACATCTGAAGAGATAATGGTTTTCAACTTTCCTCCTGCAATCAGAGAAGCGAACTGACGCGCAAATTCTGTCTCATGACACCCTATGGTGAGATAGCTCAGGCGCTCCAATGCCACCTCCTCGGCATGACACGGACCCCCTATCACCATCAATTGCTCATCCTTACATCCGAACCGGGACGCAAAATAATCAGTTACTATCATGTTGACATCGGGCACGATACCCTTCACTGCCGATACTATAAATTTATCGGAAATATCACACTCAATTCCGTCTGCAATCCCTTTGAAATAAGGCGAGGGTACAGCTACGACCAAAGTGTCAGCCATGCCACACGCCTCATTGATATCTGAAGTGAAATCTATACGCTCTATGTCGAAACTCACGTCTGACAGATACACCGGATTATGGCGATAACGAATAAAATCGTCAATACGGTCCTGGCGATGCATATACCAGGTAATCCTGTCGCAATTACGCATCAGAAGTTTTGCCAATGCCGTAGCCCAACTTCCTCCGCCTATCACCGCTACCCTGCCAAGTTCGTATTCTGCCATAACGATTTAATGTTTTTATGCTTCTGTATCTTCTTCCTCCTCTTTTGATTTGCGCACTTCGGGACGCATCTGCGGAAACAACAATACCTCCTGAATCGTAGACTGACCGGTCAGAAGCATTGCGAGTCTGTCCATGCCGATGCCCATNCCGGAAGTCGGAGGCATGCCATNTTCCAAGGCTCTGATGAAGTCCGCATCGATAATCATGGCTTCANCATCTCCCTTGTCGGCAAGACGCATCTGNTCCACANANCTCTCGTATTGGTCAATCGGGTCATTCAACTCGGAATAAGCATTGGCAAGTTCCTTGCCGTTGACCATAAGCTCAAAACGCTCCGTCAGCTCCGGATTGTCCCGATGACGCTTCGTAAGCGGCGACATTTCAATAGGATAATCTATAATGAAGGTCGGCTGAATGAAAGTGCCTTCACATTTTTCTCCGAAAATTTCATCTATCAGTTTCCCTTTACCCATTGAATCTTCCACTTCAATGCCATTTTCCTTGCAAAATGCGCGTAACTCATCTTCACTCTTGCCGGTGATGTCAAACCCGGTGGCGTCAAGAATGGCTTGTGTCATCGTGATTCTCGGATAAGGCGCTTTGAAATCAATCTCTTTATCGCCTATCATAACTTTGGTGGAGCCGTTGACATCGAGAGCTATTTTTTCGAGCATCTTCTCGGTGAAACTCATCATCCAGTTATAATCCTTATAGGGCACATAGATTTCCATGCAGGTAAATTCCGGATTATGAGTGCGGTCCATCCCTTCATTGCGGAAATTGCGTGAAAATTCATATACTCCGTCAAATCCCCCTACTATAAGACGCTTAAGGTATAATTCATTTGCAATTCGGAGATACAACGGGATATCCAGAGCATTATGATGGGTGATAAACGGGCGCGCGGCTGCTCCGCCGGGAATGGATTGCAACACCGGAGTGTCAACTTCCAGATAGCCGTGAGAATTGAAATATTCTCTCATGGAGTTAAACATCTTGGTGCGTTTGATAAAAATATCCTTTACACCTTTATTGACCACCAAATCCACATATCTGCGGCGATAACGCTGCTCCGGGTCGGTGAACGCATCGTATGCCTTGCCGTCTTTCATCTTCACGATGGGGAGCGGACGGAGACTCTTGCCCAGGAATGTAATCTTCTCGGCATGAATGGTGATTTCGCCCATTTGAGTGCGGAAAACATAACCTTCGACACCGATAAAATCACCTATATCAAGAAGTTTTTTGAAAACCACATTGTAAAAATCTTTATCCTCACCGGGGCAGATATCATCGCGGCTGACATAGACCTGAATACGCCCTTCGCCATCCTGAAGTTCCATAAAGGATGCCTTGCCCATTATGCGGCGGCTCATTATGCGACCTGCCACTCTCACCTGACGAAGCGGAGTCTGCTCGTCAGAAAAATTTTCTTTTATTTCAACTGTCTTTCCGGTTACCTCATATTCTGCTGCCGGAAAAGGATTTATTCCACGTTCACGAAGCGCCTCCATCGAGCGTCGGCGCACTATTTCTTGTTCGCTTAATTCTTGATTATTTGCCATAACTGAAAATTTCCCTAAAATTACAAAAAAATCCTCAAAAAGCCTAATTCTGAACCTGAATGGCTGATTATCTTCCCTTTTTCTCCAATTCGCGGGTGATTTCTATAAATTCTTCCACCCCCAATCGCTCCGGGCGCAGCGACATCAATTCAGTCTGCAAATACGGATGACCGGAGCCAAACATACCATGCAACGAGTTGCGGAGAGTCTTTCGGCGCTGCCCGAAAGCTGTCTTTACAACGCGCTTGAACTGGTCTTCATCAACGCCCAATGACACACGTGAATTGCGGGTCAGTCGCAAAACTCCGCTCATCACTTTCGGAGGAGGTGAGAAAACACCCGGCGGAACACTGAATAAATACTTGCAATCATACCACGCCTGAAGCAAAACAGATAAAATTCCATATACTTTTGAGCCTGGCGACGCGCAAATTCTCTCAGCGACCTCTTTCTGCAACATTCCGCTCACAACCGGTATTTTCTCTTTATATTCCAATACCTTAAAGAAAATTTGAGAAGATATATTATAGGGATAATTCCCAATCAAAATCATCTCCCCACTTACGATTTCATCCAAATTCAATTTGAGAAAATCTCCCTCAATCACTTTCAAATCGGGCATCTCGCCATGCAGATAATCCACACTCTCGGAGTCCAGTTCGATAGCGGTCACGCTGCGACCCGCAGTCACCAAAAAATTAGTCAATACCCCCATACCGGGACCAATCTCCACCACCGGCAGACTCCCCCATTCTTTTGCTTTCTTCTCATCTTCGGGAAGTGNCNTTTNCAATTNGNAAGATTCAATNGNGGAAGCGATGCNTGAAGCAACACTCAAATCGCNCAGGAAGTGCTGTCCCAGACTCTTTTTGGCTTTGACTTTCTCACTCATAACAATTACTTGAAATTTACTTCAGAGCATCCTCATTCACAGTGACCGCAATGGTCTTTTCCAGAAAATAGGGCTCAGAAACGTAGNTGAAGCCATCGTAAATTTGATTCGTATCCCAGGAGTTTTTAACCTTATAATATCTGTTCCCTTCCTGATCTTGCGCATATCCGATGATGACCATGCCATGATCATCGGTAGTTTCGAGATTATCAAAAGTGCGCTGACGATCCTCCTGAGTGATCTTGCGCTCTTTTACGGGACCCGCCACTTTGTTCTTTTCTTTTTCCCGGTCAGCATCGGAAAGTTTTGTCCAGCGTGCCAATTCCGAGCCGTCCATATCCTCTTCGGTGCGCTCCTCGGGAAGAACAGCCCAACCTTCATACCATTTGAAAGTAGGCTCGGAAACATCGGCTGCCCAATTCACGGTGAAACCCTTTTCCAAAGCCTTGNCGANAATATTTTTCATTTCNNNCATCGGAACATTCTTGCNCGTAGCCCAACGCCAATTANCNGGAATTTCCAATATNAACTCCTCGCCGAAAGGATGNTGCGTATAGCTGGTGTAAGATTTGAATTTCTTCGCATCCAATCCTAAATATTTAGCAAACTCCTGCGGAGTGTATTTCTTTCCCTTATATTCAAAAGTCTCGGGCACTTTCCCTAAATACGCATCCAAAATAGCCTCATACCCCTTCAGCCAGGCTGTAGACAAATGCTTGTTGGGATTCTTCAAAATAGCATCCAGATAGGCTTTCAACGCGCCCGCCATTTCATAATGTGCATGTTTCTTTTCGCCATAATTCAAGCCGGCATATGCCTCTTCGGGCACCATACCATAATTGTCCAGGCAATATAGCACATCGTATGCGCCACCACCTTGCGCGAAATTGATTTTACCATCCATTCGCACATATTTCTTCGCCTTATCCAGATAACTCATGCGAGCGACATACATTTCCGAGAGGTCGACCTCCTCACCCTTTCTACGCAACACATCCTCCTCCAATTGGGAGACGCCTGAGAATGCCCAGCAAGTGCCTGACTTGTTCTGGTCCNTCACGGGANTGGTNGGATTAATCTTGACATCCGTGAATACGAAACCCACGNAATCAGACTTTTCTTCCGTANCCTCGTCATCGGCAAGCNGAGAAGGCGATACAAGATAATCAGTTTTACTCATGTAAGAAGCGAAGCCTGTGAGGGCGCAGCTAAGAAGAGAAAGAGAAATCAAACGCGCGAAATGAATCATAGTCAATAAAAATTAGAAATAAGGTAAATAAAATAAAAAAGCGGCAGATTATTGAAATCCACCGCTAAAATAACAAAAAATCAGCAAAAAATCAACCCTCCCTCATTAAGAGCCACGCGGAGCGCGTCGAGGAATGGCTCGGAGCGGTCGCAATAAATTTTATCCTGCCGGCGCGCATAGCGCGTCGAATATATTAGGCACGTTTGAGATAATCAATTCTTAATTCTAACGCGCGTGTTTGGTGGCGTGCTCGCTTAGCGAAGCGGTGAGCCTAATTCTTAATTTTTAATTAATTTGCGTATGCAATCCGCTATATACGCCACATCCTCATCGCTTACCCACGGACCTGCCGGCAGGCATATCCCCTGCGCAAACAACTCCTCACTGACCCCATTGACATACGCCGGCGATTCGCGATATACCGGCTGCCTGTGCATCGGCTTCCACAGANGNCTTGCCTCCACATTCGCCTNGTCAAGNCCCATGCGCAATGCCTCCACATTCGCGTTCGGCTGGCAATCCGTCGTGGCTATCTTCGCCGCGTGTATCACACCGGCTGCACCTCCTACGGCTCCCTTTATCACCTCCTTATAGGCATTCTCCTCCCCTTCTACGTGAACTGCAGGGTCAAGAACTGCCGTGCAGAGCCAATAGTTGGAATCAAACTCAGGTCCCGGAGCGCANTGCATCTTNANCCCTTTAACATCCTTCAGCAATTCGCAATACAGCGCCTGAACATGCTTGTGATGAGCGATATGTTCCTCAAGNACCGTCATCTGTCCCCTNCCGATNCCNGCGCAGATATTCGACATGCGGTAATTATAACCTATCACCTCATGNTGATAATANGGATANGACTCGCGCGCNTGNGTGGCATACCACATNATNTCGCGCTTCNGCTCCTCATCTCCGCATATCAACGCCCCTCCGCCCGAGGTTGTAATCATCTTATTGCCATTAAAGGAAAGCACGCCATATCGTCCGAAAGTCCCCAGCACCTGTCCGCCATAGCGCGAACCGAAGCCTTCGGCGGCATCTTCTATGACCGGTATGCCATATTTCTCCGACACCTCCATAATCTCTTTTATCCTGTAGGGCATCCCGTATAGGGCGACCGGAATTATTGCCTTCGGCTTGCGACCTGTGATGCGGATACGCTCGGCGATTGCACGGTCAAGAAGTTCGGGATCCATATTCCAGGTTTCGCGTTCGGAATCAACGAATACAGGGGTGGCTCCGAGGTAACGC
>WFMC01000137.1 GCA_009177205.1 Bacteroidales bacterium
CGCTTTGATTTCTGAATTTTCCAAGGCTGAAATTAAATCTGCCAGGCGTTCCTTGTCTGTTGCGGCGAAGCTCCCGTATTCGCACCTGCGCGTATGAGGCATTTCGATGGGTTCATAGCCGGCACTGTTTCCTCTCCTCCTTTCAGATGAAGCACGATTTCATCATTTACGATTTCATCGTTAATGGTATTTATAAGCATTCCCTTTGGAATAGTGAGAGTATACGTTGTTTTATTGGAAACGTTTGTCGGTTCCCCGGTAGCCTCATCCAAAAATTTCACATATACATATGTCTTACCTATTCCTTCTGAAAGGAAGGCTGTCTTTTCCTGAGTCGAAGGAATTTCACCAAATTGATTTACAGTCACTCTGTCACATTTTACAGTGTTGATATTTTCGCTGAGTTGATATGTGCCTTCAAATACCCAGTTTACAGTGTAAAGTTTACTTACAACTGAATTGTCAGCATAATTACAACTTTGAAGAATGACTTTGTTGGGAGTTGCACCTTCGAACGTCAATACAAATTCTTTATTACGTATAAGATTGACTTTAGATTGATCTTTCAAATTATTGAATGGAATAACAGTAAAATAGCCTTCAGGAATAACCAATTTGTACCTCTTACCTTCATAAAGAGATGTGTTGAGGCTAACTGTTCCTACCCCACAAACTTCATTGATATCATACCTTACATTTAAATTGACAGTAGAAATTAACTTATCTCCTTCTGCCGTCATTTCATATAAGTTTACTTTATTCTTTTCTATAGTATTTATCTTAGGATGTAGAGTAAGGTTATATCTTTCTCCATCTAGATAGTACCAATTCTCCTTAAGCCAAAATTCTATAGAACTGATATGTTGACATGTCATTCCCTCTATATAATTCTCATCGTAATCCACTTTTGAACTAGTAATTACAGGAGTCTTAAATTCCATATCGGGATAACCCCATGCTTCAACAGAAGGAGTGGTAAAAGAAACCTCTGCCATCTCATTGACATATTCAGGAAGATGTTTTCCGGAGTCATCGCATACATAAATACTGTTGGCTTCTTTTCTGAAAGTATATTCAGTTTCAGGAATCCAGTTATCTTTACTAAAGGTCCATTTAAATCCTCTCCCATTTTCTATCAACTGACCCATATAACGACCCTCAACGGCACCATTGTTATACAAGCCATAACCTATTGCTGCCTCGGAAGTGCCAGTCTGCCGTGATAAAGTAGTTCGGTCCGGCATATCGTAAAGAAATGTTATTGATGTAGGTATGCCGTTATCATCTTTTTCAATGTTAGTAGATACGAGTTTGATAGAATATTGGGACAATCCACAAACATCAACAGAAAACTCAAGATTTGAAGCATTTGAGTTAGTTGCAAGAGACACAGATTCCGCAGGAAGAACCAATGTGTAGGAATGACCTAAGTATAGATTGGCCTCATTGCCGAAATCGGCGATGAGTTTAGTTTCATCTGACGGTGAAACCTTAAGATTTGATGTTTTTGCAATAATATTATCACCCTCTTTTATTAGAACTTCAGCGCCTGAATTAATGGAGAAAGGAGCGGACAGATCAAANTCCACANTCTCAANTNTCTCNAGAGATGAGTCTTTTTCNNTATTAGAGCGTTCCACAAAAATTTTTGAGTCTCCTAAGTCTGCTNCAATAANTTTGAGGACAATTGGATTGCTTGTAAAATCATTTTTTGTAGAATTCACTCTTNTGGCAAGATTCTCCTTATACAGATAAAATATATTCGTTACCGTTACTGTATATTCTTGATTCGGAATAATGGGAATTGACTCATCAAAATTCATAGTGGCTTTATTCCCATTTACAATAAATCCTTCTGATTTTCCGTTAAAAGTGCTTCCCATTGAAGTTCCAAGAACCTCACCTGTTTTCTCATCACCTTTATATAGTGTGGCAATTCCATACTTATTGCCTGAGCCACCCCCCATATACCCTAAGCCCACATTAACACCAGGTGCTTCGGTAACTGCTGCTTCAAGTGCTTTGTCAATGTCAAATTCCAATTCAAAATTGAAAGTTGATATTGTCGTCCCGGACGCAGGAATAGATTGCCTAAACTCTACCGGGTTCGAAAAGGCACAAAAAAAAGCGGTCAGCAGACCGCATAAAAGTATAATCCGTTTCATGAAGTCTGTTAATTAGAGAGGGTGACAAACCGGGAAACTCTATTGATCTCTCTTGCGCCTGACGGATTGGAGTTTCTTACCTCCGCCATAGTCGCGTCACATTCCGTTCGGTTAGGAATCGTGCATAACCG
>WFMC01000090.1 GCA_009177205.1 Bacteroidales bacterium
TCAAGTGGACCGGCTGGCACCCGAATTGTCGTTGCTACATGGAGCCAGTATTGGCTACACCTAACGAGGTGGATAAAATGCTTGATAACATTCTTGACGGGACCGACCCGGCGAGCGTTGAGTGTTCGGACGTGGTAACAGCCGTGCCACCGACATTCAAGGATTGGGTTAAGAGCAATGAGGAACGCATGGAGAAAGCCGCCAACGCTGGCACACTCCCTTACTTTGTCAAGGATAACCAAAAGACCATTGACGGCATACTGCAAAACAAGCGCGTTATTCGTGAGCCTTTGTCCGATGATATTAAAGAAAGGCGTAAAGAGATTAAAAAGCTGGCGTATGAAACGATATGCCAACAGCCCCTTTATGCTCCGGGATTGAAAGAACCTATTATGGTATCTAAAAAGTCAGTTAAGGAATGGCTTAATCAGCCGTTTGCCGATGTCGCGGCAAAGAACGAGGCTCTATTGCATTTGTCGGAGATATTGAAAGCGTCTGAATATATGGGTGGCGGTCCTGACATACACGATACGCATACTAAAGCGCATTTGTTTCAAACCACTATTGGAGAAACATTGTGCTGGATTATTGTAAGAGCTATCTACAATCAAGGGCTAAAGCTCCATAGCCTTACCGATAACTCCGAAATATTGAAAATATTACAAAAGAAATAAGCCCAAACCGAGCAGCAACCCGCGGAACTACAATCCGCGGCCTTACCCGGTGGGGCTTAATTTTTTTACCGTAGTGCAAAGTTAGTAATAACTTTTGATACTACAACAATTTATCCGTCACATTTGATTAAATCGTACTTTTTTAGCAGAGAATGTAGAAACATTCGCCCTGCCTCAGTCCATACTGACACAATCATTGTGCTTACCCGTCCGTTTGTGCGAGTGTATGTGTGCGTCCGGGTCTTGGTATAACCCTTTGCTTGATACTTGGCATATAGCAGCCATTGACCGCTCTGTCGGAACTGAACACCGAGACCGTGTAGAACTTTGTTAAGGCTCTGTGCTGACATTCCTAACTCTTTTGCTATCTGTGTAGTGGTATAGGTGCTATCANTATTCAAAACATTGTCCGCATACTCAACCTTTGGTGCTTGCGCCTCAAGCTGTGATTGCTGACTTGCCGTTAATCGGAGTAATCGGCTATTCTCCGACTTGTAGATATGGTTTTTCTCTGATAGCGAGGCGTTGCGCTCTCTTTCCTCTTTTAGAGCTTGGAGCATAAGAATGGCGTTTGCCGGGTCTGCGAGTATGCTTTCAATAGCAGCCGGGGTTGCAGTGATTCCATGCCGCATAAGCTCTTTAATGCGGTCGTTACACCAGATTGCGAACTGGGGAGAGAGCCAACGCGCAAATTCTAACGCTACATCTTCGTGCATCCATGTTCCCGGAGCATTACCGCCTTTGGTAACAATCACCATTTCTGCCAAAGTGTGATTCCTCACTTTGGAAAGTTGCTCAATGAACTCATGCGACTGTTGAAAGCGTAGCCAATCTCCCGGACGTTTCCCAAATGGTTTCGCCATTTCAGTAGCATTTACCATTGTGGTATTGCCTGCCTTGAACGTGATAGGCGTACCGTTGTAGTTGAATACTTTGTTTTCCATAGTATCAATCTACATTAGTGTTACTGATTGCCACACTGCCAATAATAGGGGCAAGAGTTATGGCTTTTTCGCGTAGGGTGTCCGCAAGCTGGAAAAGCTCATCATTGAAAGCTCCATTCTCAAACTTACCGCCGCAAATAACGGTCTCAATTTCGTTGCTTAATCCGAAAAGTTGTTGAGCAACTTTGATTAGGGCAGATAACCCTCTTTGCTCATTAAGGTTGAGCGTACCATTGTTTGTATCTTTCATTATATAGCAATTTAGAAAGATTACAGGCAATAGAAAAAACGGCATTGCCTTTCCCGTTGCTATACATACCTATCGGCAGTTGATGTGCCATTAAGCTACATCACGGGGGTACAATACCGTTATGTTATTATCGTTGGGGTACAAAAATACCGCCAACACGATTGCAAGCGGTGTTACTCACTTGCCGATANAATTATGTATAGCATCGCAAATGTAGCTGTTTCCCACCATTCTACCAAATATTTTCAATATAAAATGCTGATTTTGAGCAATTATGTGTTTATTCAACACACAAATATTACCAAACACTCTTTTTAATCTCAATGGTGATAGAGTTATTTGGGCGATAGAATTGCCCCTCTACGGTAAATTTTACGTTTGTGCTATTCTCTATCCACCATGTTTCATATACGCTTGTGCTTACACCCTTTTCATTGATATAATCCCATAACTCGCTACGATTGCTAAAGTCTATAAGTCCGTCGGTTTTGCTATGATAACGCCCCATATAGGTAACGTGGGTAATGGTAGAGTTGATTTTATCCATCTCATATTTGAAAGTTTCCATTCCACTTGCATAGCTATCACAGAGAGCATATATCTCTATTGATTTTATTAGATTGTCTGTTCCGGTCTTGAATGTGAGTGAAAACTTACTTTTGGGAGTATTCAAGTCATACATAAGTAGGCTTATGGTTTCCGAAAGTGGAGTGCCATCCTTGAAATGTTCAATAACGTATGAGCGACTTTGCCCTATGTATGAGGTAAGGGCTTTCACATTGAGGTCGGCAACTTTCGCCGGCTCATCATCTTTGCCACAGGCTGTAAGCAGCACCGCAAACAATAGTAATAGTAATGATTTTTTCATTGTAGAAATTATTTGATTGCAAAGTTAATACTTTATAATGACATTGCACTGAATGTTGAACTCAAAGCGAGAGCCAACAATATCTCCTATAATTGCGCCTAACATATCAGTTAAGTTTTATTATATCGGTATCTTGGTGAATTGCATCGGTAAGGGGATTGACTTTGCGAGGGGTAAGGTCTTTCTTTAATGCCGTTCCGTGATAGACGCAATAGGGAGTACCATCATAGCCATAGCGATATGTGATTTTCTCTACACGGATAGTAACATTCCGGCGGCCGTTACTAAGTATATCGCCCACTTTATAGGGATTGTTAGACTTGGCAAACTCAATCGCAAGGTCGTTTTTAGCTTTTTCATATTGCTTTTTGAGAGCAGCCAAACGCTCATCATATTCTTGTTTAGTCATTGTTTCCTCTCTTTCCGCGATTTGTTGATTTACTTACTAATTCTCTCTTTCGGACAGTTGCAAGCGGACCGTGATAGGTATTAGACTTACAAAACACATTCCATAAGCTGGCGGCACTTATGCCGACAACATCCGGGGGGAGCGTGTCGTATATCGCAACAACACTACCAAAATAGTGATTGCGCCTGCCGTTGTAGGGCTGTTTAAGCTCCACATGAATTACTTTTCTTGACTGTTTCATTGTCAAAGGGTGCGAGGGAGTATTCAACCAAAACGTCATCATTGTTTTGGGTAACTCGTTTATAGCGTTCTGGGTAAACCAATATAGGCTCACCATTTTCTATTATAGTTTGGGGCAGAAAATCTGTTATGTTTCCCAAATACATTATCGTTACTTTACNCGCCATTACAACATTATTTTATNGNANNGCCCAAATCGTTCACNAATAGCGTTATGTATCTCTTTGTCGGTAGGCTCATGGTTAAAACTTGCGATTTTATCAAAGTTCTTACCCATGATAACCCAACGGTCGGCACCGTGTTTTTCCTTTGTCTGAACGTGACTACCTTTGAGATATTCATTATCTTTGTCATAGGGGCGTAGAGCGTGGTCTATCCTCATGCAACGTAGTGAAAAATCGTGTTCCATAATCATATTGCTTGTGTTTGNTGAACGCAAAGTTATGAAATATATTTAATATAACAAACTTTTTAGGCGTTTTATTTCAGCTTTGAGCCTTTTATTTTCTCTCTGGAGCTTTTCAATCACCTCTTGAGGCGTGGGTGGAGCGTTGCAAGTACAATCCTCTATATTGTCGCTGACCGCAACCGCCATACATCCGGGTATTAGCACACGCCCCACGCCACGCACGTTTATGTAATGGCACTTATCGCTCATCGCTTTTGGTCTTGTGGAAATTCGTTAAACCTGCGCACGATTTCCTCACATAAGGCGTTGGAGCTTTCTACATCGCCCGTGTGAATTTCTGCGATAACGAAATTCATGCCGTCTTTGATAGCCATTTCTGCGTCCAGCTCATCAGGACCGCAAATGCGCCTACCTCTTGCCGGAATACATATTAGCTCCATATCCTTAGTGTCAACAGAGCCGGTGGCATATCGCCATTTAATTTTGATTTCCATTTTATTTACTGGGTTGATTTGTTAAAGCCCACACACCGCCTAAGCAGAACGCGATTTGTGCGGTCTCATACTCTTGTGCAGTCATATCGCTGCGGTCAATGCCAATTATCTCTTTGGCGATTTTCCTTAGTTTCGCTACGGTGTCCGGGTGAGCTTTCGCAAAGCCGTCCACCATAGCAATTATTTCATTCTCTTTCATAAGCTCGCCTCACTGTATCGTTGAGCAATTTACGCATTTCCTGTTTGGTGTTTTCCAAAGTATGCCCGGCAAGAGGCACCGTGCATGAGTACACCACCTTGCGCACTCTACGTCTTAGAATGAGCGTTTTGCGCATATAGAAGATTTCACCGAGAACCATCGGCTCTACGTTTCCCGTTTGGAGATTGTGAACGTGAATTACGCCCACCGCTGAAATGAGTTGCTTTTTCATCTTTTCTTATGTTTTCTGTTTCTTAGTTTGTCAAACTTAGCATAGGGGGATTGATATTGCTTATGTTTAGTTTTGGGTGTGTTGGCACTCTTGACTATCTGGCTCAATCTCTCCATTATTTTATCCATTTCA
>WFMC01000159.1 GCA_009177205.1 Bacteroidales bacterium
TTTCTCGCTCTCGACTACTCCCACCGGGGCGGAGGGGTTGAGCCTCAACAAATGCTCCCCGAACAGGCACCAGGGGGCGCGGCGGTCGCTCTGCTTGCGTTTAGCCATTAGCCAATTTTGGTTATAGCCGGATTTCCAGCGGTGCCCGTCCTGATCATAGGGCATTAAATGAATGTCCACACAATCCCCGGAGGCGTTGAGGTAGGGGAACGCGGAGGCTAAAGCCGGGGCAGCGGTCTTAAATTCCGTTGTCGCTCCTACCCGGTACAGGTGGAAAACCCGGGCTACCTCATCGGAGGGGAACAGGCGGCAAAGGAAATTGAACAGGGCGGATTGCTCCGCTTTTTCTTCCCTCCGGGCTACCTCCTCCAGCTCAATTTTGAGGGGCGGTTGTTGGGGTGTTTCGGGTATGTCTATACCGTCAAAATCCGTTATCCGTTTTACCCCTGTTACCCCTGTTACCCCTGTTTTACCCCTGTTACCCCTGTTTACCCCTGTCGGGGGTTTTACCCCTGTCGGGATTTTGTAGGCGTTGAGGTTCATTCCGGCGGCTTTTGCAAGTGCTACAATTTTGGCTTTCGCTTTGTCCTCTGTCGGAACATATCGGGAGGGGTTTCGTTCTCCGCTCCATACTTTTCTACATTCCGCCTCCGTTGTATTACTCATTGCTATAAAGGTGTTTACGTCATAGCCTAACACTTTTAAAGCGCAACAAAGTAAAGCCCATTCTTGGCGGTCTGTGGGGCTTATGTCTATAGCCCCGGTTGAGGCTGTTTCTATAATTTTATGTATGTCGTAAAAGTCCATTTTGAGGCGTTTTTTACTTTTACCCCTGTTACCCCTGTTTACCCCTGTTTAGGGGCTTTAGGGGTATTTTTACCGCGTTTACCCCTGTTACCCCTGTTTACTTTATATAGGAAACAGGGGTATAGGGGTAAAGTAGCACGGGGGTAAAATTGAGGTTTCAAAGTATGTCTAAATCGTCAAAATCTGAACAGGTGTTTAGGGGCGTTGTGAGCCTGTAGGGTGAGCGGTTGTTGTTGGGGTCGGTGTGCTCTATCGCTCCAGCGTTCCGGGCGTTGTTCACTTTCGTTTCCGCCGGGGTTTTCGTTAGCCCCTGTTGGCTCATTATCCGGCTTACGATTTCGGAATACTTCAACTCCTTATCCTCGCCGAAGATCAACCGCAAATCATTGCGCCACTTCTCCGCGTCCTTTTCCCGGTTCTGCTGTATAACCCCGTTAGCGGTTATTATTTCCCCGGTATCGTTGAGGGCAAAGGTTACAGGGGTTGAGGTTTCATCTACGCACGATTGCCGGGCGTTGGTGGGCTTAATCTCAAATATGCCCTGTTGGCGTGATACTCCGTAATTCTCAACCGCTAATTCCTCCAATATGCTCCCTAAATGCCCTTTCATTTGGGTATTGTCGGCGGCTTTGTTTTGGTGGATTACGGTTAATACTGTTCTTTTGGCGGCGTATTGGGCTAACCATTCCCCAAACTCTACATTTTCCCCGGCATCGTTGAAGTTATTAACCAACCTCGCCACTTGGTCTATTACTACAATATCGGGGTTGTATTCGGTTGTTATAGCCTCTATCATCTCCCGGCGGCGGCTCTTAGGTATCTCCAGCAACGGCACCACTTGAAAACGTGGGGAGGCATCGCCTAACGCTTTTTGCATTGTGGCGGCTCTCCGGGATAGTGTGGGGGTGTCCATCTCGGTATCAAACACTATAACCAGCCGGGGGCGGTCGGTTGTCGGTGTCAGGGTGTCAAACGCGGCTCCGGTTACGATCGGGATTATTAGGGCATAGGTTGAAATACTTTTACCCTGTTTTGGCTTTGCCGAAAACGTAATAATTCCGCTCTTGGGTATTGCCGGGCGGTCGCCCATAGTAGCCCACGCCTGTACAGGCGGAACAGGCGCAAAGGGGTTGAGAAAACGTTGGTCTATCTCCCAAAGTGGGCGTGCCATCGGGTCTATATCGGGGGCGGTGCCCATAGGGCGGAGGTTTCCGGGGAGGGCGTTTAACGCCTCAATAGGGTTTTTCTCTTTGTCGCTCATACCTTGCCCCCTCCTTTCAGNCCATTAACCAAACTTAGCTCTAACGCCCCGTCCTCGTATCGGTCGGCGTATAGACTTAGGGAAAAGCCCTTTTGATAGTCCTTTAGCCTACCGCCGTGGCTCTTGGCTCTCATTCTTACGTTGGATATGTTTTTGCCCCTCTCGGCGGCTCTCTTCAATCTTCTGTTAACGCTCGCCATCGGGTTCGCCCTCCTCTGCGCCTGTGCCTTTATGCCTGTTGAGGTATGCCTGGCGTTGCTCCTCGATATAGTCTTTTTTCCATTGTGGCGTTGCCCATATCTCGGCGTATTGCTCCGGGGTTAACTCCGCTGTTAGCTTCTCTTGAAGCTTGGCAAATTCCGCCTGTGAGTGGCGGTTGAGGGTAACGCCGTACCGCTTGGCAAATTCCGCCTGTCTGCGAAATTCCTCCTCCGCCTGTTCCTCCAACTCTTTCTCCCTCCTTGCCTCCTCGGCTTTCTTGGTGTTGAGTATTGCGGTTGTTAGGTGCTCGGAGGGCATAGCGTCAAAC
>WFMC01000073.1 GCA_009177205.1 Bacteroidales bacterium
AAATGAGTTATTAACCTCTTGCCTTAATCTTTTCTATCTCTTTTTGAATCCCTTTAGGGAGAGGTTCGGAGAGGTGTTTGTGACAAGCCATATCTTTTGAATACATTCTGGCGATGCAATAATTGACATGGTCGCATCCACAGCGATGATTGAGGTCTGCTTTCATTTTGTTGACGAAATCGGGCTCATTGAGAAGTGCGCGTCCCATCTGGACAAATTCGAAACCTTCATCCATAACTTTGTCTGCTCCCTGACGGTCGATTACACCTCCTACGTAGATGAGTGGCAGATTGAGTTCCTTGCGGAAAACTTTTGCATCCTCCAGAAAATAGAGAGGGGTAAATTTCTCTTTGGGAATCATGTATTTCCCCACCATCCTGACTCCATATTTCAGCCACAACTGCTTCATATAATGAGTCATGGTGAAGATAGGCATTTCTCCACGCATCACATACATTGGGGCTTTGCTGACAAATCCTCCGGAGAGCACCATGGCATGTACGCCATGTTTCTCTATCTCTTTGGCAATCGTGATGCAATCATCTATTTCGAGCCCCCCTTTGAAGCCATCGCGCATATTTGTTTTGACTATCACCCCCATGTCTGAGCCGGCTTGCTTCATCACCTCATCAAGACAAAGATGCATGAAGTGCATTCTGTTTTCCAGCGAGCCGCCGAATTCATCGCGGCGATGATTAGTATATGGCGACAGGAACTGAGAAATGAGATAGCCGTGTCCCGAGTGTACTTCCACGCAGTCGAAACCGGCATCGCGGGCTGTGTTGACAGCTACGCCGAAGTCTTTGGCGAGTTGCTTGAGTTCATCTTNTTTTAAGCCGCGGCAGATTGTGGGAGNATATAGGTTGAATCCGGTGTTGGGAGCAACGGGGATTCCTCCGGCGGTTTTGATATGCGTCATATTGCCGCAATGACCTATTTGAATGGAGGCTTTTGCTCNACGCTGATGGATGCCGTCGGTGATTTCGCGCAGGGAAGTGATGATTTCCGGGCGAAGCCAGAGCTGAGATTCAAACGATAAGGCGGAGCGGCAGACGCCGGCGTATGCAAGAGTCGTCATTCCCACACCCCCTTCAGCCACGCTGAAATGATAATCACGCAATTGAGGGGTGGGATTATTATTTTTGCCCATTCCTTCGAAGGCAGCCGAGCGGATGGTGCGGTTGCGCAAAGTGACGGGTCCTATTTTAGCCGGGGTAAAAAGAGACATATCAATAAATTTTATATCTAACGTTGGAGAGATAGAAATTAAATTCTATTAATAGAGAAAGGGGAGAATATATTTTCGATTCAGATTTTTATATTCAGATCCGAATTTTTCGAGATATCGTTTGTGGGTCGCTTTTGCTCTTGGAGCGAGATTGGCGAAAGTCCAGACAGCAAACACCAATCNNNNAAGACNCCATGTCAGAATANNCGAATCNCACCCATTCNGTNAATTCTCCCAANTAATTTGCNGANGNAACATATCTGAACATACCCNCTTTCGGGATATAATGGTTAGTATCTCCGGGCTTGCGAAGTTTTCTGATAATATGGTCGGAATAAATATTGATTCCCATTCCGATGAAAAATATCACTGTTCCCAAGATAAAGAGTGGGGAATAGAGCCATGCAACGGAATAAATTTCAGTGGGAGGATTCAGATAAAAAAACCATCCTCCGATCATATAGGCATTGAGCAGATTGAAAGTAACTCCGGAGAGGATTATGGATAAGGGCATTTTTGACTTCCCCTTAATGAGCATGGGGAAGATGAAGGAGCGCTGAAAATAATGGAGGAGGAAGAGGGAAGTCATGACGCAGATGGCAGGGTTTAAGCGCCGGGCTGCCGGGGCGAAAATCCACATAAGCAACATCGCTATGAACACGGGGGCTTCCATCAGCACCCATCCGAGACGATTATTGATCGACGAACCCCATTTCCGGTCGTAGGTTACTCCATATCCGGGGGTGATTTTTTGCAACACCATGAATACGATGCAAGCCAAAATAATCATGCCGCAAATGACGGAGTAATATATTATGTGAGAAAACATGAAAATCAGTTAATAAAGTCCAAAAATTGGAAAGGAGCGGAGAGTCGAGAAAGATTAGATATAGTATGCAACACAAAGTTACAAAAATATGTTGAAAAACAAAAAAAAGATTTCGCCGGTAGGCGAAATCTTTTTTTATTAAGACTAATTAAAGTCAGATTATATAAGGTTTGAAATTATCTTACCACAACTTTTCTTGTTACGTCGCCACAAGTTACTACGTAGATACCGGCTGCAACTGAATAGTGAGCTTGAGCAGATCTTACGTTGGTGTTCACCATAACTTTGCCGTCAGCAGCAGTGATTGTGATGTTTTCACCTTCGAAGCCGTCAACCCTGATTTCACCCTTACCTGAGTAAATTGCCTGAGTGTCGGAGATGTTGTCAACACCGGTAGCGGCAATGCGAACAAGATTTGATTTGGCACCGGCAATCACACGATTGTCATAATTGGCGTGAGCGAGCACATAATAAGTGGCTACCTTGGTTGAATCCCAAGTCTTATCGGTGAATCCGGGAGTCTTGAGGTCATCGGCTACCAATACCGGTTCGCCGCTGTCATCAACACGATAAACTGAATAGTGGTCGATGTCGTAAGCGAGTTTCTGAGCGGGAGTGAAGGTGATGTCGTCAAGAAGGATTGCGATGCCATCGTAAGAAGAATATCTCAGGGCAAAGTATTTATCTTTGGCAGAAAGTTTATATGAGATTTCTTCCCATGCTTCGCTACCAACCTTGCTCTTCGGAGCTTGCTTGCGGAAGTTTCCGTTGCGAGTTGAAGAAGTGCTCGTGGGGTCGAGATAGTCACCTGTTTCAGAAGTCCAGATTTCAAGATATTCCGTATCACTTGAAGAAGGAGTTGAAACCCAGAATGAGATTTTGGTTCCGCCTACAACTTCAGGAGAAACGAGCCATTTGCTTGATTGCTTCGGAGTGTCTTCCTGATCATACCATCCGGCGCGGGCGATGAGCACCTGTTTGCCTGAATGAGGAGCCATTCGTGTATCGTTCATCAACTTGAGGTCTTCCATATTGACCACGGTCCAAGCCTGCTTCTTTTCGTAGTCGGGCCATTCGATAGTGAGGGCACCGTTGCCGATTGCGATGGGATAAAGGTCATCGCCGTTTACATTCTTGAATTGACCGAGTTTATCAGTAACCTGATAGGGTGTCAACAAATCGAAGTTCTCGAAGTCGCCATATTCACCTTGCGGAGCAGACCATGTCAATTCGACTTCGTCATCAAGGGGAGTGCCGACAAGATCGGTTACGACGGGCACACCAGAATTTCTCATTTGGAGAGAGNTTTTCNTAGTGTTATNGNTGNTNTTGTCATCNTCGTCANATTCAATTTTTGCAATGATTTCTACTGACTCTCCNTTCNTGNAGTCACCGNTTAATTCANATTGNANTTCGTGNTCNANGAANTGATAAGGATTAATCATCGGCACGGGAGTTTCGCTTGAAGCGATAGTCTTGCCTTCGCTGTTGACAGCGGAGATAATCAAATTGCCTGAAGTACGTTCGCGACCTGCATTTGCAACTTTCACGAAGTAAGTTGCAGTTTCGCCCGGAGTCGCTACTGCGAGACCGTTAAGATCAGTAATCTTAAGGTCGTAGTTCAGGTCGGGATAAATCTGATAATTGTCGATGACAAGATACTCGTTGGAGTGTAATTGTTCACCCTTGAGCGGACAGCCGATGCGGATTTGAATCCACGGGCAGTTGTTGAATTCAGCCGGGAGCGGGAGTTCATATTCCACCCATTCACCCTTTGAAGGATGAGTGAAGCGATATTCACCGATCAATTGCTCTTCCTCTTTTTCAAAGCGACGGCCGAAGATTTGCATAACTTCAGGAGCGTGAGAATAATCCCATACGCGAACACTTACCATGGTGCGTGAGATGCCTGAAGTCGTAACTTTCGGGAGCACGGCGCGGCTGTCGGTGATGATGCCTGTGCAATAAGCGATAAGACCTCCTTGAACAAACTTGGGGTCATCGATTCCCGCACCGTCCATGCTGGAAACGTTGGTCACTTCAGATTGAGAAAATTCTCCATCCACGAGGAAGCGATAAGGACTGAAATCGAATCCGGTGCTGTTGAATTCTTCTTTGACGGGGAGTTCGTAGGGCACACCGATTTCGTCTTGATAGAAGATTGAATAGCGTGATTCGCCTGCCTCATTGTTTGCTGAAGAACCTGCAAGAGTAGCCTCCTGTTTGAGAGCTTGGTTGCCGAAAGGCTTGAAGTCATATTTACATTCAGTGGTCTTGTCAATATAAGAGAGAGCGATGCCGCTGCGGACATAGAACTTGTAGTATAGTTCATCGACATTTACCACACCGTTGTTTTCCCCAATCGCACCGGGGGCATCCCAAGTGTAGTGCATGGTCAGGTTGTCGGCAGATGCTGTGGCCTTGATGTTGGTCGGACACAATGGAATGTCTATGCCCACATAATTGCGGTGATAGCGGGTGTATCCGTCGCCTGCTTCATTTGAAGGAGTAATGGCAATGTTCACGAAGCCCGGGNAGTCGACANCGTGGGGCACGATNATAGTCNCGNCCGGTTTGNCGGTGCCTGTCTTTTCAATGCCGTTAGCCACGACTTTGAGGGTTATCACCTGGTCGGCGGGAAGCGGTTTGCCTGTGATGTCAAGAGTGGGCAGAGTTGCTTCAACATCGAAATAGTTGTAACCTTCCGGGTCAGGAATAACGGTTACTTTGGTTGGGTCGGCAGGGAGTGAGTTGCTCTTGCCGTCGACAACTTTCACGTTGAAGTCGTTGACCAAGACACCGAATCCGGAGGGATCCGTATCCTTGGTGGAATTGATGCGCATTGCGATATAATAATCGCCGGGTTCTTTCACCGCAAAGTTATATGACTTGTGCTGGAAGCCATCGTCGGTCATATAATAGTTGTCTTTGTAGATGCACAAGCCGGAGAGCATTGCCTTTACAGTAGGCTCTTTGGCAAGATATAATTCATAACTTTCGCAAGTCGTGTAATCAAGCATCAGGCCTGCGATGTCGAAATCGATAGAATAAAGTTTCGATGCGTCCGGGAAGTTGATGAGCGGGAAAATCAACCAGTCATCAGCTGCGTNCATATANCCGACGCTCATTGCCCAGCCNTACATGTCAGAGCCCTNGTCAGCTGTTNCGTCAGNCCAGAACCACATTCTGCCGTCTTCATTGTGGTTGATGACGCGATACATGTCTTTTTCAACGCTTGTCGGTTTTTGGAAGAACGGAAGATTGATGGCTGAGCCGAATACTTCTTTGAGAGAAGTCTTGTCGGATGCGTGATTGTGAGACACAGCCTCCACACTGAATTCACATACTTTCTGAGCATCTTTGGGCTCAACTACGTATTGTTCTTCAGTGATGGGCGCATCATTGAGCTTCTTGCCGTCGAGATAAACATTATAAGTGATGTCATCTGCATCAACAAAGCCGTTGTGCATGCCTATTTCACCCGGGCGTTCCCAAGACAAGGTATTTCCTTGGAGAGTCAGGTATTCGGGAGATTTTGGAGCGTCATAACCGGTGTAGAATTCAACAGTGCGTTTCGGGCTTGCAAATTCGCCGTTGTAAGACACTATTTCAAGCACGTGGCTGCCTTCTTCCAAAGTTACATCAAGAGAAACGGGGGTAAGGGCTTTTACGTTCTGGTTGTAATATTCCTTACCATCAATGGTAACGACCATCTTAATGGGAGTCTCTCCGAGTTCAACGCCTGCGTAAGTATATTCAGGAGAAGTGAAAGAGATTTTACCTGTGAGGTTTGCTTTGGTGAAGTTGACATTCACTTTGCCCACAACTTCGGGTGCATCGGGTTCTGCGAAATCATCAGTCACGAAGAGTGAAGCGATATAGGGTCTGAAGGATTCAGCCAGCAGCGGACCTTCAAACACCTCGAAAGTCTCGGGATGAACGTAAAGCAAGCGGTTTGCACGCAGGAAATTGTCGCGATATACCATCAGGAACATTTCGTCGGCAGGGCTGTAGACGAGAGGAGTGGTTACGCCTTCTTCAAAGAGGATGTCATTGCTGTCAACGAAGCCTGCTTCAGCCACGATGAGTTGACCATTTTTAATTTCAATGGTGTAAACGACGTTTGCAGCATTGAAGACGTAGAGAAGTTTATCCTTTGAATTGTAGGCGATAGAGCAGATGAATCCTGTGCGGAAATCGCTGTTAAGGTCTGCCAAATCAATTACATTGAAAGGTTGTTTGGAATCGTTGGGGTCAATAACCTGGAGGAGGCTGTATTGCTCAGACATGTTGTTGATGCTGACTGCATAAAATTTATCCTCGTCGCTATTGTAACACATTGTGTAAGCGCAAGCATCTGAATTGTACTTGAACTCATTGATTATTTCGCCTGAATAGAAGTCGGTGACTGTCCAATATTGATATGAACCGTCAATTTCAACTTTCTGTCCCGGAGAATAGATTGCGCCATTGCGATATACGTTTGTTTGAAGAGTGTAGTCATCGCCGATATAGGGGCAGAATTGATAGCCGGAATACATTTTGGTCATTGAGCCGGACTTCATATCAAATTTTGCTACGAAAGCCTCGGAATTGTATTCCATATTGGGGAAACGGTTGATAACACCATAAAGATTGCCTCGCGGATTTTCCGGTGAGCGAAGCAAATTATTGGGTTTTTGAGAAACTTTGGGCGTCGGGCGCATACCGTCTTTCGAGGGAGCGATTTGCGAACCGGCAGTTCTGATACCCAATCCTTTACGCACGGTTTCACTCATCGACTTCACTTTCATTGGTTTTTGTGATGTCGGCAAGACAACGCCGTTGCGCATTGCTTTCCATTCAGTTTCGTTCTGAGCAGAAGCAATAATACCGGAGGTTATTACAAGCATCGAAAAGAGACTTGCAAAAATAGCCTTTGAGTAATTACNCANNATAATGTCAAAAAAATTAAGTTATATGGTTAAAAANTTGGTTTTTATAATGTNANTAATGTTAGGTNCCTNAAAGAAAAATGGATTTCAAAATTAAATGCAATAAAAGCAGATAAGTTATCTTTTGAACAGTTTTCAACTAAAGGCTTAACGCAGGAAATATTGTGTTATTTCCCGTTAAAATCCAAAATTAATAAAATTTTTGTAAATCACAATTGATTTTAAAGATTTTTAATAAAATTCTCAGAAATATCGATACGAGAGTATATTCTTAAATTTTACATTACATGCACCGGCTTTGCCGATACGTTCCTACATTATTGCTCGGCAACGCAGCGCATAATTTCACATAAAACCGATATTTGCATTTTTTGGCGATTGAAAATCGCCGTTCCACTGGACGTTCCATCGGCAAATGCGTTCTTAATTTCTGAGGATTGTCCATGCGAGGATGAGAGTGAGGAGGATAATTATGGCGGGAACGGAATTNNTTGNGCGATGAAGCCTGGGGGTCAAACCCGGGTCGGTCTCCACCCATCCCCAGAAGAGCATATAGGGTGTNAAAAAGAGAAGAAAAAGATTTGCCTCTGCCGCGCGTTGCAAATCGCCGTGAATCAAGGCGNGGAGAAATCTTTGAGATCCGCANCCGGGACAATCAAAGCCTGTGAGTTGCTTGAAAAGGCATTTCGGGAGCCATTTGGCGGAAAACGGGTCAACAAAATAATAGAAGGTGAAAACGACAATTCCGACGCTTGCAAGAATAAGCAAGCGCCGGAGGCGTGTCTTTGAGATTTTAAATAAATTGCCGGAAATCATATAAAGCTGACTTATCAGCCTGCAATGAGCAAGAACGGAAGATAAAGGGTAGTGGTTAATAGTCCTAAAACGAAAGAAATTATAATCCAGATTTGTGCTCTTTCAGATGATTTGACCGCTCCCTCATAATCACCCATATAATATTTGGAACTGACTTGCGAAGCAAAAATAATTGCAACAATCCCTGCCGGCATACAACAAAATATTGTCATCAGGATGCTCCATACGAGATATGTCTGGGGCATAGGGGGCAATTCTTCATTCTTGTGTGCCGGGATATGATTAAATTTATTGCCGTTAGAATTCGGTTGTGGAATCCGAGGGGGTTCGGCTTCATGATGATCTATAGACTCAACTTCGGGTTGCAGTTTTGATTCATCATATTTCACACCTAATGTTTCAGCCCATTCCTCAGCAGGAGAAGGGAGCGGGGGAGGAGTCTGAGATGTGTGCGGCAATTCCGGGGGCACTGCTACCTCTTCGTCAAGTTTCCTAAGTGCAGCCACGATTGCTCGCGGGAAGAGGGAATATTCTATCTCGTGGATTTTGCTTTCAAGAGTTTCGGCAGTATCTTCAGGAGTAATTTCCACCTCTTCCTGCATAAGAATCTCTCCGCCATCTACCTCTTCCGTTACATAATGCACTGTAACTCCGGATTTTGTTTCTCCGGCTGCCATTACGGCTTCATGTACTTTATGTCCGAACATACCCATTCCTCCGTAGGCGGGAAGCAGAGAGGGATGAATGTTGATGATTCGTCCGGCGTATTCTTGAGTGATTTCGGAGGGAATGACACGTAAGAATCCGGCAAGTACCACCAAATCAATTGAATGTGCTTTCAGCAGGTCGATAATTTCAGCGGGATTGTTTTCCCACACGCTTTTGGGGATATATACGGTTTCAACGCCATAAGCTTTCATTCTGTCAGCCACTCCTGCCGCGGCGCGGTCGTAGATTACGAGGCTCACTTCGATTCTATTCCCTTTGGAGAAGAAATTGTAAATATTTTCGGCGTTAGTTCCGTTGCCGGAAGCTAAGATTGCTAATTTTTTCATCTGATTTATGGTTGGGTGGATTGAAGATTCACAAGATGTTTATATTGTCCGTCTTTTTCAAGGAGTTCGGCGTGAGTTCCGGTCTCTATAATTTTACCATCTTCCATGACGCAAATTTTATCTGCATTGGTGATAGTGGAGAGCCGGTGGGCGATGACGATGGTAGTGCGGTTTTTCATAAGTCGCTCCAGAGCTTCCTGCACGAGACGTTCGCTTTCAGTGTCAAGTGCCGAGGTGGCTTCATCGAGAATCAGAATCGGCGGATTTTTAAGNATAGCGCGTGCGATGCTGATTCGTTGGCGCTGACCTCCTGATAAGCGACTTCCCCGGTCTCCGACACGGGTTTCATAACCTTTTTCGGTCTCCATGATGAAATCGTGGGCATTGGCGATTTTAGCGGCTCTTATCACGTCTTCCATTTTTGCATCGGGGCTTCCGAAAGCAATGTTGTTGAAGATGGTGTCGTTAAAGAGAATCGCCTCCTGGTTGACATTTCCCATCAGCGACCTCAGGTCATGCACCTTATAATTGCGGATATCTTTACCTCCCACAGTGATTGAGCCTTTTTGCAAATCCCAAAATCTGGGAATGAGGTCGACGAGGGTGGATTTTCCTGAGCCTGACTTGCCGACGATAGCTACTGTTTTGCCGGCGGGAACGCTTATTGAGACATCTTTCAATACATCTTTCTTGCCGTCATAACTGAAGCTCACATTGTTGATGCCAATGGTTCCCCGCGCTTCTCCTTCAGGGAGTGGAGTAGGATTGGCAGGGTCTTTAATCGGATTGTCAGCCTTAAGGATTTTGTCAATTCTTTCAAGGGCTGCAAGCCCTTTCTGGATGGTGTATAGTCCTCTTGACAATTCTTTAGCCGGATTGATAAGGCTATAGAAAATAACAAGGTAATAGATGAATTGGGCGGCGTCAATAGTGGAATTGCCCGAAAGAATAAGGCTTCCTCCGAACCATAACACCATGGCTACTGCTATTGTGCCGATAGTCTCGCTCACANGATGAGCCNGAGCAAGACGCCNGNTANGAAGGNTTGCGAGCCGGAAAAGTTCTTTCGTTTCCCCCTCAAAGCGATTTTTCATGTGCTTTTCGGCATTAAAAGCCTTTACGATTCTTAAGCCGCCTATTGTCTCTTCCGTAGTGGAGAGGATAGCGCCCCACATATTTTGAGCTTTCAGAGAGCCAGCTTTAAGTTTTCTTCCGATATTGCCCATAAGGAATCCGAAGATCGGCAGGACTATTAAAACGAAAAGTGTGAGTTTCCAGGAGACATAAATCATCACTATGAGATAACCCAGAATCATTATGGGGTATCTGATGAGCGACATAATGGATGTGTTGACTGAATTTTCAACTTCCGAAACGTCACCGGAGATTCGCGCGATTATATCCCCCTTGCGCTCATTTGTGAAGAACCCTATGGGAAGGGTTACAATCTTGCTGAACATTTCGTTTCTTATGTCGCGGGTGATGCCGTTGCGAAGAGGCGTTAAGAAGAAATCGGAGAGATAGTATGTGCCTGTCTTCAATGCTGTCATTCCGATGAGGATGAGTGAAAGGACAGCCAGAGTGTAGGATTGCCCGTGATTGGCGATTAATTGGTCGGTGAAATAATAGAAATTATTTACTGCAACATCATTAATCGGGGCAGACCCGATCTCCATATAATGATAAACTTTCGATTCTTCAANTCCGAAAAGAATCTGGAGAATCGGAATGAGGAAGGCGAAAGAGAAGATTGTGAAGAGAGTAGTGATGATATTGAAAAATATGCTCAGCGAGAAGCCCTTGATATACTTAAGAGCGAAACGCTTGATGAACATTATCAAATCTTTCATATAATAGTTAGATTAATCGTATTCGAATTTTAGGTTGATTGGATTATTTGCGGTTGCCGACGGGGGGTTATGGATTATCGTCTGTTTGCAGATTTTTTTCAGCATTGATGATAGCCGGGCGCTGCACGAAGCGTTGCACTATATAACCCAAAAGGAAATAGACGCCTGTCAGAATCCAAAGATTGATATATGCTCCGGAAACTTGTGCGATTGAAGCTCCGTTGGTGTTCATTTTTATGAAACCTTCCACGCCCCATGTGGCAGGCACGCAATCGGAGAGGAATCTCCAGAAGCCGTGGATGGCATATTGAGGCCATGTCAGTCCGGAGAGGAAGAGGAAAATCAGAGAGGTTACAACCCAGATGACGAAGATGCTTTCGCGTTCCCTTACGATTCCCTGAAGAATGAATCCGAGTCCTATTGTGGAAAGGAGCATCGGCAGAATGAACAGGAATTTCTGGAAAAGGTCTCCGACAATGGGAAATTTAAACATTAGCGGGACATAATGAAGAATGTAGAGGGTCGGAACAATCATTATTGTCAGATAGGCGAGTGTCTGACCCAACATTGCCACAAACACACGCGGGCGCTTGGTGGCGGGATTGAAAAGCGCGAGATCGGGGTGTTCGCGTTTGGCTCCTCCACACATTCCTACAGCGAGCAAAATACTTTGCTGAAGAATAAGGACAAGGATGCCGGGCATAACGAAAGAGTCAAAACCACCTTTTATATTTCCCAATTGGATATTTTCAATCGGCATGATATCGCCCGAAGAGATTGTCTCCGCCAATGGCGCCACTTCATCGATGCGCTGAGCGGTGATGGTGGCTCCGAGGTCCATCATCACGTCTGTGGCGCTGATCAAAAGAGACTTATAACGCAACATCAACGACATTTCGCAATATAACACTGCCTCTGCCTGCTCATTGATTCCGGCTCTTTTTGCAAATCCCTCCGGAATCTCAAGGATGCCGTAAGCCTTGTGGTTATTTACGGCGTTCCGGGCATCGTTGAGGTCAAGAGCGTAACCGATTACATTGGTGCCCTGCGTGGCGTCCAATCTCCTGACGAGTTCGCGCGACAATTGGGTGCGATCGTTGTCAACCACAACTATGTCTACATCTCTCACGAGTTCCGGATTGTAAATCAAAGAATAAACGATAGGATAGGCTATCGGGAGAAGCAGGAAGAAAATCAATACTCCCATATCTCCTTTAATCAGTCGGAACTCGCCGAGGAATGAATGATAAAATTGACGCAATATATTTTTCATTTCTCAATAATCATGGGGTATATATAGGCTTGAGGAAATCCTTTTTCAGCTTCCAAATCATAGTGAAAGGAAGAAGCATGAAAATAATATAAGCCACAAACCATATTCGGGAATAATAAAT
>WFMC01000019.1 GCA_009177205.1 Bacteroidales bacterium
GTTTCCATATCTCTTTGTTTGTAGGTTTTATTTTCTACTGCAAAGTTAATACATTTTTTGTAATTATCCTAATGTTCGTTAGGTTTTTTACATATATCAACGTATGTTCTACAACATATATTCCCATCACTTCCGGCGGTAGGTTTTATTCATATCAAAACAATAGCCGGGGCGGTTAACCTCGGCTATCAATCTTTGTTCCGGATATTCCCTAAAGGTCGGGAAATTGTGGGCTAATTTGCTTCGTGTGGCTCTTTGTCTGTTCAAAGGTGGGATTATATACCCCGAAGCGACAAAAGCGAAATTAGGGCTATTTCTGTGGCTTCTGCGGTGTGTTACTCTGTTGGTGTGTGTGTGGGGGGGGTTGTCGGTTGGTCGATATAAAAACTAACCTCGGATATTAAGTGCAACATATCATCGGCACAATATTTCGCGCTTTTCTGCACCTCCGCAATTAGTTCGGCTGCATCCTCCCATATAGCGTTTACGTGCTTTAGCGGTCTGCCTCCGTCCGCTCTTGGGGTTTCCTTTGGGCTTTCAAGCAATTCAGCTAATTGCAGGGCGAACAAAAGCAAATCCATTGCCCGGCGTTCGCATCCCTCCATTGCGGTTGCAAGTTCGGTTTTTTCTTCTTGGGTCATTATCTCAACATTTAGGAAAATAGCCCTTTGTTTAGGTGTCCTCGGCTGTTGAGTTGCCGTGAGGGTGTTTCCACTACCTCCACCATACAAAGGGCAAATAAGGCTCTTACGACTGCTTTTGCGGTCGCTCAACATTTAGGGATTGCAAAGTTAATGAAAATCTTTCAAAAGGTCTTTAAGTTCCTGCTTTATTGCTTCGGCTTCTTTTTGAAGTGAAGTAATTTCGCGGTTCACGATTTCAAGATTATCCGTTAACTCTGTTACTCGGCTTAAGATCTTTTCAATTTTATATTCCATATCTCTTACTTTGTTGGTTGGTAATAATAACAACTTCCATTTGCTGCGGCGGTGGTTACTGCGACAAAGGAAAGGGGGTTAAAGTTCTCGATACCTTTGCACCGGGCTATTACCTCAACCCCTTTCAATAATCCGGTGTGCCGTTGGGTGGGGGTTACGATTTTACGATCTGTCAGCTTCGGGCAGTTGCATTGCTCCACTAACTCCCCTCCCCAGCGGCAGGCGTGGCACAAAGTTTTTATATTGTTTCCGTTCTCTTTCATAGTTGTTTCGCGGTTGTTTCGTTGGNNTTTCGTGGCTCAAATCTCCGGCATTTCCCATATTTATAGGCAAGTTCCGGAATACCTATTGTTGTGCAAATTATATTGCCGTTGGTGGTTCTNCTGCTTCTCTTACAATCGAAGCAAATTAGGGGGGTCTATCTTGGTTATTCATTTGGTTTCGGGTTATAAGGTTCAACACTTACGGCGGTTAACTCCATAAGGTCGGCAAATTCCGCAAAGGTGGGGTTATCCGCTTTCATCTGCTCAAATATCCGCTCGGCTTCCGTCTGTCCGGCGGTCTTGGTCGGGGCGATGGCTTCGGTGTGCTGCTCTCCATTTCGGAAGCGCAAAACAATGTCGGCTAAATCGTCCTTTGCTTCTCCGGGGTGCTTTGTTATTGTCGTGTCGATCCGGATTGCATAGCCCTCGGCGGCTAATTCTTCCGCTTTGGATCTCCATTGCTCCACGCCGTCCCGGTCGGGGAAAACGGTTATGTTTCGTCCTCGATAAGGCGCAAACCTCTCCGGGGTTAAGTTCTGTTTGCTTCCGGTGGCTATCCATATTTTGCCGGGATATGCAAGCGACAAAATAAGGGCTGATTTCTCCGCTTCTACGATACATATTTCCTCGGTCGGTCGGGTGTTCAAAAGGTGATTCCCGAAGTTACACCAGGGCGCGCGGCGGTCGCTTAATCCTATTCGCTTTAAAGCCCAATTTATAGGCTTGCCCTTTCTGCTTCCGGTGGTCGGGTCGTATTGTTGTAACTTACAATCTACACAATTCCCGGCGGTGGAAATATAGGGCAGGGAAGCGGCGCGGTATCCCTCCGGGGTCGGTGCAAAGCTGCTCCCCCCTATTCGATAGCGTTTCATTACCTCCTCAACCTCGGCGCGGTCAAATTCAGTGCATAGCCAAATATATAGCGAAGTTTCCCGGTAATGCTTGGCGGCTGCTTCTATTTGTTGCGGTGTGATATATACCGGGGGCGCGGTCGGCGGTTCGGGCTTCGGGGTGGTGGGTCGATATGTCGGGCGGCGGTCGTTGCTCCCCTGCGTCCGGCTCTCTCTATCTTGCGACAAAAGAAAGGGCTTCACGTCCATTCCTGCACTCTTGGCAAGTGCTACGATCATTCCCCTTGCGCTGTCCTCTGTTCTGTATCTGCTTGGGCTTCTCTCGGCTCTCCACGCTTGGCGGCTATCTCTTTCCCTCCCGGAAGATAAAGCAATAAAAGTGGCTTCATCATATCCCAACACTTTAAGGGCGCAACAAAACATCCTCCATTCTTGGCGGTCGCTTGGGGATATGTCGATATTACTTCTTAACGCTTCCCCGATTATGCCATCTATGTTGTAAATATCCATCTTGTTTTGCTTGGTTTGGTATCGGTTCAGGTTCATAGTTTAGGTTCATGTGGGTATATATCTAAAGATATATATACCCCCAAATGAACCCAAATATGATACTATCAAATGAACCTTAAATGAACCTAAAATGAACCTAAAATGAACCTTGTTAAAAAGGTAGGCTTTCCGGCTCTTTCGGTCGATCCTCCGGGCGGTAATAAAGCCCTCCTTTGGCTACGATTGCGCCGCTATCTGTCATATCCTTAATATCTCTCTTGGCGGTGCTTAAACTACAATCCTTTTTCTTCTTGATCAAGTCGCAAAGGGAAGTGTAATTAATCCCGATAAAAGAAATATCTTTGACAATATCGGCGTATTTGTCGGGGTTGGGTGGCGTTGGGGTTTCAGTGTATAAATAGGGAAGTCCGGCGGTGTCTATGCTTATGCAAAATCCGTCCGGGCGTTTACCTCGGCAGCGTCCAAAGGTAGCCTTAGAATAATCCCCCATATCTTTGAGAAATAGGGTTAAGTCGCTCTTTCGTGCTTCCTCTGCCCCCCATCCCCGGAAGTTTGGCTTATCGTCATTCCTTGCGCTCTCGTTGGCGTGGATCACNCTAAACACTGCAATATTGTAGGCTTCGGCTAACATTCGTAATTGCCGGGAAAACTCGGTGCATTCCTTATCGTCCATAATCGAAGCAACACAATCCGTCCAGTTGTCTAAAATCAAAACATCGGGGCGGTATTCCTTAACGGCGGTTTCCATAAGTCCGCGTATTGTTTCCGGATCTTGCTTATTGAGGGCTAAAACTTGCAGGGGCAGGGCTTCGGCTTTTACCCCGGTTAATTGGGCGGTTCTAAATAAAATCCGTTGGCTATCCGTCCGGGCTTGCTCTGTGTCGATATACAACACCTTGCAACCGGGCAGGGCTTTAAATCCGGCGGCGGTTTCATCACGTCCGCAAAGGATCGCGGCAAATAGTGTTAGCGTGGTGGTCTTTCGGGCTTTGGCTACGGCGCAAATAAAACTCTTTCCCCCTCTCCACAATATCGGCGTGCCGTGAAGCGACAAAAGGGCTTCCGGCTCAGGTTCGGGCTTGTTGGGGTCGATAAGAATTTCTTTTAATAGTGCTTTGTAGTGTTCGGCTTTCTCTTGTGTTACGCCGAAGATTGAGGGGGTTACGGCTTCCGAAGTAAGAGCCGGGGCGGTCTGTTTCTTGTTGCTCATGGTATAATCGCGTCGGCTTTTTTCAGCATTTCGGTAATAGCTGCATCTAACATCGGTTTAGTAATCTCGGAAGCCGGGTGTCTGCTTAACAAATCATCGATAGCACTTGCGGCGGCNTACTCCCATTTGAACACTTTAGACATAGCCGGGGCTTGGGCTTCATATCCGCCGGGCGTAAATGCGAAAATGCGGTTATTNAAGCCGTCTAAGGTCNTGGGGTCGAAAAATCCGGGAAGATTNATNTAGAGCCNTTTCTTNGTGGCTCGGAAGTAGATTGCAGCCANTACCCTACATAAGCCGGGTTGACTTTTGAGCGGTCTAATCCAATAGCGGATAGATATAGGGGGATTCCCTTTGTAGTTAGACATTNAATNNAGTTTTATCAATCTTTTGCCACAAAGATTGTGGGTTAAGGCGCTCATTTCGTGGCGGCGCTCTATAATAGCACTGCAAAGATAATAAAAAATATTCAAGTA
>WFMC01000045.1 GCA_009177205.1 Bacteroidales bacterium
TTTTTTGCGGAATATCAATTCAGCAGTCACATGTCCGCCACCACAATATCGCCCCCCTGGAGCTCTTTCTGTTTGTTTTATCATTTTCCCTGGGTTCCGAGCTGCGCTCTCCACCCAGGGTTACCCACAACCCCCGCCCCTCCGGGTTCTAGTGGTCGGAAGACGATAAGATGTTAATAATCAATGCCGATTTGCTGTTTTATTACTTTGAATTCGCGATAGTGGGAAGCACTCTTAACGTCTGCGATGATGAAAGGTAGATTGTTTTATATGAAATAACTTCATTTTGGGTTTACGCTAAACCACATAATTTGCCGACAATTAGCACGATATCGTCTTCCGACCACAAGAACCCGGAGGGGCGGTGGTTGTGGGTAACATTACCTTTGCAGCATCAAAGTTAGACAAGCAAAATGTCAATCTTTGATGCTGCAAAATTATATGATTGTGCTTACTTTTGTTGTATGAAAGAAGCCAACCATCCCACGGGGTACACCAATTGGTTAACTAGGCTCAGAGCCTTTCCGGGGTTAGGGACCCCGTGGGTTTATAACTGCAGTCCAGATAGAATGTTAGGCTCGGAGCCTATGTAATGTTTAAGACGGAACAGTTATACAGGTTGACTAAAAAACAGTCAAAGTTAATGAAAAAAACTGAAAGAATCTACATCGGCATTGATTTTGCCAAAGAAAAATTTGACGCCTGCTGTCTTGATGAGGATGGAGCGGTGGCCCATGCCGTATTCCAGAACGTCAGGAAGGATTACCGGAAGCTCCTCTCATGGGTCAGGAAAAACGCCGGGGTCAAGGGAAGACTCACCCCCGGGGAGGTGCTGTTCTGCGGGGAGCATACCGGGGAATGCTCGCTGCCCCTGAGCGAATGGCTGGTAGCCAACGGCTACCGCATTTGGCTCGACAATCCGGTCAGGATCAGACGTTCCGCGGGCATTGTCAGGGGAAAGTCCGACAAGGCGGACGCCCTGATGATTGCACAATACGCAATGGAGAAATACAGGCCCGGACAATCCATGCTGTTCGTCCCTGACTCGGAAGCCGTCAAGGAACTGAGATCACTGTATTGCTGCAGGATGGAGCTTGTGAAGGCACGTGTGGGCATGGATAACCGGATCGGCAGCGGGAGTTTCCGGTATGCGTCCATGTCTGAAAAAGCGCTCAAAAAGATAGACAGGGAGCTCACCGAGCAGGCGGACAGTCTTGAGGNCGAGATTGAAAGACTCATGACATCAACACCGGAACTGGCCGCCAACTACCGCATACTTGTCTCGTTCAAGGGCATAGGAGTCCTCACTGCCGCGATGTTCATCATCTACACCAACAATTTCACCCGTTTCTCCTCACCGAGACAGTTCGCATGCCATATCGGTGTGGCCCCCTTTGGAATTGACTCCGGCAAGAGCATACACGGCGGCCCGCATGTCAGCAACTTCGCCCATATAAAGGCCAAGGCCGCCCTGGTCCAGTCTGCNAAGGCGGCCATGAGATTCAATCCCGCAATCAGGGAATATGCCCAGAGACTGCGGGACAAGGGAAAACACGAGGGAGTGGTAATGAACAATGTCAAGAACAAGATCATACATATAGTGTTCAAGATGGTCAAGTCAGGCAAGGAATGGAAGCCTGATTACCAGCAGAGTCACACGGGCGGCAACCGGAGCCTGAATCCGCCGGGGGAAAAAGGGGGAGCAGCGGAGACCGCTACCCCTGCCGACGCGGGCGGTAACAGGAGCCTGAATCCTCCAGTGGGAAAAAAGGGAGCAGCGGAGGCCGCTGCCTCTGCCGACGCGGGCGGTAACAGGAGTCCGATGCCTTTTTTTGGAATAAGGGGAGCTGCAGAAGCCGTTACATCTGCCGACATGAGCGTTCAATCATCGCCGTCAGCCGTTGGGAGTGTAAGAAACTACACAATGTTGAATAAAATTGAATAAAAGTAGCAATTTGCTACAAAATTAGTCCAAAAAAATTTGCATAGAAACATAGAATGCCC
>WFMC01000093.1 GCA_009177205.1 Bacteroidales bacterium
TTTGATATTGCGAATAATACATTTGACATGGATAAACACGTGAGATAATCATTTATAATCGTCATCGTCCTCACCACCTTAGGTTGTTATGCAAGAGAAATCACCAAATTAGCCGATGATTGGGAATTTTCAAAAGGTTCCCTTCAGGATGTTAAGAAATGGGATCAGGTTAGAGTTCCACATGACTGGGCGATTTACGGTCCCTTTGATCGTTCCAATGATTTGCAAGAAGTTGCTGTAGAGCAAAACGGTGAAACTGAAAAAACAGTCAAAACCGGTCGCACAGGAGGACTCCCGTTTATCGGGAAAGGGGTTTATNGCANAAACTTGGAGATTACNGACACTGCCGGAAAGAGGTTTGCGTTGTTGTNTGATGGNGCCATGAGTAATGCTCATGTTAAAATCAATGGGACNGAGATTGGCTATTGGCCTTACGGATACAATTCTTTTACAGTTCCAATAGACAATCNAGAACTGCGTATCGGAGATAATGAGTTAATAGTGGAATTGGAAAATTTTGAGAAAGCTTCAAGATGGTATCCGGGTGCAGGATTATATAGAAATGTATATTTAATTGAAACTGACAAACTACATATTCCCGAATGGGGGACTTACATCACAACCCCTTATATCTCTTCTGATTATGCATCTGTTAATTTAAAATTGCAAATTGAGGGTGCAAAGCAGTTTGAAGAATATCCTTACGGAGAAAAGATTGAAGTAGAGACTAAAATTTTTAATCCTGAAGGTTTGGAAGTGGCAAATGATAAATCAAATTATATTTCCCGAGGTCAAGAGTTTTCGCAGAATTTCATAGTGGAAAATCCTGAATTATGGTCTACTGAGAGTCCGGCGTTATATCAAGCGGAAACAATTCTAAGGAAAGACGGGAAAAAAGTGGNTAAATACATTACTAAATTTGGAATCAGAAAGATTGATTTTATTCCNAAGAAAGGATTTTNTNTNAATGGGGAACCAATGAAATTTCAAGGGGTTTGCAATCATCATGACCTCGGACCGCTCGGCGCGGCAGTGAATCAATCAGCATTACGTCATCAATTGGAATTGCTGAAAGATATGGGCGTANATGCAANTCGCACNTCGNATAATATGCCGGCCCCGGAACTTGTGGAATTATNCGACGAAATGGGAATAATGATGATGTTGGAGNCCTTTGATGATTGGGGNTTCCGCCCGAAATCTCCTAACGGATATGGGGCTTTTTTCAACGAATGGGCAGAGAAAGATGTTACCAACATGGTGAAGAGGTATCGCAATAATCCTTCGGTTGTGATGTGGTCGATAGGAAATGAAGTGCCTTCTCAATGGGGGGAGCCGGGTATGAAGGAGTTGACGATGCTGAAAGAATTGGTGAATAAACTTGATCCGACTCGTCCCGTCACCTGCGGAATGGATCAAATAGGAGCAGTATTGGAGAATGGATTTGCAGCTGCTCTTGACATTCCGGGGTTTAATTACAAACCGCAATTTTATGACTCCATATATTCCCGATTGCCTCAACAATTGGTGCTTGGCTCGGAAACTGCATCCACGGTTTCATCCAGAGGAGTATATCATTTCCCCGTAAATTTGCCGGATTCACTTTCCAGACATGTTGAATTGCATCCGGATAATCAATCTTCAAGTTATGATGTAGAGACATGCTCATGGTCGAACACGCCGGATATTGATTATGCGATGGATGATGATAAAGAATGGGTGATAGGTCAATTTGTTTGGACCGGATTTGATTATCTCGGTGAGCCTTCACCATACGACACTGATGCGTGGCCGAGCCACAGTTCTTTGTTTGGAATAATAGATTTGGCATCACTTCCAAAAGACAGATTTTACCTTTATAGATCAAAATGGAATAAAAAAGATGATACGCTTCATATCCTTCCTCATTGGGATTGGAAGGGTAGAGAGGGAGAGATAACTCCGTTAATGGTATATACGAACTATCCCAAAGCTGAGTTATTTATTAATGGAAAAAGTCGGGGGGTAAGAGAAAAAAACGATTCATCTTATCTCCATCGTTACAGGCTTATGTGGCTTGACACGCGCTATGAACCCGGGGAGGTAAAAGTTGTGGCGTATGATTCAAAAGGAAATGCGAAAGCTGAAAAAGTAATCCGCACTCCCGGAAAAGCTGATCACATAGTATTTACCCACCACAAGACTANATNGAATGCTGATGGAGAAGATCTGCTCTATGTTACCGTTCAAGTGGCTGATAAAGACGGAAATATTTTACCCGCAGATTCACGACTTGTGAAATTCAATGTTTCCGGAGCCGGGGAGTTTGAAGCGACCGCTAATGGAGATGCTACGTGTTTGATGCCTTTTCAGAATCCTGAAATGAAATTATTCAGCGGAGCGGCAACAGCAATTTTGCGTTCGGGGAAGTCTCCAGGTAATATCAGGNTTNAAGCGTNAGCTAAANGGGTGAAAGATGGAATGATTACAATACCTGTAGAAAAATGAAATGATATTTCAATAAAAAAATAGTTTAAATATAAATACCATGGAAATGAAGGAGANAATNCTCAATGAATTTGAGAATCGATTTAATGAAAAGCCCACAGTATATGCTTCAGCCGGAAGGATAAATCTTATTGGAGAACACACGGATTATAATGGCGGATTTGTGTTTCCCGGAGCGATTGACAAAGTGATAATGGCTGCAATTGCTAAGAATGGCTCCGAATTGGTGCAGGTCTATTCAATAGATATAAATGAATATGTGGAATTCGGATTGAAAGAGGAGGATGCTCCGAAACAATCTTGGGCTCGATATATATTCGGAGTATGCCGGGAGATAATCAAACGAGGAGGAGTAGTAAAGGGCTTTAACGCCGTATTTGGAGGAAATGTTCCCTTAGGCGCCGGACTCAGTTCATCGGCAGCTTTGGAGAGTTGTTTTGCTTTCGCTCTCAACGATATGTTTAACGAAAACAGTATTGACAAATTTGAACTGGCTCGCATAGGTCAGTCTACGGAACATAATTATTGTGGAGTGAATTGCGGAATAATGGATCAATTCGCATCNGTATTCGGNAAGAAAGGAGAGTTGATGCGATTGGATTGCCGTTCGTCGGAATATGAATATTTCCCGTTTGATCCGGAAGGTTATAAACTGGTATTATTAGATTCGGTTGTGAAGCATGAACTTGCAGATTCCCCATATAATAAGCGGCGTCAATCATGTGAGAGAGTTGCCGGAAAATTAGGAATTGAGACATTGAGAGATGCTGATATGGTTATGCTTGAAGGGATAAAGGATGAGATCTCTGCCGAAGATTATTCCAGAGCTAAATATGTGATTGAAGAGAAAGATAGGGTATTGGCAGTGTGTGACGCCTTGGTAAAAGGAAATTATGAAACTGTAGGTAAGAAGATGTATGAGACTCACGAAGGATTGTCGAAAGATTATGAAGTGAGTTGTGAAGAATTAGATTACTTAAATGACATAGCTAAGGAGTGTGGCGTAACGGGTTCACGTATCATGGGAGGCGGCTTCGGCGGCTGCACTATAAATTTGGTGAAAGATGAACTTTACGATAATTTCATCAAAGAAGCTAAAGAAAAATTTAATGCGCGATACGGTCACGAACCGAAAGTCTATCCCGTCGTCATCAGCGATGGCGCCCGCAAACTCAGCTAATATTTACCCGAAATTTTAACTCCTCAAGTGGCAAACTTGGGGAGTTAATCTTCAAGATCGTCATCATCCCAGTCAAGGAAGAATTCATCAGCCGAGGTTGAGTCGCGGAAGGCNGCTAATTCGCGTCCTTCTCGTTTCGTGGGACGCCCCAAGCCTTTTCTTCTGTCGACAAAGCCCGAAATACGCGACATTTCAAGTAGATCATATTGCGATTGGGGAGTCAGATTCTCCAAATATTCCGGAACCAATTTAGCTCCCAATCTATTTTGTGTGATCTGGAGCACNTTAAAAGTGTAAGTGATTGGTGGCTTTTTTACATCAATGATATCACCGGGTTTAACGGTACGCGATGGTTTCACCACCACTCCTCCCATAGTTACTCGACCTTTCTTGACTGCATCTGTAGCAATTGTGCGTGTCTTGAAAACACGCATCGCCCATAACCATTTATCTATTCTAACTTCATTCATAACAGATTAAACTTAAAGGCGTTTTAAGGTTAAAACCGGCTGACGAAGGAGATTGACTAACAAGACTGTTGACGCATCTATAGGCTTGGCATGTGCCACATCCTCCAATGCAACAATCAGGCGAGTTTGATTTTCCGGATTTTCGCATGCCATCCTTGTAGTNANTATNTTATGGAAATTAATTGTATTCNCTGTTTCCATATCAATATCAATCTCACCGTTGAAGAGGTTGCAACCCGTGTTTCCATGAATTTTGAGTTCGTCAATATCTATTACCAATCTCATTTCAGGGTCATTGATATAATCTTCCTCTATCTTTTCAACACACCATGCTCCGTTAAGGAAGTCAAAAGACTGATGCATAAGGGTCATCAGCTTATTCCCATCGGCATCAAAAAACGATAGATAATATTCCTCTCCCTCGTGTGTCCAATTATAGGAGACTGTGTGATTAAGCGCATGATTAATTCTATCATCCATTGCATACATCGATTGGCAAAGACGCATTGTGGAAAGCAAATTGGTAAATGATAAAGAATGCTCCTCCGGGTTGTAGAGATATTCAGCATTTATAGTGTTGCAACCATTATTTCCATAAACACGTTTTTCTTTCGGTACAAATTTCAGATAAGCCGGAGTGTCGGGATTCACTCTATCCCCTCCCACTTCTTCGATGGTCCAGTCGCCGGTTATGACACCATTTTCCAGATCTTGCGCTGAAAACTGAGNCTGAGANTGACCCGAATGCAGGGATTCTCTGNCAGTAGNGNGGNTAGAGGATGCTTTTTTCTTTTCCTCTTTATTTTTATTTTGTTTCTCCTTATTTTCAGTTTTTTTCTTTTCTTCCTTTTTCTTTTCTTCCTTTTTTATTTCAGGGTTATTCACGGTGGAGTTGCTGATATTTGTGCCGGAAGAAGCGGAATCTTTTTGAAAGTCTCCGTATGGGATCGACAGGGTGTTGCAACTCAGGGATAGAAAAAGAATTATTGAGAAATTGAGAAAAAGAAAAAATTTTTTCCGAATCATGGTGAAACTATTTTAATAAAGACAGAATAAGAAATGATTTATGATTAATCTCCCCAGTGGCGGCGAATTGGATATCGGGTCGGACGCAGGAGAAGACGAAGAGATGTGGAATATGTGCAATAATTCCAGATCCAATTTAAGAGTACATTCAATTTGTTGCGCATTCCGAGTATAGACACAAGGTGGATAGCCATCCAAATCCACCAAGCCACTCTTCCGGAGAATGATAACCCTGGGAGGTCGGCAACAGCTCTGTTGCGCCCGATAGTAGCCATCGAACCTCTGTCGGAATATTTGAATTTCTTCAGGAATTCACCTTTATTAAGGTTTGCTGCGAGATTTCGTGCTTGCTGAATTGCAGGTTGAGCGACTTGCGGATGACCTTTCGGATAATCGGGAGTTTCCATTAATGCAATATCTCCGAGTGCATAAACAGCATCTTCGAGTCCCTTCACGCGATTATATTCATCAACGTAAATTCTGCCATTACGAGCCACACAATCTTCAGGGAGTCCGGGCATGGTTTCACCTCTTACACCGGCTGTCCAGATAAGGGTTTCCCAATATTCTTCATGACCGTCGGCAAAAGAGACAATTTTATTATCATAACCTTTCATCATGGTGTTGAGACGAACATCCACCATAAGATCTTTCAGATATTCCAAGGCTTTTGCGGAAGCTTTCTCCGACATTGTGCCCAAAACCTTATCAGTGCCCTCCACAAGAGTGATGGACACATCATTTGGGTCAAGTTCGGGATATTCTCTCGGCAATACATCGCGCTTCATTTCGCCCAAGGCACCTGCTATTTCCACTCCTGCGGGTCCACCNCCGACAACCAGGNAACTNAGNAATTCTTTTCTGNGTTTGGNANCTTTCNGNATGCNCCCGCGCTNCAGACGGNCGAGAATTTCATCGCNAGNATGGTCTNCCTCTCCGATGGTCTTGATGCAATAAACTTCCTTATATAGATTATCCATGCCGAAGAAATTATTGGTAGTTCCTGCAGCGATAACCAGTTTATCGTAGGCAAGGGTCTCGTAAGAGGTAGTGACGAGCTTATTTTCCACATCAATATTTTTCACATGACCCATGTGATAAGTTGTGGATTTATCATGTTTAAACTCCCTTCTAAAGGGGAACGAAATATTGCTTTGAGCAAGTGCCGAGGAGGCTATCTGATAGAAAAGGGGAGGGAAAGAATGAAAATTATTTCTGTCAATAACTTTCACATCAAATTTCTTTTTATCAAGGCTTTTAGCGAGATTTATCCCGGCAAAACCACCACCGATAATGACAACTGTCTCTTTTTTCATGATTGAAATTCTGAAAGGGTTATATATAATTAGAACCGACAGAACCGATTAAAGTTTTATAAATCTGCAAAAATAGATTAATTTTGAGATAAAATCACAAACAATTCAACTAAATCTTAAAAAACTCCTATCAAATTTTTCTATTATTGTTGGCTTGGCAGATTGAAGAATAAACACACATATTGCATTTGTCTTCATTAAAAACTCCTGCAAAAGGTTTCTCTTCATCAAAAATTTCTTCTATTAAATTGTCAAACTCACTCATAAATTCATCTCTTACTGATGAATGAATATCCTTATCCCATTCCTGGTCATGATATTCTATTTTTATTCCGCCTATGTTGGGGATAGCATTTTTTCTTGAGACAGAGAATTTGATTTTAGGGATTGAATAGATGATAGGCTTGACGCTGAGAATTGATTTCCCTTCACTTAAGCGCCATTCATTCAAAATATCGGCATATAAAAGGAGTTGGAAAAGATGTTCGGATGCATAATCATCACTGAAAATAGCGGAAATCGAAGTTGCCTTTGTATGTGCCGATCCTGTCTTATAGTCAACAATTCTTATTGTGTTTTCATTTCCTTCACATTGAGCATCGTCAATTCGGTCAATAGCAAAAGTTAAATTGATTTTTCTATTGGATTCAGTGACTACCGACAATTTTTGTCTAACTTCACATCCGTATAAATTAAATGGAGTCAACGATCTGTCATATTTCAGTAATTCCTTAATTTGAATCAATGCACTCTCCGCCACTAAAGCAGTGTCAGCCTCCAACTCCCGCTCAAGTTCTGCATCACTGAGATGATAATGTTTTTTATTGAATAGTCGTTTAAGCAGATATTTTAAGCGATCTTCATCAGCCAATATGGAATCGATAAATTCGGAAGTTATTTCAATTGGCTTTTCAAGCCATCTCCCTTTCCCTACCTCTTCCTCGGGAAGATAGAGCATTTCCATCAGAGAATGCACTATATTTCCAAAAGTCAGATAATCCACACCTTCGGAGGGGAGAGGATTGTCATCAAGATTCAGAATTGAAGAATAATAGAATTTTAACGGGCAAGAAAGATATTTTTTAAGATTGGAAGCTGAAAAATATTTTATCTTATCTTTATTTTCCGGATTATAGTCAATTCCATTATTTTCAAATTTTGCCAGGTTCTCCAGTATATCATTAGATTTGGGGATGAGAATATGATTCAGATCCTTAGCTGTGGGATTGAATTTGAATTCTATTTCTCTCAGATTGTTGCGAGCGTGAAGATATTTTAATTGCATTATATAGCGCGAGACTCCCCTGGTCAGACCTGAAGTGCGATTGTCATAAATCAGAGTAGCGTTTTTTGCTCTGCTCAGTAGCCTATAAAAATAATAAGAAAAGATATTTTCTTGATAATTTACCGGTGGCAAACCATAGGCACGGCGAATAACATTTGGCAAAAATGAGCGTTTTCGCGAAGTCATCGGAATGATTTTGTCATTGACAGAAATAACGTAAATGTAGTCAAAATCAAGGAGGCGAGTTTCCAAAAGCCCCATAATTTGCAATCCTTTTAACGGTTCCCCTTCAAATGGCACGACCTCACCCGAGAGTAACCGATATGCTTCAGCAAGAGTTGCGGCAGGCGACATTTGAATATTATATTCTTCCAGGGAATCAGCAAAAATATTAAGGGCTTCGCGCCACGCGTCAACGTGAGCTTTTTCCACATTATTATGAAGGTGCTCTGCGATCAGGTTTAATACATTCTTTAAATAATCACACACCATTAAAGGTGAAGCGTCGGCATTAATGGGTTCAAGGAGAATAGATGCATTCTTCCCAAGCCACTTCTCCAAATCATAGTCTCTTACTACACGTATATGTTTGCGTTGAAACTCATAACGGAATTTACGAATCAGATCGTGTCCGATAATCGCTTGTGCGTAAGGGTGAGAAAGAAGATTGTCTATTTCCTCAAAATCATAACCCTTATATGAAGAGGAATCTCTTCTGAACAATTGCATTTTGCGCAGAAGCATAAGAAAAGAGGTGACTGAAGTGAGTTTGAGCGGATAGCCCATGGTGAGGTTGGCATCTTCTATTTTATCCGGGAGAGAATAAAGCATCGGAATCAACAGACCCTGGTCGGGGATGATAAGTGCGACATTTGCATCTTCAAAAGGTTTTGATCCTATCTTCTGATGAAGATCTGCAATCAAATCGGAAGCAATTTTGACTTGAGCCACTTTCGAAGGAGCTGCCACGGTAGTTATGTCAGGTAAAGAATTTCCGACATCACATAACTTCATATACGGCTTCATCCATTCCGGGGAGGGGAAGAGTTTTTTATTTAATTTCACAAAATGACCGGCTGAATTTTTACTGTTGCAGATAATCGGTCCTGTAGCGTCCCAGATAAAATCGCCGAGGGATTCTCCTTGAAAATCAGGAGAGGGAATTATCTTCAGGAGATTAAAGAGATCTTTTTCTGCACTTGAGAGTGCATTGAAGCCTACCATTACAACTTTAGAATATGGTAACATACGGCTGACAGCATTCTCTTCATAAGCTTTGTCAAGGTTCGATATTGCCAATCTATAAGAAAGTCCGGATGTAGCCAGTCCTTTTTCCTCCAATTTTAAATTGAATCTATTATATAAAGGGAGTAAAATCTGCCATAAGCGAATAAATTTTTTCCTGGAATTTGAAATTTTTTTAGTATTCTCAGCTTCGCTCGTCTCATCTCCTAAAATTTCTACATCATCTTCATTTATTTCATCTTCGCCATCCATTTCATTTAATTCTTGAATGTCTGAAGAGAAGTCTCGCCAAAATTTAGTGTCAATATAGTTTTCAAACCTATAACCGAAATATTCCTCAATTACTTCTCTCTCCTCCTGAGACAGGAAAGTCGAGGAAATTTCTTTGAAGTCCGAAAGATTTTTAAAAAGAGGCTCGGGTTCGGCAAGGTGCAAATCAACCTCATTAAAATCATTGAGAATAGTCTCTCCCCATCTTCTGAACGCATCATAATCTTGTGCATAGGGATATAATTCTCTATAACAAGAATATAGAAGGAAGAGAAGATCAATTCTTGAATCAATAACCCGACCTGAAAGGAGAGCAATAAGATCGGAGATAGTCGTTGTGTGAGGCGCGATAATTGTGTAATCCTTTCCTTTTTTTGAATTTTGCAGAGCGGTTTGCCGAAAATATTTTAAAAAGAAAGTTCGTGCCCTTTTATTAGGGAAGACAAAACATATATTTTTAATATCGCCATTATACCGGGAATAATAACCTTCGGCAACTGCCTTAAGGAAAGGAATCATAGATGTGAGAAAAGATAATGGATTAATTTAAAAGAGGGTGTTTCAAAAATTTGAATNTTGATACACCCTCTGTGAATTTAGTTGTAAACAAGTCCGATTTGTGTCTTCGTAAAGAACACAAAGCAAGGATTATTGAGCAGCTTTTGCAGCAGCGCCACGAGCGGCACGAGTGAGTTGCACGGCGCAAACNACTGCATTCTTAGCGTTCATCAATTCGAGACCGTCNAAGTGAAGATCACCAACTGCCATNGACTTGCCAAGACCNNAGNTATCAACGTTGNCAACAAGGCGCTCCGGAATNTCAGNATAAGGTGCTTTCACTTTCAATTTACGCATTGAGAGAGTGAGCTTACCACCGGCTTTAACACCCTCAGCGTGGCCTTCGATCTGAACAGGCACCTCCATAACGATGGGCTTCTCATTGTTCACCTCGAGGAAGTCGAGATGAAGGATGGTGTCTT
>WFMC01000121.1 GCA_009177205.1 Bacteroidales bacterium
ATTTCAGAGAAGGTCTGCATTCCGACGGGATATCTCAGTTCGCTCATTGCCTCAAAGTTTTCTGCAAAGATAACTAAAAAATCCTTTTTCTCCAAATACCCACTGATACCTGACACCTGATGTCTATTTTGGGTTCTTCTTTAATTTGGTTGAAAGTTGAGTAGACAAAAAGTTTCCCGCAGTATTTTTTTCTCGTGCAGAGGAGCAAAGGGCTCGCAATGTTCTCATTTGCACTTTCATAATAAGACAGCAAAGTGCGCGGAGGCTCGCTCGCTGCGCTCCGCATAGCATATTAGCAGTTGTCTGGGTATATGTTAGACCCGAATGTCCATCAAATGACTACCACTATCGGCCGCGAGCGCAAGCGAGAGAATCTCTGTCCCTTTGCTGCCTTATTCTAATTTATACATTAGAATTTGATTTGAAATCCAATTGCGAGCCCTCTGCACCTCTGCGTGAGATTTTCAACGAATTTGAAGAGGAACCTTATTTTGATGGATAAGGGTTGAAGCTTTCATTTACTGCTTAATTTTGCAATGTCGTTCGGATGCAAAGTTTGCATCGGGATGAAAAACTGAGTTTAATCATAAACCAAAAACAAGACCACAAATGAATGCCAAATCATTTCTTTTCGTAGCTGCTTGGATGAAGCCGCTCAAAACTCTCCCTGCAGAGCAAAGATGGAACGTAATGGAAGCTATCGCCGAGTATGCCACTACCGGCCAAATGACCAAAGAACTCGAGCTGATGGAAACCATAGCTTTCGCCTTCATACGCAATGAGATAGACCGTATGCAGGCCCATCGTGCAGAACTAAGCGAGTCGCGCCGAGATTCCGCCACCAAACGCTGGAAAAAAGCCCAGCAGCCCACCAATCAACCCGAAATTCCTGCTAAAAATGCTGCAAATGCTACAAACGATGCAAACAATGCAAACGATGCAAATGTATGCAACGAAATACAAGAGGATGCTCCCTTTATATCAGAATCAGTATCAGAATCAGTATCAGAATCAAAATCAGAATCAAAAAAGTCGTCGTCGACGTCGTCGTACGTACGCGCGCGAGGGAGGGAATGCCGCCAAAGGCTCTTCCTTAGCTCATCGAGGCAAAAAAAGAGCGACAACTGTTTTCACAAACAATTGCCGCTTAGTGCTTTCCATAATACATTTTACTAACCTAACATCATGAAACTAATTTCTTTCTTATATCTCTAAAACA
>WFMC01000072.1 GCA_009177205.1 Bacteroidales bacterium
GTTGGTTTGTACCCGCTAAGGGCGCAGACTGCTTTTTACTTATTTGGGCAAAAGGTTTACCAGAACCCACGAAAGCAAATGAGGAAAAAGTTTTGGCTGTCGCTCTTTTTTCGTGCGTAGGTATCAACCGAATGAATATGGACTACAAGTTAGATTACATTACTCGCGCCCTCTCTAAAATCTCACACAAGAGATTGGAAAGTTTTGTAATTCATCGTATTTGGAATGCTCTTGACAATACCGATATCCATTTCGTATTTCAACAGTATGTAGTACGGAAAGAGGGAAAATATGCTCTTGCTGACTTATATTTGCCGCAAATCAATCTTGTGGTGGAAATAAATGAACCAGCCCACTACCAAAATCAAGAAGCCGACAACATTCGCAATGCCGAAATATCGGAATATGTAGATGTAAAAGTCATTGATTGCTACAATGTGGTAAATGGTAACGCTGTTGCTTGTACCCTTGAAGAGCTCAATCAGCGCACCGATATGATTATTGAATTCATAAGGGAAAGAATAAGCGAAACACACCTTATTCAGTGGAAAGGCATAGACACACCCGAAGAAGTGCGACACAGAGGCTACATTAAGGTAGAAGATATTGTATCACTAAACACCATAGATGATATTGCCGCCATTTTCGGAACCGTTCCTAAACATAGAGGTTTTTTGAGAGCCTCGGGAGTACGCGTGCCCAATAAAGGAAAAGAAGAATACGTATGGTGGCCTAACACGCATCATGCAAATTGGCGCAACGAACTGTCGGCCGACAAGTTAACGATAACCGAGTATCCCAAAGCGGAATCAGAACGAGAAGGCCACATGAAAAGCTATCTTAACAAAGACGAAAAGCGGATAACATTCCTGAAATATACAGATTGGCTTGGTATGAATACCTATCGCTTTGTCGGTGTGTTTCAAATCAACAAGGAGAAATCAATCAAAGAAAACAAATGTGTTTGGGAACGCATCTCGGACACATATAAACTTACTGTCTTACCATGAGCAAAGAATACTACAAGAAACGTATTATTGACCTTCGGGCATCCATTGCAAAAGAGCGTGAAGCAAAAAAGAAAGANAATGCTTACTATGCNAANTTGATAAAANGANNNTCTACNCCNTCNGGNAAGGNAAGNTATCGNAAGTCAAAGATTGANANGGCGGCTTCGCATGACAGGCGGATAGAAAGTCTGAAACGAGACATCGAGCGCGCCAAAGACTCTCTCAAAAGAAGTAAATAACCCTCAAATACACCATAAAGCTCTATGGGACTTATCAATAATCTTATCAACTCAATAAAAGACAATTTTACAATGGCTGAATTTAACATCAATGGCCGCATGACGGTCAGCAGTCTGAGAAAACAATTCAAGGACGCATTCGGTGCTACCCTTCGTGTCTACAAGGGCCCCAAATTCGCACCCGAAAACGCTACCCTTGCATCAATCCGCAGCGGTGAGAATGTCAAGGGTGGAGAGCTAACCTGTAAGGGAAACCTGCAGATAGGTAACTTTGAAACAAAGATGAAAGAACTCTTTGGCATAACGGTAAAAGTGGCTAACCCAGACAACACCAAACTGATGCCAAGTAACATGACTATCGCAGCCGCAGGTCGTGAGGCAGTGGAAACCGACAACATGACGGATGAACAGTTGCAGTGTTACTTCTGGGATGCCCTGCAAGACCAACTAATCGCCAAGGGCTATGAAATCGAGAAGAAAGATTTTACTGCCGAGGTAGAAGACTACGCNAAAANNNCCCGTTANAANCGNTANGGNGTGACNTTCAACATCTACCGCACCAANAACCGCANGAAGTANGTAACATTCTCNATCATNATGAAAGANAGATACTTCTTCGGCATTCGNTANAANAACGAGCCNNCAACGGGTCCGGCTCTTGCTGCCGCTCTGACCGGTGTAGATCCATCAATAGACATCTGTAAAGGCGATGACCCNAATTGGGGTGCGTGTGCCACAGCCTCACCACGTAACGAACTCAACTTCAAGACAATGAAGTCGGAGGGATTTGGCAAACTGAAAAATCCTACAGCAAGAGCCGCATTCATGGGTGGTCTTGCCAACGAGATAGACACCTTAATCAAGAAGATGGTAAAATCATTCAACGATAGGGGGCTTTAAGTAAAACTGATGAGGTATATCATACTCGTTATTCTCTACTTGTTCCGCAACTTCTTCAAGATGTTGTTATGGGGACTTGTGTTCCTGATGTTCTACGGACTAAATGAACTAATCAAAGACTTATGAAAATTCCCGGACTAAGTTTCTCNCTCAAAAGAGCCGTNGGCATTAGTGCCGTCAAGCAGAAAGTAGCCCGAAAGACTGGCATACCCACTACAAGACAAGGACTTGAAAGAAAAGTGGGTAAAATGGTTCTCGGTGCACTATTCGGGAAAAAGAAATAACAGTTTGTCGGCTAAAGTATGCAATGTCAAAGTGCCGCCAGCGATTAGTTCGTTGGTGGCACTCGTGTTCTGCATTAAAATTTGGCAGTCAGAGAAATAATGCGTACTTTTGTATTGCTATTATGACAGATGTACGCCTCTGTTACTTGCTTATGTTCACAGCAAAAGCAAGTGAACTCTCTACTTCTTAATTCATAATAAGGATGTGGCATGAACACACACTTAAAAGAATTCTTAATGCAGTTATGCACTTTTCACAAGCGCATTTATAAATTTGATATTGCAATTATACTTAACTATTTATGTGATAAGCCACAAGTCGGTGAGCCTTCTATTACAGCATATTGAATATGCTCTGTGTAAATTGTATGATGAAGAGATATTTGATTTCGATTACAACGAAGGCTATTGGTATCTTAATCGTATAGATTAATCCCAATATANGCAGTNGTAAAAATCCATAGTCCCTTAAGTGATNCTATACAAGCAAAACATACATTATACAGAACCNTTGGTACACGNAAGTATATAGACGCGAAATTTTTTTATTAAATTTGCGATGGCTTCCATATAAGGAGGTAATATGAGATGAAATTTATTGATTTTTCCAAGATTAAGGATGACATAGCGGTTTTTTTTGACCTTACGCCTGATTTGTTGCCTCAGGCAGATGCTGAAACGGCAATACGTGAGGGGGTATCGTTCAAGGGTACCAATATCATTATATTGATAGTTGCAATCTTTATTGCGTCTCTCGGACTCAATACCAATTCAACGGCGGTCATCATCGGTGCGATGCTTATATCTCCCCTGATGGGTCCTATCATCGGAATCGGTTTGGCAGTAGGCGTTCAGGATTTTGAACTGATGAAGCGCTCTTTTCGTAATCTCATGATGGCGGCAATGTTCAGTATAGCAACATCCACTATTTACTTTCTTATTTCTCCTGTGAATGAAGGTCATAGTGAATTGCTGGCTCGCACCTCACCCACAATCTATGATGTGTTCATCGGCTTTTTCGGCGGAGCTGCGGGTATTTTGGCTATAGGGAGCAAAATGAAGGGAAACGTGTTGCCCGGCGTGGCGATAGCAACGGCATTGATGCCTCCGTTGTGTACGGTGGGATACGGACTTGCCACATGGCAGATGAATTTCTTTTTCGGTGCGTTGTTCCTCTTCTTTATCAATTCCGTATTCATTGCGTGTGCCACAACAATCGGAGTGAAACTTATGCAATATCATGTAAAGGATTTTTCCAATCCTCGTCGAGCCCGCCGAGTGCGTAATACGGTCTATACGATAGCAGTGCTGACTATGATTCCCGCCTGCTGGCTTACATACCGTATGTTTCAACAGTCGGCATTCACCAACAATTGCAATCGTTTCGTAGAGCAACAATTTGACTTTCAAGGCACTCAGGTGCTTCGTTCTGAAGCCGTGATGAAAGGGCGCAATAAAACACTAACTGTAAATCTTGTAGGAAGAATATTGCCACAGGACTCCTTATTGCTTGCACTTACCGATAAGCTTCCGGATTATCATCTTGAAGGGACACATCTCCGAATTATTCAGGGAGACAGTCCGGATTCAGGTTTTGATGTGGCAGAGGCAACCTCATCTATGTTGCGTGATATGTATCAGATTACCCAGAATACGATCAATTCTCAACGCGAGACAATTGACTCGCTGAGGACTCTGACAGCGACCATGGCGCATAATGACACAATCGGAGCCTCTATTACTCCGGAACTGAAAGTACTCTTCCCGGAAGTGGCTGACATTGCNGTNACGCNAGCAATAGNGAGCANTNTTCAATCAGGTCAGCTTGACACTNTCAANATTGCATNAGTGCGCTATNACAGACAGATNAATGCGGCGCAATCTGCTAAATTTCGTAAATATCTTGAGGCTCGTCCTTCACTCCAACCAATCAAGACAGTCCACACAGCTAAAATATAATCTCAATAGCCTTATCGCTAAAACTTAAGGCTTACTTTCCTTTTCGCTAAAGCTCAAG
>WFMC01000131.1 GCA_009177205.1 Bacteroidales bacterium
ATGGAGTACATGAGAAGCGGGATGGCAGTCTTTGGCGAATGTCTGAACATCAATAAGATGCAGACTTACATGCAAGAAAAAGAACCTGATAAAATTGATAATTATCTTTTTGCGACATACTTCACGAATGATAAAAAAGCTTATAATCTTCGCGGATATGAAATAGCATCCCCCGGCAATAAAATTTTAGATCTTAAAATTAATCCTGCGGGTTATTCTTTCGCAATATTATATGGGAAACCCGGGAATTCGGCTGTGAGAATTCAGTCTTTTAACTCATCACGAAAGATTAAATCGGATATAAAAGGTCTAATATCCCCAACAGCAATATGTTATATGCCTGACAGTCGTCAGTTAGCTGTTGTTGATAATGGCAAGATTAAATTTTTGAATTCCAAAAGTTATGAACTCGAAAGAGAGATTCAGATTTCTGATTCACCGAATTCGTTAATTATCAGTCCAAACGGAGAGCTTGCAATTACTGTTTCTCCTAATTATGCCCGTCTTATAACACTTTCGACAGGTGAGACTCGCAAAATTTTTGACATCACTTCTCCGTCTTCATTCGCATTCAATCCGAGCAATACGCAAGTAGGTATGCTTTCTGAAGACGGAAAGTTAACAATATATTCTACAGTAGATTTATCCACCACCAATATAATTGAGAATTTAGGCCAAGTTAAAAATTTATTTTTTCATCCTGATGAAAATTATGTTGGAATGATAATAGATGGGAATCGTGTAATGTTTGTGAATCTTTATGATTCATCGGATCGTCCGGTATTATATGAACCAAACCTTAATTGGGCTAAATTCCTTAAGAATGGTTTTGGAGATCTTTACTTGGCTACTTCAGGAAATAAAACAATTAAATATCGTGAAATTGAAGGGTTTTCCCCTAATTATGGTCTCCTGCTAAACCAAATGGTAGAAGAACGAATGCGTGAATGGACAAAAATGCGTCCCGGGGAAACCGAATTGGAATATCGTGAACGTGTCAATGAGGAAACCATGCGTCAACAACGGCTTCTATTAATGAACGAGGTTGCAAGCGAGTTAGCCCTGACTGCCGGTTTGGGTAATTTCTCAGATGTCTCTTTAGGTCGCTATAATCCTAACGACGGCACTTTGATTATTTCTCTTGGAGGATTAAATGATATTTATCTCAAGGTACCTTCTGAAGATATGGCTGGCTTTGGCGATGGCAACAACTTGCAGTTTTCTAATCACGTTTTCACTCTTACTTCGGGAAATAAATTCGAACTAATTTATGTGCAAGTATATAATCCTACAAATAATAAAACTTATATATTCGACAATCTTGATGGTCAGGATTTAAGTTTTTTGACAACGGATAATAATTTTGTCTCCCTTGATCTGATTATGCAGTCATCGCGTGAGGATGTTATGCTTAATGATATTAAGAACCGTATTCTTGATGAAGCGCGTAAAAATAAATTATTGTCTGACCATACAACTATCAACGTTGAGACTCATATTGAGTCTTCCTCAGATGATATGGGTAGAAATATAAATAATTACCATGTGGATTTTACTTATATAGTAGATGGAGAAGGGTCGGCTAAGGAGGATTTCGCCCCCGGTAAATTCAGGATAGAACAGTCCCCTGCAGCAATGTCTTTGGCTCGCATTATTCAACAGGCATTTACAAATGAGTTTGCTCCATATATTGTCCCGGGTAAAAAGTTAATAATAGATATCACCGGCTCCGCAGATGCACTACCGATCAACGGCGTTATTGCCTATGATGGTTCCTTAGGGGAGTTTGACGAGGAACCGTGTTACATTAATGGAAATTTAACAACCATTTCTGTAAATTCAAAAGACGCTATACGTTCTAATGAACAACTTGCTTTCATGCGTGCTCAAGCCTTGCAGCAGAATTTAATATCAAATCTGCCATCTTTTTCGGATATGAAGGTCGTATATAAAAACAATATTGAAGTTTCTAAAGAAAAAGGTGCGGAGTTTCGTCGTATTAATCTTTCACTGATTTTCATAGACGCCTTTTAATTTTAAAGTTATCGTATGAAAAACATCCTGTTATTTCTTTTGAGTCTGACAACATTATTCTACTCTCATGGCTATGTTATGGATAGGTCATCAGATTCATCATTGGCTTCAGCTCGTAACCAAATGGATATTTTCAGAAGTCAAGCCTCAAACGGAAGACCTGACATTCAAGGTTATCAAGCAATATATAATGCAAGTAAAATTTATGCGGAGATAAGTCAACAGGTTCCCTTCAATTCACCGGAGTTTAACGAGTGTAAGAATACACTGAATGAAATATACCCCTTACTCGCTGACGGAGCATATTTTCACGCCGCAAGAAACGATCAGGAGAAAGTCTTGGATTTCGCTTGTGCGTATGTTGACGTGTCTTTATTAAAATGTATGGACGCAGATAAAATTCAAGGCTCCAAACAATATTCAACGTTATCTAATCTGGCGGCAACCAACCTATATAACCGGCGTCAATATGAACGTTCAATAAAATATTTTTCAGCTTATCTTGAGTCGGGAGATATCAGTGCACAGGAAAATGCTTTTGAAGGACTTGCTCGTTGCTATTACGAAACAAAACAATATGGATATGCCGCCAATATTAGTTATCAAGGTTCCGAACGATATCCCTCTAATTTGAATCTGTTGCTAATAGGTATTGAATCCTGCGGATATAATGGCAATGATACGGAAATGGAGCCAATGTTGCTTAAAGCACTCGCCATACAACCAAACCATAAAGGGCTATTGGAGTATCAAGGTAAAATGTATGAACGCATGAAACGCTATGAGGACGGTGCGCGTTCTTACGCCAGATTGATGAACTTGTCGCCCACAAATCTTGATTATGCCTGTCACTTGGGATTTAATTATTATAATGCGGCAACCATGGCTTTAGTTCAGGCTAAAAATAACGGAACTTCAAATGCTGTCGCAGTGGGACTGTATGAAAAAGCGGCACCTCATTTAAAAAAAGTGCTTGATAGCTCCCCTTATGCGGCAAATGTGGCGAGAGCATTAGCTTTTTGCTATAGCCAAACGAGTGATGCCGTGAAACTTAAAGAAGTAAATAATACGTTGATTTCAATGCATTCCGCTCCGGTTGATATTAAGTCATTGCCAACATTGGTACAAAACTATACTCCTTCTCCAGACCTTTCTCCCTTATCAACAACAGCCACTGCTGCCATTGCTAATGGAGAAGAAACGTTAATGAGTGATGTGGATATAAATATTCCTGATACCGGATTGAAAAGACCTGATACGTATGTAATTATTATAGCAAATGAAAATTATAAAAACACCGAGGTGCAAAAGGTTCCTTTTGCTCATAGAGATGGACAAATATTTAGTGAATACTGTATTAAAGTTCTCGGAGTATCCAAGGAGCACTTGAAAATAACAAAAGATGCAACCTCTTCCGAGATGAAAACTATACTGACAGATTTGCAAAAACGCACTGAATTGGAACCCGATAAACTCAACATTATATTTTATTACGCCGGACACGGTAATCCTGATATACCAAATAATAAGAGTTACCTGGTACCCACTGATGTCAGAGCTAATAACTTCGACGAATGTATAGCACTTGATAAATTTTATTCGCATTTAGATAAGTTGCCTGCTCGGAGTGTCACTGTTTTTCTCGACGCATGCTTTAGCGGAGCAACCCGCACCGGACAAATGATGATGTCGGGAAGATATGTGAGGAAATGTGAGGCGGATATAAAACCGGAAGGGAAAACGATAGTTTTCAGTGCCTGTTCCGGTGAGGAAGCGGCAAATGCTTATAATGAACAAAAACACGGATATTTTACATATTTCCTTCTTAAAGCACTTCAGGAAACCAAAGGAAATATTACGTTTGCCGACCTTAGGGATAGACTTAAACAGAATGTAAAAGTGCGTGCATTTGATGTTGAAGCAAAAGAGCAAACCCCTTCCTTTTCTTGCCCTGATGCTTTAATGCCATTGGTTGGAAACCGACGTTTAACGGATTAATAAAGAAACACCNATAAATTAATATTANCTTTTTTCANATTTTTTATGAAGTATNCAATTTTTGTCTTTTTATGCGCATTGTTTTCTATCAGTGCAGTTTCAGCTCAAAACACTAAAACATACACCGGTTTTGTGGTTGATAAAAATGGANGTCCNNTAGTTNGAGCAGAAATTATGGCTCCGGGTGGAGGTGCTTCAGCTNTCAGCGATTCAGACGGATCTTTTTCAATAGAGGTGCCGATTACACTAAATAAACTCACGTCATATTACACAGGAATGGGAGAGAAGACCCTTAAACTTGGCAATAACTCCTCCAATCTTATATTCAAAATGAAGCATTTGAAAAAGATGACCGGTTTTATTAGTGTCATCGGAAATGTCNGAGTTAGCATTAACAAGTATTCAGGATNTGAATGGAGTCTAANTAGNTACGAGNCATATACATATACAGGTACTGGTGCTTGCCTTGGAGGAGGCTTAATGGGAGGTCAGATAGGACAGTTAGGGAAATGGGGATGGTATGTAAAAGGAATTGGATATGCGGATGAAGAAGATGAGGTTGGAGCCTTAGCTTTAACCGCTGGTGCTATTAGAAAATTAGGTTCTAAAACTCATCTATATTTTGGAGCCGGTGGAGCTGTTAGTAATTACCGCTGGGGATTTGCAATAGATTTGGGAACAATTATTAATGTTTCCGACCACATAAATCTTATTGCAGGTCTTAATTATGTTAACTGCATTGATGGTGGAGGTTCATATAAATATAATAATATAAATCTAAACATTGGAGTTGGTTATACTTTCTAATTTTTAATTATAATATATCTAACATGAAAAAAATAGTAAGTCTTTTGTTCTTTTTACTTTTGGGAGGTGCATTAGTTTCGTTCTCTCAGAGTTCTATTGAAGCAAAGATGAAAGATGTAAAAAAACGTCATAAAACTGAGAAACTGGCAAAAACAGAAGCTAAAAAGCGCGAAAAAAGCGGATGGACAGTTTTTGAAGGTTCCCTTCCAATGGCAGAACAGATGGAAGAAAACTTTATCAGGCAGAATTTACTTGATGATGATGGTGAACAACTATATTATTTCGGACATGGCTCTTTCCGCACAGATGACAAAAATGCTGCATATAAGTATGCTTGTCTCGCTGCCAGACAAGATATTGCATCGCAACTCGAGACGGAATTAGTCGAAGCATTCTCAACAGATATTAGAAGTCAAAAGGTTTCTCCCGAAGAAAGTGTGACAGTCTCTAAAGCATTTGCTGAGGGTAAAGCTATTGTTAATTCTAAATTAGCCGGTGTGCGCCCGGTGGTACGTATATATCGTCGGGATAAATACCAGTTTGAAGTAGAAGTGGATATGTATTATAGTCGTGATAAAGCACGACAGATTGCCCGTGAAGCAGTGCGCGAACAATTGGCAAAAGAAAATACAGGTCTTAAAGATCTCGTTAATGACGTATTGGATGCTAAAATAAAGAAATAAGCCAGTAGCATGAAATTATGTAATATAAAATTGTTGATCCTTTTATTATTCTTGATGCCTCTTGCTCTTAACGCAGGAGACATCAAGAAAATAAGAGGGGAAGCGACTATATTTTCTCCGGAGACTGAATCCCCCGTTGAGGCACGTAAGCGAGCAATTCATGAAGCTCAGATGGATGCGATGACGAAAGCATTTACAACTGTTGTGACCGAGAGAACTATGCAAGTTCTTGATACTCGTAATGGTCACACATCTGACTATTTTCATACTTTTGGGGAAAGTGAACTCAATGGTGAATGGATAAGAAATCTCTCGGAACCGGAATTTACAATTGTCCCCGTAGAGAAAGGTAATATGTATACCGTAAAGGTATATGGGGAAGCGCGCGAAAGGAAATATAACAGAATTGATGTGGATTGTCGATTGCTCTGTAACGGTACAAATCGGGACATAGATAGGTCGCGAGGCAATATTTTTTATGAAGGAGATGAATTGTATGTATATTTTAACTCTCCTGTGGACGGATGGCTTGCTATTTATTTAATGGATGATGATGAAGAGCGCACGACACAGCTGCTCGTGCCCTACGATGACCAAAAAGAAACTGCTTATCCAATTAAAGCAAATAAGGAATATGTCTTTTTTTCAAAGAAAACCGCAGAACCTCAATATGTTGATTTCGTCATCCGTATGATAGTGGAAGCGCGCAAAAATATTGATATAAATGATTTGTATATAATATTTTCACCCAATGAATTCAGGCAAGCATCTTCCACTGCATATAAACATTCCCGTCATAATACAAATGAATCAGAGGTTCAAGCGAATCTTATGCCTCGCGAAACAACATTCAAAAAATTTGACAAATGGTTAAGTAATCAAAGGAAGGAAGATGCGGATTTGCAACTAATCCCTATAACTTTTTCAATTAATAAAAAATAATTTGTAGAAAATTAATGAATTAAGCCCCCGTATCATTTTATTTGTTTTTGAAAAGGCTTAAGGAATCAGTCTTGGCAGGAGTGATGAGATTTGCAGCATCCAGTGCTGTGTGAAACATTGTCTCTGAGCCAAGATTGAGATGCTTATTATTTTTCAATGCTTCAACCTTTTCAGGATAATTTTCCGCGAATTTGTCGGAATACCAGATGACACATGCTGATTTGCGCATCTCCGGGGCATCTGTTTTGTGTAAATATCTGCCCTCTTCACCAAGTGATTCTCCGTGGTCGGAAATATATATCATCACCGCGTTTCTACTACGAAGACGCGAGATGAGGGCGTGTAGAAACTTGTCAGTTGCTATAATCGTATTGTCGTATGAGTTGACAATCTGCTCATGGGTCAGCTCGGATATGATTCTGCTTTCAGCGTTGGGGCGGAATTTGATTTCAGTGTCCTCATAATGCGAGAGACTGTCTAACAATCAAAGTTAGGCAGTCTCNTGTTTTATAAAAAAATGAATTTCTGCTGTTACGTTTGTGCTTCTCAATCGTATTTATAATAGAACACAATGAAAAAGGAAATACTGACATCATCATTTTTTGACATCCGGAGCAAAATGCACCGAATTGCAATGAGGCTTCTTCACAACGAGGAAGACGCCAAAGATGCCATACAGGATACATTCGAAAAGTTGTGGTCAAAGACTGAGATTAATTCCGATGAAGAGGCACGCTACAAATTGGTTCATATTCTCCATAATACCTGCATTGATCATCTTCGAGGTAAACATACTATTCAAATGGATGTATCAAATATGGAAAATGCCGGAAGTTACGAAATGCCGACAGAAAATATGGCTGAGTATGAGCGTTTGATTTTAATTGGTTTGACCGATTTACAGAGAAAGATTTACGTTATGGTCACTCATGAATGCCTCGAATATGAAGAGGTTGCCGGTCAGCTCAATATGTCAGTGGAGGGAGTGAGAATGAATATGAGTCGCCTCCGGAGGAGGATTGCTGAAAACATCAAAAAGATTAACCGATGAAGACTGAAGATTTAAATATGACAATAGAAGAACTGGACAAGCTTTGCCGTCTATATATGGACTGCAAGCTATCTGTCCTGGAAGAGAAAGAACTTGAATTCATCCTTTCCAAAACAGCTTTGACTTCTCCATCGATTGAGGAGGTCAGAAGTCTTATGAAAATTCAGGTTCTTGATTCTCAAAACATCGTTGCCCGAAATAATAGATCCCTGAATTGGAGATATATCATCGGTATCGCAGCAAGTCTTATGTTAATGTTTTCTGTGGGATATTATTTTATCTCCTCCAAGTCTACTTACATGTCCCAGAAAGATTCTTCAGTCTATATTGCCGCATATAGCCATGGTGACCGACTGAGTGATAAAGAAGCTCTCTCAGCAACACATTCTGCAATGGCTAAGGCTGATTCTCTGATGAATCTCGCTTCATCAATTGAACGCAAGAATATGCTTAAAGCTAATGATATAATCAACGAAACATTACTCATCAATTAAACCTATATATCCATGAAAAAATACATAGTGATTGTAATATTCACAATATTCTCTATAACTGCATTTGCGAAAGCTCCCAATCTTCACGTAGAGAAGATGTTTGACGGCTCTTATAATACGAATAAAAGTGTTTCCCTGAATGTTTCAAAGACTCCGGAAAAGTATTTTAGAGGTTGCACCGTGACAAATAATAAATCCCTTCTCAACAAAGTAACACAGTTGTTTGAGAAAGACTTGCCGAGAGCTACTCGATCACAAGACTTGACAAATAATGGATCACGCTTCCGCTCAATGGTAATAATTAACAATGGAGAGGAGATCTACATTGGGCTCAGCTATGATGAAAACGATGGTTGCTACTTATTTATAAACGGGTCGCAGAAAGCATTTAAGTAACTAAATTCCAATATAAATATGAATAACTTTAAGAAGCTGNTCTTAGGAGCGGCTATACTCCCTGCNTCTNTTTNNGCACANGAGGTCAACGACTCTGTNGCGGAATCTTGNGAGAAAGAATTNGAATTAAACGANGTGGTGGTNGTTGCTAAACGNCCCGTAGTAAAACANNAGGAAGGTAAACTCATTTNTCTNGTGAAAAATGATCCTTATGCTAATGGGCTTGATGGTGTCAGTCTTCTTGACCGCATACCCCGCGTTTCTGTAAACAACGGAAGTGTGAGTGTTGCAGGTAAAGGCACCATCCGGTATATCATTGACGGAGTATTGATGGAACTTGATGCATCAGCCATGTCAATGCGCTTGCAAAATCTCCGAGCGCAAGATATAGAGAAAATAGAACTACTTTCTACACCTCCTTCCCAGTATGCCGTAGAGCCTAATGCGGTTTATATTTCCATCACAACGCGCAACGAAACTCTTGGAACCCGCGGAAGCGTATATGGGTCGCTGAATCAAGGTAACAAACTCCGTGAATATTTCAGTGGAAGTATCAGTCATACCACCCGCAAAGTTGACTTATCGCTTGATGCAAGTTTGTCTAACTACTATAATACCAATGATAACGATATTGAATATTCGTTTGCAAACGGTTCTTCCCGCAAATCTTCATCTCGCACCGGATCGCATCTTTTTGATGTGGGATTCAACGCCATGTTCCGCTATAAGTTTACGCCGAAGATGAATATAGGGTTAATAGCTAATTATAATTATGAGAGTATATCAAGCAATGGAACTAACTGTACTGATTATGGAGGATATTCTTCATCATCGCAGTCTCTTACTAAATCTCGCCCTAACAATTCCCTTACACTTACAGGTTTTTACGATTGGGTATTCGGGAATAAAGGTGAATCAATGCAGTTAACATACAATTATTTCAACCGACACAGTCCAACTTCATCTGATATCTCAACTTCATATAATAACGGTACCGCTGAATTTGGCATTGTTGAGAATGGGAAAACCGATTACCGTTTTCATAGTGGTAAAGCAGATTTCAAATTTCCCTACACTTGGGCGCAGTTGGAAACCGGTGTCGCTTATACTGACATACTTAATTCTTCAGACAACTTCCTGAAGCGAATAAACGGTAACAATTCCCAACCAAGTCGCGAATCAAATATCTTTGACTATACAGAACGCATAGCCGCATTATATATCACGGCATCGCGCAATCTCGGAGCAGGCTTCTGGGGTAAAGTTGGATTGAGATATGAATACACCTGGACTAAGGGTGAGCAAAAAAACATATCTCAAGTTGCCCGGGATAATTACGGACATCTCTTTCCATCCATTAATNTTTCATGGAATAAAAACCGCATCNGTTCTTTCAATGTTACATATTCAATGGGAATGGGTCGTCCAAATCTTNGGGAACTGAATCCTTTCAAATATTATTCCACAACAGATGAATATGCAGCCGNCAATCCGGAGCTTAAACCCACCATCTACAATAATGCTGAAATCAATTACTATGGACTCGGGGGTTTATACGCCGTGATGTATACTTCATTTGCTTCTGACGCAATCGGCTATGTGAGAAGAATTGACGCTGAGGGCATAATCAGTACTATTCCTTATAATTGTCTCTCAACAAATAAAACAGGTTTGTATGCCAACTATAAGCGAACTTTTTTTGATCTATGGGAAATGAAAGCTGGTGGCGAGGTATTCCGAACATATTCAAAAAGTGACAGTCCGGACTTCAAGATCAAAAGTATGGAGGATTGGTCAGGTAAACTTGAATTATCTACCAACATAATGCTCAATCGACAGAAAACTTTAATCTTCGGAGCGCAGTTTACTCATTTCTTCCCTTGGCAACAGAATCTCATAAATTACGAATCTTTCCAACTTTTTAACCTCTCACTAAGATATTCATTGCTCAATAATCGTCTTAATCTGCAACTGAAGGCTAACGATATCTTTGGTTGGAATAAGACCCGGTCAAAAGAGAACTATGCAGACTATACTGTGCGGCAAACATTTAATGCACATTCATCTTATGTCTTGTTTGGCATAAGTTATCGTTTTGGTCGCGACAAAGTAAACGGAGTATATAGAGCTTCTAAGGAAGAACACTCCGGAAGAACAAAATAAAACTGTAATTATTCATGCAAGGATGGATTGAGGCTGCCTAACTGTGATCGTTAGACAGCCTCATGTGATTCGTCTGGGGCTGTGTTGTCCAGCGGTAAAAAGTTAAGGGATAGCCTCTTATTTCTTTTTCTATCTCGGTATGCCCCTTTTTGCACACCTCGATATTTCAATGTTCTTCTTCGTTTATGAGTGAAAAGATAATAATTCCCAGATTTTCAATGATAAAGGGTGTTTAATATCATTATTAAATTATGGATTTATTTCCGTGTTCTGCCTTGTTTGAAGATAGTTAGGTGAAAGTCACATATTTGCCATAGAATATATATTTAATTTATATTTAAAATCCTAAAAGAGAACTTGAAATCAAAGTCCTCACGGAACTTCATAGCTGTGACAATAACCGCGCCGGGAGGCAGCTTCGCCTACTCAACTTTTCCGGTTTCGATGCTCTCCTCAACAACGGAGTTATACCCGGCTCGCGTCAACAAGCCGTACATAATCCGTCCGTCGATTTCGGAAGCATCAATAATCAGAACTTTGTTCATAGATTATATGGTTAAAAATTAGTGAATCCACTATAAATACGTAAGGCAGGTGCGAAAACTGCTTTAATAANTGGTAAGTTCAATAGTATTCTCTTTTTGCGCCCTAAACAAAAGTCTATTTCTTCAGTTTTGCATAACCGAGTTTGAGAGTTTTCCAGCGCTTGATAAGATGTCCTGTGCCGAATGCAATCATCAGAAGTCCAATCCACCAATGCCATAAACCGATATGGCTGCCTCCCCCTTCGGTAAAGGCAAGTAAGATTATTCCAGTGACCGTTTCAAATGCGAACAGCAGAGTCAGTATCATATTCGGCTTGCTCTTATTCTTAAGAGTTTTGGCGAGAGACTTGAACCACGCCCAATGACCTTTTATGTGGAAAATTCCCAAAGAAAGAAATAGTATGCCAGCAATCACATGGGTCACTGCCCAGGTGTGCCAGACTTCATGTTGAGTTATTTCATCCGTGACGTGGATACCGATGCCGGAGATAATCAATAGCAGGAATGTCGGTATCAATGCCAAGTCTATTCTAATGTTTGTTTTAAATTTCATAATCTTTATATTTATCTTCCCGTAGAAACCATATATGTTACTTTTTTGATCTCATAGTCAGCCCTCGCCTCGGAAAAGCGATTGAGACTCTGACGATATAGTGTCTGAGCATCGAGTAAGTCTGAAATGGTTGAGACACCGGCACGGTAATAATTCTCATTCAGGCGTAAATTTTCAGTTGCTTCTCCAATCGCTTCATGCGCTATTTCAAGCTTACGATATGCTGTTGTGAAATCGTTAATCGCCACTCCGGAAAACTGGGGCACCAGCACGTAGCAAGGATTTTTCGCTTGTGATTCAGCGGAAG
>WFMC01000177.1 GCA_009177205.1 Bacteroidales bacterium
AATGAACACTAAAGTATATTCAATATGTTTTTCTATTCAAAATTTTACGGATTATCAATTTCGGACAAGCATAATAAATTGTGGGAATTTGTACGGTATATCGCATAGCAGAGAATGTTAAAATTTCGATATTGCTTTGATAATCGGGAGATTATCGCTAACTTTGCATTGAGTCACTGTTGTCGGTTTGGCAATTGAAAATCGCCGAATACCAATAAATTATTCACCTAATGACGCAAATGCGGCTTGTAATGTGTTAAGTTGCAGAAGATTAACAACTTACAAACAGAGAAAATGTACGGACCTTGTACGGATTTAATTTATACTCTTTTATAATTCAATAAGTTAACCGCTTCTGCATCGGTGTGAATAGTTTTCTTTCGTTCTATAGTCGAATTTGAGGTCTGTTTAATCTATTTATCCTTATAAGTGTTTCTTCAATTTTTTTTGAATAATTCCAAAAATTATTTGTTTAATCAACAAAAGTTGATTAATTTTGCAGTATAAAACGATTTTTGAATATGGATAAATTAGAAAAAAAGGAAGAAAATATTTTCAAAGAAGGAGTCAGTCTTTCTGAAAAGGTAAGAGTTGAAGAAGTTTTGGAACGTGCCTGCAAGCATTGGGAGGAGAATGGCTATAAAGAACTTAAAGAGCATGATATTATGAAAGTTCTTAAGGCTTCTTATATAGCCGAACGTTTCTTCGGCAAGTCTCGTTCCTGGATTTCGCATAAAATAAACCATGACATGATAAATGGGAAACCCGATGACTTTACTGTTACGGAAAAAACCACTCTCGTCAAAGCACTCAGGACAATTTCAATGGAACTTGAGCACTTGGCAGATGACCTTGAAGACTCAATAAGTTATAAACCGGTATAAATATAAAAACTTTGCGTTGGCATCTTCAAAGTTATTGTTATACAGTTAGACGGAAAAAATTTATTCTTATTATTATTACTTGTGAGGTTTTAGTATTTTTACTAATTTAGTTTTCAGTAATATGTTATATTCATATTATTACCAGGTTATCAACACGAATTTTTAATATCATATCATATTAACTTTCCACTTATGAATATCCAATCCCATCATTACGGGAATGTAACAATATCTCGTTTTGTTCTGTTTTTCTTATTTTTAACGATTGCCTTTACAGGTCAGGGAGCCACAAAATATTACCTCATTTATAATGATGGAGGTTCAACTTGGGGATATGACACATCCCGTCAATTTGAATTGCAGGAGGATAATACATACAAATACAAGTGGGATGGGATGATGCCTGAGGGTAAATATTCAATTTTTGCTGAAACCGGATATTTTCACCCGGCAACAAATAAAGATACAAATTTTGAAGCGGGTACTGATGTTGAAATGAAATATAAAAAGAGTGGATTTCCCGATCCTTATTTATTAGTAAACCAACCATTAAACGATGTTATAATTTCAATAAAAGTAACCTCAACCTCCANATCTTCCACACCACCTGCTACTATTACAATAAAACTCGAAAGTGAAGAAGGGTTGCCTCAAAAGATGCCGGAAGAGATTTCCATTCATGCCGCCAACAATCTTTTTGAATTAAGTTCCTCAGATATTATATACTATATTAAAGATAATGGTGTTGAGGGGACAATCCCTTCAAGTTCAGTTTTGGAAAAAACCGTATTAGTTGGCAGCAATAAAATGTTTTACCAATCCGGTGTGCTCTCCGAATCTAAATTTTTATTTAGTGCAGTATGTGAGCCAGAGGACGAAATGGAGGAAAAAATGACTTATTATTATGGACCCGGACAAGACAACTTCCCGATGCAACCGAATTTAAAATATTCATTGAGCAAATCCGCCAAAGCAGAAGATGTGGGTTATTTTTCAATAGGTTCTGAAGAAGATGCCCTGCAAAATGAGGGCTATAAAGNTATTTTTGACTCAATNAACANTANCGCATTTGCAGAGAGTCAGGAGTCTNAGCCCCANTTTATAATTACNACAGAATCAGGAGAAAGNGCTNAGAAAGATTATTTTCTTATCAATGCCATAGCAAACGATAAAGATGCAGGAGAAGGATTAGGTTGGAAACCTGATGGATATGAAGTTCCTATTGAACAAACTCCAAATATGCTTTTTGTGAGTCATTCATCTAATTTCGGAGGGAATGAAAGCAACATCAACGAAGACCATTACGATGGTACTGAAGTTAGTATAGAGCCAACATACAGCTATTCCCGATATTTTGCAGAAGGGAACGGCAATATACATCCCGCAGTAGTTGCCCCATTGCAGTTCTATTCCAGTAATACTTCCGGTTCAAGCAACATAAGCAAATTTGATATAAAGGCATATACCGCAGGGGAATACCTGANTNNTATAGAGTCCCNGANGANACAGGATTCAACAGGCNATATNTTGTTCAAGTCTTCAGAAAAGACATTCAAATTGAGGGTATTACCTACTGTTCAATCTGTGGGGTTGGCAATTAATGGAAAACTTATTCTCCCGGAAATTGAGAATTCCTCAATAAATCCGAATAGCTCTCAACTTGCTATTGTTATTCAATCGGATGATGACCCCGAAAAGGAAGAGGATGTTTACACAACTATGGGNNNTNATCCCAAAGGAGAATCCANTACCTTAGTGTGGTCAACAATGCAAGGGGTATGTATGGAAACATATATGGCGGATGCTTCAAACGTAGAAATTTATTGGAAATTTGCAGATTTATCCGAGCAAGAAGAGCAAGAATATTCAAAGCGAAGAAGCGTTGTAGCTTTAGAAAATTCAACTCTATCCGACAACAATGAAAATACGTTGTTAGACGGGATGACGAAATATTCAAGGAATAATTCGATAAATGATTCAGCCATTGAAAATCATAAAGGGAATAATAAGTATGCGCGAGCCCTTTTTCAGGTTGCACAGAACGGGTTGTTGAGTTCTCCCCAGGAGGTTAGAATATATAATAAGCCGAATGAAAATGTCCCGACCGGTTTAAAATATGTTGAGTCTATGGAAGCGGAAGAAGAAATGGCTGAACAATATTATGATTTAAGAGGGGTGCGGGTAAATCCGAATAATCTTGCACACGGGATCTACATTTCNGTTAAGGGTCGATCATCTAANAAGATTATCGTAAGATAATCCTTAGTCCATTGCATTANTCACACAGGTAATTCGATAAGGCNAAAATCCACTATGAGCATTCCGGNNTCCGAACTCCTNATTCCTATTATAGTGTGNCNTTTCTTCGGGAATAACCATAGAAATTTCTACTANTCCCCCTACATCTCCCGACTCTGTTTTCCNAGCTGTCTGATAAATCATTTTCTTTTTCCCGGCTTTACTTATGGTATAGCAATTAACACCCCCGTTTTGCAATAGACTTCTGATAATTTCTACTGATGCGGGTTTATGGCAGTCTAACAGATTATTCCCGATGAGCTTGTCGGATCCTCCGGCGAAAGTGTCGCGGGCACACCTGTTCATATAGATTATTCGGCAATTTTTGTCGCAAACAGTGATTGCGCAATTTGTGCCCATTGCCCAGTCGGGAAATGGAAAAGAGTGTTCCATATCAATGAAGATTAGATAATTTATTTTTCAAGTTGTTTGGCGAGATCAGGGCGAGTCGTGCGGATGGTAGCCACGAAAGCCGAATCAAATGCGGCTTCACATTTGGGGTGATTCTCCATTTGATATTTTGATTTGGCAGCAGTAGCTTCCAAAATAGCACCTTGAAGAGCCAGAGAATCATTGAAAGTCCGGTTGATAACTCTGCGTGCCGCTCCGCGTCCTTCAAGTTGAGCGGCTTCGATCATTGCCGTTGTTTCTTCATTCTCTTCAGTTTTTGAAAGATTGCCACAACTTGAAAAGATTCCGGCAACGGCTATAAGAATTATAAGAATCTTGGGAAATTTCATATATATAAGTTTTTTAATTGTAAATTGAGTTCCACCAGCGTGAATCATTTTTAAGCCATTTTTCAAACCATGCCATTATGGTGGCGTGCCATTTTTTACGTTTTTGGAAATCCAGAATTACGTGATTCTGTCCGTCAACAGTAATGAATTCCACCTCTTTACCAAGAATTTTCAATGCGTTATAGAGTTGAATTGATTCTCCAATCGGTACGTTAGTGTCTGCCGAACCATGAAGAAGTAATAGCGGCGTATTTATTTTATCAGCATGAAAAAGAGGGGAATGGTTGGTAAAAAGTTCCGGGTTATTCCAAGGATATGAATTGGCAGCCGCTACTGTATTATAGGAGTATCCCCAATAGCCCTCACCCCAATAAGAGGTGATGTTTGAAATGCCTGCATGAGATACAGCCGCAGCAAAGAGGTCGGTTTTTGTCTGGAGCAACTGGGTCATAAATCCTCCATAGCTTGCGCCAATACATCCGATCTTATCCTTATCAATAAATGATTTTTCACTTATGAGTTTTTGCACCCCTTCAATAATTTCATCAGCAGTTTTCTCACCCCATGCATTTATATGTCTTGCTGAAAATTCCTGTCCATATCNTATTNTTCCGGAGNGNNTGATGGNGTAAACCAGATATCCGAAAGCAGCGAAAAGATTAGGAGTATAAGGNGAATGATTTNTATGAGTGCAAGGAGTTGTGCCACCNTAATAANAAGTGATTAGAGGATATTTTTTATTGGGGTTAAAATCCGGTGGAAATGTCAGTGTGCCATCGATGAGAGTGCCATCAGAAGATGTGAACTGCCAAGTTTCGGAATGTCCCAAATTGATATCTGCCATATATTCCGCCATCGGGTCGGCAAGGAGTTTAGAAGTTCCTGTCTTGGTATTGAGTAGATATGCCTTTCCCATGTAATCATAACTTAGTCCGGTATATGCAACTTTGGGGGTGCCAATATCAGAGATTGAGAATAGACGGACGTAATCTATATTATCTGTTAATTTAGTTATTCTATCAGTCTTGGTATTGAGCTGAAATACGGGCACATCAAAACCGGCTTGAGCGCGGAAATATATATTGTCGTCAGCCTTATTCCAAACAGGATCTCCCATTATAGAAGGGTTGAAATTACGTGTTACGGGCTTAATCTCTTTTGAATTCAGATTATAAATATACCCTTGCAGATCATACTTATTGCCGTATTCATAAGATCCGGCATTCAATCCAATTCCGTCAAAAGCATTGGGACCGGCGATGACAATGAGTTTCTTGCCGTCCGGAGAATATTTTGCACTTGCTAAAGAGGAATCAAATCCGGGTATTGTATCAGTCTTAAGGGTGCGTATATCCAATTCTACTA
>WFMC01000071.1 GCA_009177205.1 Bacteroidales bacterium
GGAGTGGGTAACCGTCCTCCACCATTCATCTGGAATGTCAAATCAAATTGCCATAATTCCAGCGGCGTGGAATAAGATGCTGTAAAGAGAGCCTTATATCTGCTTGTGAGAGGTTTTTCAAGAAGTAACCCATGGTAAGTGGATTTCACGTCATTCAGTCGGTATGCGCCTGTGAGCGATACCCCGAATGAAGATTGCCATGTTAAATCTACCTGAAAAGTATGGGAAAAAGATTTCCCTTCAAGTTGGCAGATAGTAAGCTCTCCGGGTTTACTGTCATAATCGACTATTGCCTGCGATTTGAAATCGGTATAGAAGTACTCTGCATTAAGGATCAGTTTCTGTGCTCCGAGATACAATGAATAATCTGCGGTCAACCCGTAATTCCAGGCTTTCTCCTGCTTCAGTTCCTCTATAACCATGGTCCGTCCCGATGCGAGAAGATTATTGTATTCTGCCCAGGGATGCACAGTGCGGTAGCCTTTNCCTACAGATGCCCTNAGATTCAAATCCCTCACTGGTGAATACTTGACGTTAAATCTTGGAGTAACGAACCATTTGAACCGGCTACTGTAGTCGCCGCGCAGACCTGCCATTAATATCAGCTTATCGGAAATAGTAAATGTATATTGAGCATACGCCCCTGCCACCCCTTCACGCTCATTAATCCGTTGAGCTGATTGATTGACGTCATGAGTCGTTTTAACACTTTGACCTAAATAGTCATAATTGAAACTCAATCCTGCTGATAGATTATGATGATCTGAAAGATCTGTTTCATACATCAGTTGAGCATACGCACCTTTTTCATTTACCCAATAGCCTTTTCTACCGAATGATGCATCCAATTGATGCATATTCAATGATCCGATAAATGCAATGTTTCCGTTGCGCTCGGGATCAATGATATACGCATGTTTCATATATCCCTCATATCTGCGGGTGTATAAATCAATCATGAAAGGATCCTCAAATGTAGGGTGATGATGATATGAGGTCTGTCCCGCCTTACTTTTTTCGTTTATCATTGACAGACCACCATGGAAGATGTAACGTCCGATGCGCCATTGCCAACGGTTGTTGAGGTTGACTTGCCGAATATCCGGCATGTCGGCGAAACCGTCGTCGTTGCTGTCATGAGAGCCAAACCTATCTTCAAAATGGCCGAGAAGCTCTGTACTCAATCCTTCTTTGATATGAATATTCGCATCGGCATTGAGTTCTAATTTGAGGTCGGAGTCAAAGTAAGCGTTAGCTGTAACTCCCTGCTCATCCCAAGGTTTGAGATATTCGATATTGATTTGTCCGGTGATGGATTCATATCCGTTTTTAACAGTGCTGCTCCCTTTTGAAACAGAGATGCTTTTCATCCACGGACCGGGGATATACCGGAAACCATAGGGAGCTGCAGCTCCGCGGAATGCAGGCATGGATTCGGTAAGCATCTGTACGTATGAACCGCTGAGTCCGAGTAGTTTTATCTGCCGAGCCCCTGTGGCNGCATCAGAATAAGTGACATCTACCGAAGGAGACGTTGAGAAACTCTCTCCCAGATTACAACATGCCGCCTTGAAGAGTTCAGTTTGATTGATGAGGTTACTGTTTTCTGCACCACTTAATTTAAAACTTCCTCTTTGTTTTTGCGTGAAAACTAATTCTTCCAGATCAACTGAGGGGATTGAGTCGGATGTTTCTGTAGGGGAGTGTANGTCAGCTTCNGTTGTCCCNTTCGATGATGCNTTTATACTACCCGCATAAACTGTGGATAGNGTAAATGCGATAACAAATACAAATTGTTTGGTGACACGTTTCATGTATTCGACTGTTTGTTATGCCTGGAGTCAATCTTCAGTAATATTTTCCTTAAGTAATTTTCGATACTTACTTATGGATATTGAGTCTCACTCGTTATTCCATCATGGTCCTCTATTTCATATCCTGTCTCATTAAACATTTTATAATCATCTGCAACTTTATTCCCGACAGTTGTGAGCATATCTCCGATAAGAGCCCCGTTCATTCCCCCGCGCAAAATATTTACCATCGCCTCTTTGGATAGCTGAGCGCGACCTCCGGCGAAATGTAAAGTGCATTTAGGAGCCACAAAACGCATTAAGGCAACCGATCGAGTAACTTCATCTTCAGTTATCTTCTCAATGTTTTCGAGCGGAGTGCCTTTTATCGGCTGAAGAATATTTATTGGGATCGATGAAGCGCCAACCTCCCTTGCCATTTCAGCAAGTTCAAGACGATCGCGCATAGTTTCTCCCATTCCTATAATACCTCCGCAACACACCTTAAAGCCTATCTCTCTTGCAATATGAATTGTCTTAAGTTTGTCATCGATAGAGTGTGATGAACACAGGGCAGGAAAATATGATCGTGATGTCTCCAGATTGCAATGATATTTCCGCACACCTGCNTCCCATAGCTGCTGTAATTGATCTCGGTCAAGTAATCCCATTGAAGCACAAAGTTTGATGCCTCCCTCGTCGGANGCTTTCTTGAACATACGACAGAATTGGTACATCTGCTCAGGAATTACCTTCCGACCGCTTGTTACCATTGAAAAACAGCTGACACTATGATTGCGGTTAGTACGGAAAGCAGACATCATTTCATTTTCAGAAATATAGTCATACTCCTTTACCCCGGTCTTATGGTGAGCAGATTGCGCGCACCATTTACAGTCCTCACTGCAACGCCCTGAGCGAGCATTTACGATCGAACAGGTATGTATTACGTTACCACACCATTTAAGGCGAATCTCATCGGCTGCATGGCGTAGCTCGTCGGTNGAATACCNGCGGTTAAGTTCTAATGCCTCTTCGATAGTGATTGGTGTTCCTTCTTCAAGTGCTTTTAATTTCAGTCGTTCAAGCATATTAAANTCGTTATAACAAAAGTTCCGAAGTGCGCGCGGACGATAGTATGTACTATCAGCCTCGGGTCGCTACTCCGGAACTT
>WFMC01000120.1 GCA_009177205.1 Bacteroidales bacterium
GGAAATAAGAACCATCAGATTCAGATATAAGTTTATTACTTTCCTCTACAAGCTTGGTTAGCTTATGCCGGTGTCCAAATCCTTCCGACACATTGGTAAATTTGCGAGTCCGGACTGCGATGCACCACAAAGTTAATTACATTATACCGGAAGGTTTTGAGGAGAGGGAATCTTTAATTTGTGGTTATGGAGTCCAGGATTGTCTGTTGGCTATCCTGTTCCATTCTTTCACTTTCTAACCGCTTTAAATATACATCAATGAAGTCTTCGTCCTTTGTAAGCATGTGCCATACCGCCACAAGAATCTTTCGGGCTATGGCCACCTGTATCTTCATCTTGCTCTTGTGCTTCTGTGTCACTTGTGTGTAGCTGAAATTTGAGAAAAAGCAGTTCCGGGTTCTTGATGCCACCCATGAGATTTCTATCAGTATGTGACGCAGATACTTGTTGCCATGTGTAATTTTGCGGCTTTTAAAGTGTCCGTTGCTCACATCGTTTCTGGGTTTGAGTCCGCACCATCCCACCAGATTGGCAGCAGTGGCAAACATCTCCATATCCACTCCGGTTTCCGCAATTATAGCTGAGGCGGCGCGTTCCTTGACACCGGGTATGGTCTGAAGCAGTCTGTATTCCTTTGGGAAATGAATCTCGCACATTTGTAACAGTTTCTTGTGACACTCTTCCGACTGACGCAGGCAGACATCCAATGTTTCCCAATATTGCCGTATCACCATCATGTCACATTCAGAGAAATCCCCCGTGACGGCTGAGAGTATCGTGTCCTTGCCGTGTTTGTTTATCACACGTCCATGAATCCTTTTGAGCAACTCAACGGGATTCTTTATCCCTTTGGAAATTGACTCCACGGCTTTGCGATAACTCGTACCGCTAATTTTGGTCACATAGTTGCTCAGCCTAAACCCACAACGCTGCAATGCCGCGTCAAGCTTATTCTGATTATAGGTTATATCATCCTGAAGGTCAAAGATACGGCGGTTGAGCTTACGCATGCCCTGAACCACCGGCTCGGGGACAAAGCTCCCCCGGATAAGATTCTTCAGCAGACACTCGGCAATCCATTGCGCATCCTTGACATCGCTTTTACGACCGGGAAGCTGCTTGATGAAATATGGATTGACCAACTTCAGTTCCATGGAATCGCATAGTGCGTTCCACCAGGAACCCAATACACTGCCGTACTTTCCATTGCCGCTTCCGTAACGCCGTAGAACACCATCTCGGTGCACATCCGGTGTAGTTCAGGAGTAAGGACTCCATAAGTTTTTTGAAAAATAATGGTCTCGTCATGCCCCATAATACAAAGATATATGCTATCTTTGTGGACATCAAGACCAGCTTCGATTCTGTTCTTGTCCATGATAAGAGGATTTAGAAATTAATGATACCTCCAAATTTATAAAATTGTGACTAAGAGCACGTATTCATGGACTAATTATTCGGTGGCAGGCCTTGTTTTTTATCCTGCCGGTGTAGAAATCTCAGAATTTTTATCTATATTTGCATTATCGAAGCCAAAGGGTTTTGACGGCAATGAGAGGTTGCCGGAGGAAAGTAGAAAATATCGTTACCAACTCGTTACACAAATAAAAAGCGCAGTTGTATCTTATTGATACTGCAATACTTACGGTGTTAGGTTCGGGTCCCCCCATCTCAACCTAAAATTGATCCGGAGTGTCGGACAGATTCCTGTTCTCTCAACAAAAAAAATTCACCGGGGCTGTTTCGGATTTTGACGTAGCACCGATGTTGTATCATTATGTCTCTATCTCTTTGGTTTCGGACTTACTTTTTTCTTTACGATATTGGGCAGGTGAAATACCAAATAATTTGTTGAAGTGACTGTAGTAAGTGGCCCTGCGTACGTAACCGCAACTTTCCGCTATTGCATCTATGGTCCATTCCGGATGTAATTTAAACATCTTCAGGGAATATTCCACTCTCAGTTTATTAATGTAATCGTTGGGTGACAGACCTGTAAATTGTCCTATTAATTGCGTAACCTTTGCCCTGCTTAATCCAGTCGCTTCAGCTATACTGTCTCGATTTAACGCGGGAGATTTGAATANACACTCATNAATTATTTTGGACTGCATATCTGCAAATNGCTTGTTNTNTTTCAGATTTTCCATCATTGAATCCGTTTCCAGAGGAAGTTGCGCTATTAGTTCATCAATACGTTTTGCGGCAATACGCTGTTGTTTTACAGATTCTCTATAAGCTCTCCAGAACATCAAAAGTATAATCATTATCAGGACAGCGACACCGATTGAAGCTAAAAGCAAAATATGCTTACGTTGGACTCTTGCCTTCTCATTCACAAGGGCGACNTCTTTNTCATTAAGAGCAAANNNNGATGCTAATTCTTGTGCTCTTGTTGATTTCTCTCTCAAATAGAGCGAATCTTGTATCACTGCTGCCCGTTGAATCAATCCATAACCTTCCTTGTAATTACCAAGCCCCGCTTGTGCTCGTCCATCAGAAATCAGTAGGCTGTAATAATCACCATTTATCGTATCTGAACCTTTAAACATCGGATAGAGGGGAGCTGTGAAATCAAGAACCTTCTTCCATTGCCGAGAGTCAAGAAGATAATCCATTATATAAACTCTTCCGAGAGGGTTCTGAGCATATTCGGTTGCCATAAAGGAATTGTAATAGTCGCCGGCATCCTTTTTCTTTCCGAGACGCTCAGCACATGAAGCCATCCGGGCATACGTATAAGCCCGCTGCCGGTCAGTAAACCCTAACGGACTTCCGCCGACTCTGTCAATTTTATTGATTAGATTCAGTCGCTTTTCCCCTTCGGATAAGCCATCGGCAAATCTTTCATCTGCATATAATTCAACGATTTTTACTCCATAAGCAGCTGATACATTGGCGAGTACACTGACATCATTTGAATTTGTTCCCTCCGAAATAATTTGGTCAAGATATGAATATGCTTGTTTTCGTTCCCCCATTGTGAATGCGGTTTTTGCCATTTCAGTCAGGATATTATATTCTGCAGCTTTATTATCCTCTTCACGAGCTATTTCCATAGCTTTTATGGAGGTTCCGATACTTCTTTGATAGTTTCCGAAATATGNNTGCGCGTCCGANAGCNTTGTTANGGCGTTANGATAATCATTCGGATGCNAATGAATGGAATCAGNGGCAAGAGNTTGCTTGGNATATCTCTCTACCAAAGAATACATTCGTTTTTCGTTGTAAGCGAGCCCACGTAGCAGATTAATCTTGTATTCAGGGAGAATCGGAGTTTTCTGCCCTTCAATTTTATCCAACTCAGCAAGAACAGAATCAGGAGCCTCTATGATGTGGGTGCGCAAAGACCGTGCAAGCTCCGCAGATTCTATATTAGAAGCGTTGCTATCTGTAATAAAAAGAGAAAGTGAGATTATCAGAAATATTATACTCCTTTTTTTCATACGGCAAAATTAACAAAAAAGCGGCATATTAGGAATATGAAAGGAGGGTTCATAAAGTCAATTTACTTATCATATAATTTTCTGATTTTTAAACAGCAGACAAAAAGAGTACATGTTGCAGTAAAAATTTTTTTGGATTTGTACTCTGTTTTTTGAACTTCTGAATGAAGAGAGTACAAACTCAATAACGGTTTTCTTGTCTGAACTTAAACCCTGAACTAATTTTGCAGTTAAATATCACAAAAAATTAAACATAACACACGCTTGAAAAAGAGTCCTTCATCGACAAAGAAAGGCGGGTCTACCGATTTTGTCCTGATAGCCTTGGTTATAGCTTGTATCCTTGGCATAGTCATCATCGCATGCTTACTTAAACTTGCGTATTCATCTACATGACTATACATTTTATGAATATCCTGAAAATTACTTTTAAATGAGGAGGTAAATTTCAAATTATTATCATATTTATATTTAGAAAGCCATTGTTCGGTTATTGAAGCTTATGTGCTTCATTTGATTTGTAATAAAAGTAAAATGAATCAAAGCTATTCTTTATCTCCTTGTAATCAACGTCATAACTCGTTATTAGATATAAAAAATCATGATTTCCACATTTTAATTCCCTTTAGTGAGGAGAGTATTATAAAATCAACAATAACAACAAAACTTTAATAGAACAATCTATATGATGAAGTATTTATCTATTATCATTTGCAGTATAATGATAGCTATTATATGTTCATGTTCCGATGATATTTCCACTCCAAATGAAAATGAAAACGAGGTAAAAGACACGGAAATATCAGAACAATCACCGGAGATTAAATCAAACGGTGAGGTCTGCTCATTGAATTCGGTCAATCTCGCTTCATCTATGCCAGATTATATAAAGTTTCAGATTGATGCAAGATTTCCTTCGGTCAGCACAAATATTAATAGTTCAACAAAGATAGTCTTTGCATCAACGGCAGAGTTAATTAGCGCTGATCAACAACTTTTAGAGGCATACAATCAAGGCGTTACACTTGTATTCGTGGATACCGACAAACGGCAACTCCTGCAATGGCTTGAACAACATGAAATCGAATATGCGGGGGAGTATGAGGATTTTGAAGACCTGCATATCATCTACGCTTTGAACAACCGAGATAATTTCTATTTTTTCGATGATTTTGTAGATTCAGAAAGTGAGGAAGAAATCGCATACTTCCCTGTAAGATTTGACTCTTTCGTAGATTGGATGAATAAGTATGCTTCTGAAGATTCAGAAAAAGCAATGATGTCACCCATGACACGTGCCGGAGACGTTTATGACATCGCTAAAACTTTCAAACGTCAGGTTATCACGCATAATTTCTCGGTACTTCTCAAAGACAAGGAATTGGCAAAAGTAGTTGGTTCCGACTCTGATTTATTGACTAAGACTTCATCAATAGACATCACTTTCACTATTTACCCTCTGTATTCAAAAGATGAAAATGGGTCGGGTGGTGATTATTATATTATAGAAGGATACGTTAATGCCCATAATGGACCAATGTATGCTGGTAAATGGACGAGTCGACATGGTGGCGTTTACGCTCGTCTATGCGGATTCTATATGTCAGAATTACAGGTAGAGGCAAAGTTGAGAACAGCCCGCAAGGTGCAGTTTCCGGTTGGAGGTACTCCCGTTCCCCAAACAACACCTTCTTCCACTTCATATTCATCCGGCTTCTCATGGAGTATCGGAGGTAATATTTGCGGAAAGTATGAGGGAGGACAACCCGGTGCCGAAATTGGAATTTCCGGATCTTGCTCATGGAACAACTCGGAAACACGAACATTGCCGGACGTTTCTATCAAAAGAGACACAAAAGATAGTGACATTAAATGGACATACACATTCAACAATCTGCCTCATACTTCAGGCGGTTCAAAATATCTGAATGTTCCCGATTTGGCAACTTCTGACTTNNAGGNNGACNACACATGGATATNNTNGATACCCAATACCNGAAATATGACTTATTTAAAAGACTCATATTTCACGGCAGAAATCAAGGTTATTCCGACATATCAATCATATAAATGGTACTCTACAGCAGCAGATTTTGGCACCCATAATTGGACGGATGGAATATCATCTAATGACAACACATTCCGATTCACGATTAAGGGACCGGCTCGCAGTAGGTGAAAATAAGCGGATAAACTAAAAGAAAGGCAATACAACCGATTTCAGTTGAGATGACTACGTTCATCAGAGAGCGGGTGTAAATGATTAGGATGAGGAATCCGGACAGAAAGGTTTTACACAATTTTGGGTGTAAGACTGAACACTAAGTTTGAAAAACGCCCGACCGGAATATATATTATAAATGGCAGAAATTTAAGAATTAACTAACTTATATAAATCAATTAACAATGAAAAAAGAACTTCTGAACAAGATGCTGCTTTCATTATTTGTGATAATGGCAGCTTTCTCCATCACTTCTTGTGGAGATGAAGATGAGACTTTAAACGGTTGGTTTGTCTCTGTTGATACTGACCAATCCAGTGTTAACTACAACAGCAATCTCTATATACAGTCAGCTGTAAGCAGTCAACTTAACAGCTTGAACAAGGACNTCATGCAGAATTCAATGACTGAGGGGGANGCGAAAAAACGATTCTACGCAATATGCTCAGAACTTGAAAACAAAGTTAATGCCTTGGAACTTCCTGTTCTTGAAAACACCTACTGCATCNTTTTCNTTACTCACTCTATTNCAGACCCTCATGGAANTTANCCCGTCATAGAATCNAGGAGAATTAACTTTACTACTAANTCTGAATAAATTATTCAGAAACTACCGATAAAACTTTTCAACTCACATCATCCGACTTAAGTTGAGGTAAGATAGGGGTGATTCTTAACTTTAACAAACGGAACCCGTTGATAACTTATAATTAGCAAAGGAGGAAGGTCAAATATTGACTTTCCTCCTGTTTTATGTTATTGCCGAAAATCGGCAAAACTATGTACAATAACCGAGAGTAAAAAAAATGACAATATTTGTCTCATAGGATTACTATAATATACCGGTGAACCCAGTATTATGCCATTGAACTCGCTCAATCTCCCTTGAAGTTCACTCACAATATCGATCCGAAAGCAATGTCCGGTTTATTTTCCGAGATAGACCAGTTCGGTCTCGATACCGTTTTTGTGTAAGGTTTCAGATACTTCCCAAAGGGCAGAAAGATACATCCGTGTTCATTGGAGCAACCATTTACCGAGAACACTTTCATTTCTTTAACGTATTTGAGTCTCGGTTATAANCTTTTGCNACGNACATCCNNTCANCGNTAAGTTTTAAGNNTANGCANAAAATCAGTCAANANTNATTTNACGGGATTNANTTTTTAAANAGGTTAATTNANATTTTTATTTAAAAAATTTTNTCTAAAAGAATATAAACCCATTTCAAGCCATTGCCAATTGATACTCCTTCGGTGTCCTGCCGGTCTGTTTTTTGAAAAAACGTATGAAGTGCTGTGGATATTGAAAGCCTAACATCTCGGCGACCTGTTTAGTTGATATTTCAGGGTCAAGAAGAGCGCTCTTGGCATGGTTTATCATTTTCAACTGTATAAATTCCTGGGCAGACCTCCCTGTTTCAGACTTAACTAAATCTCCAAAATAATTTGATGATAGACATATCTTATCAGCAAAGTTTTTTACGGTAGGAATACCTTCACTGGCTCCCTTGCCGGATTCAAGATAGTCGTCAAGTAAAGTCTCAAAGCGAGCAAGCACATCATTGTTAAGTTCCTCGCGTGTCACGAATTGGCGCTCGTAAAACCTCATGCAATAGTTAAGCATGACTTCTATATTGGAAATAATGAGCGACTTTGAGAAACGGTCGATAGGATGTTGCAACTCACGCTGAATCTTATCCATATAATCTTGAAGAATAACACGTTCCTCAGATGAAAGATGCAAAGCTTCATTGGAGGCGTATGAAAAGAATGAATACTGACTCATTTTCTGAGCCAATGATGTCCGGATGAGGAAATCTGGATGAAACAAAATACCTATTGCTTCGGGAGCCGGACCATCTTCCATCCGATGAATTCCTACAGTCTGTCCGGGGGCAAAACTTACAACAGTTTCATCATCAAAGTCATAACTGGTTTTACCATAGTTTATCTTGCACCCCATTGTTTTCTTGAGGAACAATGCATAGAAGCCGAAGCGCATGTAATGGGTCGGCTGATTCACCGTGTCATCAAAATGTACAATACTAACCAAAGGATGGCGAGTTTCAAAACCGAAATATCGATTATATTTCTCAATACTGTCTGCTTGAAAAATTTCCATAAAATTCTGTTTTAATGCTGCAAAAGTAGAGATTAAATCCCAATATTCCAAAGCCATACCGTAATTTCGGTAATCTTGGTTATAATATCCGTAATTTAGGTATAAACAGCTAAGCTGAATTGATGTACTTTTGCANGGTTCAAANCTTNAANAATATGTCAGATAAANANTTTNTTAAATATGCAGCCCAGGGCAACCTCATCGTTGCAGGTAGCAGTATTCATCAGTCGATGCACTCAATGAGTCAACGCGCATTGCGATTAACTGCTCAAATCAATAATACTTATCATTCTCCCGAAGAACTTCGGGAATTGATGATGGAACTAATTGGTAAACCTTTGGATGATTCCTTCGGACTCTTTCCACCTTTTTATACAGACTGCGGACAAAACATAACTATTGGCAAACGTTGCTTTTTCAATATGGGATGTTCTTTTCAAGATTGGGGAAGCATTACAATCGGTGATGACTGTTTGATTGGTCATAACTGCACTATTTGCACTGTAAACCATTCAAAAGACCCCCAGCACAGAGGTGATATGACTTGCAGCTCTGTAAAAATCGGCAATCGGGTTTGGATAGGTGCCAACGTAACAATTCTTCCGGGAGTCAGCATTGGTGAAGGAGCAATTATTGCAGCGGGTGCTGTGGTAAATAAGAATATAGAATCTAATACAATTGTGGCAGGTGTTCCAGCTAAAGTAATTAAAAATATTTAAAAGATGAAAAAGATACAGATGAAAAAGATAATCATGGGCACAGCGCTTGCGATGTATGCTGTAATTCCAATAAATGCACACAATCAAAATAAAGAAAATATGATGAANACTGAANNCCTTANNCTTGTTANAGAATGGGATAANACATTCNCAAAGANTGAAAANGTTGACCACTCAAAGATAACTTTTGTAAANCGTTACGGCATCANACTNNCTGCAGATATATATAAGCCGAAAGACGTAGCAGGAAAGTTACCCGCTATAGCCGTTAGTGGTCCGTTTGGAGCAATCAAGGAGCAAGTTTCGGGTCTGTATGCGCAGGAGTTGGCTGAGAATGGATTTCTTACATTGGCATTTGATCCATCCTACACAGGGGAGAGCGGAGGAGAACCCCGATATATCGCCTCTCCGGACATCAACACCGAAGATTTCAGTGCGGCTATAGATTATCTGCTTTCACGTAACGACGTGGAAAAAGACAAGGTGGGAATCTTAGGTATATGTGGTTGGGGAGGCATCGCAATCGAGGCTGCCATCAACGATCCTCGTATAAAGGCTACCGTAGCCTCTACAATGTACGACATGACTCGCGTAAACGCTAACGGATACTTCGACAGCGAGAACAATGCCGAACAGCGTAATGCAAAGCGTGCTGCATTAGCAGCTCAACGCACGGAAGACTATCAGAATGGGTACTATAAACTTGGCGGCGGAGTAGTTGACCCGCTACCCGATGATGCGCCTCAGTTCGTGAAAGACTATTACTATTACTACAAGACAACAAAAAGAGGCTATCACCCTCGTTCACTCAATTCCAATGGCGGTTTTAACGCCACATCACCGCTGCCTTTCCTCAACTTCAAGTTCTTCGAATATGCAGACGAACTCGAAAATGCAGTGATGATCGTGCATGGCGATAAAGCCCACTCTTTTTATTTCGGGAANGACNCTNTCGNAANNCTCNAAGGAGACAACAAAGAGTTTGTGGTTGTNCCTGGTGCAAGCNACACTGATCTCTACGACCAAAAGGATAAAATACCTTTTGCACAAATTGTGGAGTTTTTCAACAAAAACTTTGACAAATGAAATTCCGGATAATAATGGTTGAATTATCCAATTAACTCTACCATATTTTTTGTATTCTGCACCCCAAAATGATAAAGTCTTTGGGGTGCAGTTTATTTAGGAATGTGTTTTTATTTTTTCTTTTTCATGTGCTCTAATGCCCATGTTATTAATGGCGACATTGCTTCAAGAAGTGTAGCACCATAAGAAGTAAGTTGATATTGTGTCCGAGGAGGAATTTGGGGAATAACAGTACGAGTTAAAAGACCTTCTTCAATGAGTATTTTCAATGATTGCGAGAGCATTTTGGGAGAGACATCCGGAATTGCCCGCCGTAATTCACCGAAAAATTTTGGTTTGCCGTCATTTAAGGTGTAAATTATGAGCATTGGCCATTTTGCCGCTATAACTGAAAGGACATTGCGAATTGGGCATCCGGCAACGTCCATCTCAATATCTGCATGCATGATCATTCAACTACTGCGTCGGTCATAGTCCATTGCGAGAGACTATCTGACTTAACTTGAATGCACACCTCTGTCATATCAGTTGTCGCTGTGAGTCTGCGTTTTGCTTTGGGAGCAACGCGCAACCAATCTCCGGCTTCCAATTCAATTTTTTCACCATCTATTTCCATTTCTCCTTTTCCGGAAACAATAAAATAAATCTCCTCATTCTCCTTGTGGCTATGATAGAAGGGAATAACTGTTCCTGCAGGAAGGTTGTTAACTGAGACCTCAGCACCGGTAAGTGAGAGAACATCATGAAGTTCTGTACGCTGAGCGCCTGCCTCAACATGGGTTTTGTCGTAATTTCTCATATTAGTATTTTATTAATTTTATTATGCAAAATTACGATTTTATTTTCTCCCTGTCAAGTAGTTACCTTTTTGTAACCACCTAACCTGAAAGATCATTATTTGAGTTTCATTGTTTTGAGTAAGCATATTTAACATTCATTAACACATTATCTTATCATTAAATATATTTCATTAGAAGAGTTTGCCCGTGATATACTTCATTTACTCTTTTCAATATTCACAATAATCCTTTATGTGCTTTGTTTCTAATGTTAAATTACAATACAATATTTACAAAATTTTTTACGTTATAAGAGAAAATCAAATTCNTCATCATGAAGCAGTTAACTATTNTTTGTCCTATCTTGAGTTTTTTTATTCTNNCTTCTTGTATCAANCAANNAAGAACCTGACTATCCTGTCTATATGCAGCTATCATCAATTCGATCACTGGATGTAAATGCTAATAACCAAACTTTTGAGTATGACGATAAAGGAAGAATTGTTTCATGGAGTTGCACATCCAACAGTCCAAACAATCCAAGTTCATATTTGGCACACTATTCCTATCCTGATGAAAACACTATAAAAGTGTCGGCAACAGAAGAGTGGCTTAATCAGCAAAGATTGTTTAAAGAAATAATTAA
>WFMC01000009.1 GCA_009177205.1 Bacteroidales bacterium
TGGTTTTACTTTCAGTTACTTACAGAAATTGAAGTTGAACCTTTTAAACTGTAATTCCTTGATATAACTATAGTTTGCCACACTGCATCAACAAGTAGTTAGTTGATTATCAGTGGTTTATATTGATAGTAATTGACTGTTATTGAGCGATTAAACTTAATACATTCAAGAACGCCTAATGCTGATAACTGTCAGTGTTAGGCGTTTTTATGCACCATTTTGTACGGATTCTGTACGACAGCAACTCATTTCACCCCAAGCGTCAGCAAGGTGGTGGAGAAAGTTGACAATTGTTGTCAATGGTTTACGAACATTTACAAACAACGGAGAAATCTCCACAAAAGAAATGAGTAGCAATATTAGAATTGAGAAAATTTGCGAGTGGTGCGGAAAACAGTTTACCGCTCAAACCACCGACACGCTTCTGTTCAAAGCGATGCTTAGAGCACGCTTATAAGGAGCTTTTGCGCCAAAAGAAAATCTCTTTATCAAATCAAGAGACAGCGCTGAATAGTCGTGATAAGGATTCACGTAATAAAGAATTTCTCACACCGTCAGAGACTGCAAAATATTTAGGTGTCGGAAGAACTTATATCTACTCTCGGTCGTACATTACAGGATTTAAGTCTCAAACACCGCCAACGCNCNTCAAAAAAATANACAACAACATAAATTAACATTAGCGTGATTTATTTTTNCCCACCGNTATANCTAACTTTGTATCATGAAAACTAAAAAGATAAAACTGACGTTAAATGATGGAAATATTGTTGAAGCGCAAGCTCCGATGATTGTGTCGGCGAGTCGGGCAACTGATATTCCGGCTTTTTATAGCCGGTGGTTCTTTGACCGACTGCGGGAGGGTTATGTGNGATGGCGTAATCCTTATAGTGGCAAGGATTCCTATGTTTCTTTTGACAATACAAGATTTATCATTTTTTGGACAAAGAACCCGAAACCGATTATCCCACACTTACCTCTGCTTAAGGAGCGTAAAATCGGCTGTTATTTCCAATTTACGCTTAATGATTATGAAGCCGAAGGTCTGGAGCCAAATGTNCCTTCGCTCAAACAGAGAATTGAAACGTTTAAGGAGATTGTTGACGTTCTCGGAGTTGGAGCAGTTGTCTGGCGTTTCGACCCTCTTATTTTGACAGATAGGATTTCTGCAGATGATTTACTGCGNAAAATTGAAAATATCTCTGTCCAATTGAGCGGTTANGTTGAAAAACTCGTTTTCAGTTTTGCTGACATTTCAACCTATAAAAAAGTTGGACGAAACCTCACGACGGCCGGCATCAAATATCGTGAATGGACCGAAAGCGAGATGATTGATTTTGCACAGCAATTATCCGATTTGAATCTNGGNTTGGANTTNGCTACTTGNGNTGAAAAAGTTGATTTATNTCAGTTCGGCATAAACCATAACCGCTGCATTGACCCGGACTTAATTTGCCGAATTGCACCAAACTTAAAATCCGAAATCAGCCACCTAAAAACAGATAAAGGGCAGCGCGCCCTATGCGGCTGCATATCCTCAAAANATATCGGATCTTACAACACCTGTCCTCACGGCTGCGCATACTGTTACGCGAACATTTCCCCTTTTTCTGCCCGTCAAAACTATCTCCGACATCAACAAAACCCCAAGAACGATTCTATAATCTGATATTACATTACAATCTAATACTATGAAAACACTCCATTTTATTCCGAACTTCAAAGTCGCAAGAACGGTCAGCCATATTTCCTTTCTGAACTTGAAGAGGCGTTAAAGGCATACGAGATCCGTAAGGAACATGGAGAAATTCCCGATGAGATTCTCGTGCAGAAAAAAAATGCGAAACAGCGCATAAGGAACTTCAAGAAGAAGATATGAAATTCAGTCTCGCTCAGATAGAATTTCTATGTGCCTACATAACACACATGATGCAGCCATATCTGGAAGTTGACGAGTTGCACAAACTCCACCACAATGCAAAGATATGGACGGTTAAGGCAGCTCCTCCTTTCACTCCGGTTNATCTNCGNAGNAATCATCTAANTAAAGAAGATTTGAANCACCTTCGGCTATAACGTGGGTAAATTCCTACGTCTGCAAGGNGGAGTTATCGCACGATTTGTTAAGAAGGTGTTTGAGAAANCTTTTGAAAGCACAAATGTANGAACCATTGAACAGAAATTGCGTGAAAGTAAATCTACAAAGGAAAGAATCCCAATTCACACGGCAGACCAAATGGATAAGCTGTTTGCGCACTTTCAACGCTATGGCAACATCAATCCCGGAATTCTGAATAAGAAATAATTTACCCAACACCTTATTTGGCAGATATCTCTCTCGGATTTATCCGCAACTTATTATCACCCCTTCATAACACATGGTGTTTAATAATAAATGATATATAAGTTTTAGGATGCAAATTATGCGAATTTTATATATTTTTATTAGTTTTGTATCCTTAAAATCAGATATCTAACAAATTTAATGGAGATAATCCCTATAGATATTGAAAAGAAACTTCAAGTGGTCTTAAGATTCATTGAAGAGTCTGCTGCTTTTGATGGAATATGTGACAAAGATTTCAACGATGTCACTTCAGTATCATCACTGGCAGTTGCCTCCGGATTGTCCGTGCGCAGCTTACGAGATTACTTTAAAGCATACACCGGTCAGAATCTGGTGGACTATGTATCCGGAAGACGTGCCGAATATGCTGCTCGTATATTCAGATTATACCCTACCGTTTCAAAAACACAGGCGGCATATTCAATAGGCTTTAACTGTCCAAATGGGATTTATAGGTTGATGCGAAAAAACGGAGTCGCTAATATTGATTCTCTCAGAGGTATCGTTGTCAGAGATTCTGCCATTCATCTTCCTTTTAGAAAAGAATATCAGCCCGAATGCATACTCTTTTATAAACAGTTGGTTATTCATTATGATGAGTGCTCAACTTGTGAATTTGAGGCGAATAATTGGGATAAAAT
>WFMC01000124.1 GCA_009177205.1 Bacteroidales bacterium
AAACATAAAATATCGGTTGTTGCAAAAGAGAGAGGATAAGGCATGAGAGCGAATTAACTCCGGGCGCATCGGAAAAAATATCAATACAGAATCCCAATAAGAAGGCAAGAGTATAAAGCAATATCTTAGAGATTCCTATAGGGAGCCTGATGATAAAATAAATAAACACAAAGGGCACGGCGATGTGAAACAATATGATATGATTGCAGATTAAGACCTGAATCAATACTAATATGATAAAAAGTATAGTATATGTAATGATAGTCTTATTCATCTGCAATAATATCAAAATTTGATAATGAATCAAGTTCCGCTTTATAACTGTCTTTTATTATTCTAACAGTGGACAAGGCATTGAAATCAGGTGATAATTTAATTTTAAGAATATAGAAATTGTCATCCGACATCTTCACCTTATTCATAACCGTGCCGACATTAATGCCGTATGGGAAAGTTGTGGAATAACCGGAGGTCACCACTGTGTCGCCGATATGAAATTTTGCATGTCTCGGCACCTCCTCCATATAAGCCACTCCCGGGTCGCCTCCTTTCCAGTTTAACGAACCCACATATTGCGTATCCTTTAATTTAACTGAAAAATGTTGTGTTTCGTTCAATAGGGATATAACCCTTGAAGTATGCGGTCCGGCTACATTGACAATACCGACAATTCCACTTTGGTCTACGACCCCCATTCCTCTTTCAACTCCGTCAAGAGTGCCCCGATTGATAGTGAAATAATTTCTTGGATGCCGAGTAGCGTTATTAATAACAGACGCCAAAACATAGCTGAACCTTTTTCCAGTCTTTACTTCTGCACTGTCGGAAAGTACAGCTTGATATTCAGCCAATTGGTTTCTAAGATTAAGTATTTCATTCTCCAAAGCCGCGTTCGACTCCTGAAGGCTTCTATTGATAGATACCAGATTGAAATATCCCGTGATTGAAGATGCAGTGCGAAAAACCTTACTTGACACGGCATTAGCGCTCGATAAGATAACCGATGCTCTGTAATCATTTGTCTGAGTCAACAACAAACAACTCAGAAGCACATAGAACGCAAATACGAACCATCTGCCATTTTTAATGATAAAATTAAGAAGGTTTCTCACAGATTGAGAATTATTCGGGTCTTATTTTATTAAGAAAGAGAATCTGTTGATATTTTTAAGAGCTACGCCTGTGCCACGAGCTACGGCATGCAACGGATCTTCCGGAATTTTAAATTCAATCTGGAATCGGTCGGTAAATCGTTTTGCTAACCCTCTTAAAAGAGCTCCGCCACCTGCAAGATATATGCCGTTTCTCACGATGTCCGCATATAATTCCGGGGGAGTCTGTTCAAGAGCAGCGAGAATTGCGGCTTCCATCTTCATGATTGTCTTGTCGATACAATGAGAAATTTCCTGATGTGTTACCTGCACTTCCATCGGGAGAGACGTCAACTTATTCGGACCTGTAACAATAAACGGTTCCGGAGCCTCCGACTCATCTAAATCCTCTAAAGCCGAACCGACATTAATTTTAATCTTTTCAGCCATAGTGGTGCCGACTTTCAGATTATGAACCCTTCCCATGTGGTCTTGGATATCTGCTGTCAAGTCATTGCCTGCTAAGCGAATTGACTTATTGCTGACAATACCCCCAAGTGAAATAACGGCAATTTCGGTACTTCCGCCGCCTATGTCAACAATCATGTTCCCCTCCGGAGCTTCAACATCAAGCCCAATTCCGAGAGCTGCCGCCATAGGTTCATAAATCATATAGACATCTCTTCCTCCTGCATGCTCGCTGGAATCTCTAACGGCGCGTACTTCCACATCGGTTGAGCCGGAAGGGATACAAACCACCATTCTAAGAGAAGGAGAAAACCATCTGCGTTTTGAACTGACCATTTTCACGAGTCCGCGAATCATTTGCTCAGCCGCATCAAAATCCGCAATAACACCATCGCGGAGAGGACGCACTGTGCGGATGCCGGGTGATTCTTTCCCTTCCATCTGATGAGCGTGAGTCCCGACGGCTATCACTTTATCTGTCTTATTTTGAATGGCAACGACTGAAGGTTCGTCAACAACGATTTTATCATTATGTATAATAATGGAATTGGCTGTGCCAAGGTCCATTGCAATTTCCTGAGTAAATGAAAAAAGTCCCATATCGGATGATTAATGATGTTTTACAACATATTTCTATATCAAAATACAAAGTTAATAAATTTCCATCTTAATTATTATTATTTGTTGTAAAAATTTTTTCTTTTAGTTCTTTTTGCTTTTTGATAGAAAAAATTAAGAGACTCTCCGTAAGTTCCGGAAAGTCTCTTGTTTTATAAAAGATCGGATTATAGAATCCGAAGTTTAATCAAAAGTATGTAGTCAGTGCGTAATCGACTCTGTCAATAATTGTCTGAAGTCCTGAATCACCGGGATTCAAACCTTTTGCACGTTGACAAATATCATTGACAACATCGAAATAACCGGTTTTCACTGCCAACTTGCCTGTTTTGTCGGAGGGTTCGAGCGCATCTAATTTTTGAGAACCTTCAAGAAGGATTTTGAAAGCAGCTCTTTTGAGTGTGTCAAAATCGCAATCTTCAAGGACTATCGCTTCCTTATAAGTATTGACGGCTCCTTCGTCATCACCCTTACGGTCAAGAGCAAATGCTTTCAAACCAATAAGTACAGGGTTGTTGGGATTCTCGGCAATTAATGAATCAATTTTTCTCAAAGCCCCGTCATAATCCTCATCAAGGACGTAAGAATTAATGATGGTCTTGATGAAAGTGGGGTCAGAGATACCGAATTTTTCATAACCCGCTGTTGCAGCTTCAAGAATAGCGGCTTTGGCTTGTTCAGTCAGAGTAGAATCATTCTGAGAGAGATATTCCCAAGATGCAATTTCGTAAGAATAAACTTTCGGTTCTTCCGAGCCCATCAGGCGAGCGGCTCTGAAAGCTTTTGCAGCATTAGCCACATCGCTACCTGTGTATGCGCAAATGCCGGCATTGAAATAAGCGTTTGCTCTTTGAGAAGGTACGGATTTCGGCGCTTTGGAACCTAAGAATTGCATATCCGGCATATCGGCAAAAATTATAAATGATTGATATGCTTCAGGATAATATTTCTTCGCGTTATAGAGTTGAACACCAAATTCGTCAAATTTTGTGTGGTGGTCAGCAATAGTGTTTACAATATTCTTTGATACTTTAGGTTTGATTTCCCCTTTTTCGTTGGGAAGTGAATCATAGGGGAGAGCCTGCAAGAAATAATTATAACCGTTTAATAATTCTTCAGCCAATACCACGGGGTCAGCCGAAGGGTCATCCGGTTTGATACTTGCTTGCATCAGACCCTTGTCAAAAGCATCAAATTCAATTTTGCCTGCCACGTAGTAGGTATTTGCATCCTTTGCTGTGGACGGGTCTTCCATAGCCGTTTTAATTAGAGAACGAGCTTCTTCAATTTTGTCAAATTTGCCTGAGAGTTTCTTGGCATTGTCAACATTGATTTTTTGCGCACTTGCAGCTCCTATTGAAGCGATGCAAATTGCAGATAAAATCACTTTTTTCATATTATTCTATTTGAGAGATTAATGTTTTTGCTTATGTGTATATTTAGACTAACAAAATGGTTAAAGGATTATTCATCTACATTTGAATTCATATCGTTTTCCTCAGCTTCTATCTCATTTATTTCAGTCTCGGCTTCGTAATGCTCGAAGACTTCTTCAGTTTCAATCTTTTGAGACTTATCTTCAGATTCAATCTTTTGGATTTCTTCTTCAACTTCCTTTTCCGGGTCTGAATCAACTTTGCAAACAGATGCAATCACATCGCCGCGCTTTGAAAGATCTATAAGTTTAACACCCTGAGTTGCACGTCCCATTACTCTGACATCTTTAACTGCAAGTCGAAGGGTAATGCCACTCTGATTGATGATTACCAAATCATTTTCATCAGTTACATTTTTTATGGCTACCAGGTCTCCTGTCTTTTCAGTTACGGAAATTGTTTTCACACCTTTACCACCTCTGTTGGTGATTCGATAATCATCAATATCGGAGCGTTTGCCGTAGCCATTGGCAGATACAACCATTATAGTTTCCTTGCTGTCAGCCTTCATGGTTATCATACCTACTACTTCGTCGTTTTCACCTCCGAGAGTCATGCCTAACACACCCATTGAATCTCTACCTACGGGACGAACTTTTGATTCATGGAAACGAATTGCTCTACCTTCTCGGTCGGCAAGAATAATCTCTGAATTGCCGTCGGTCAAAGAAACTTGCAAAAGCTCATCCTCTTCTCTAATCTTAATCGCTTTTTTACCATTGGCATTGATTCTTGCATATTCTTTAAGAGAGGTCTTTTTTACCATACCCATCTTAGTGGCGAAAACAAGGTAGTGGGATTCCATATAGTCATTATCTGCATCACTCTTTATAGTAATGAATGCATTTACGGAATCCTCTGAATCGATGCTAAGCAGATTTTGAATAGCACGNCCTTTGGAGTTCTTTGCTCCTTCCNNAATTTCGTAGACNCTTAAGCTGTAACACAANCCTTTTTCAGTGAAGAAAATCATCTTGTCGTGAGNTGGCAGCCGGATAGATATATTCTATGAAATCTTCCGAACGAGTATCACTCCCTTTAGCGCCGAGACCGCCGCGGTTCTGAGCGCGGAAATCAGATAGGGGAGTACGCTTGATGTATCCGAGATGACTGACAGTAATAATCATATCATCATTAGGATAGAAATCTGCAGCATCAAAATCGCCGTATGCCATATTTATGCGGGTGCGTCGTTCATCGCCATATTTATCTCTGATTTCGATAATTTCATCCTTCATTACTTGACGACAAACTTCATCGTTATTGAGAATATCATTCAGATGTTCTATGAGTTTCATCAAGTCTTCATACTCATGTTTGAGTTTTTCCATTTCGAGTCCGGTCAACTGTCGCAAGCGCATCTCAACAATTGCACGAGTCTGAATCTCGTCGAGCGAGAATCTCTCTGCCAAAGTAGCGCGTGCCTCTTCAGTTGTGCGAGACCCTCTGATTATGGCAATTACCTCATCAATATTGTCAACGGCAATCATTAACCCTCTCAGGATGTGAGCTCTCTCTTCCGCTTTTCTAAGCTCGTAGCGTGTTCTGCGAATCACTACCTCATGGCGATGCTCCACAAAATTGCCTATTAAATCTTTAAGATTGAGAGTTTTCGGTCTGCCATTAACCAATGCAACATTATTCACGCTGAATGATGTCTGCAATTGGGTCATTTTATACAATTTATTAAGAATGACACTCGCATTGGCATCGCGCTTGATGTCAATGGCAATGTGCATGACTCCGCGGGCAGAAGTATCAGTTATGTCGGAAATGCCGTCAATCTTTTTCTCTTCCACAAGGTCGGCAATGCTCTTTACCAGATCATTCTTGATAACACCGTGAGGAATTTCAGAAATTACAATCACGTCATGGTTGCCGTCGGTTTCAATTTCGCATTTCGCGCGAATCACGATTCTTCCTCTTCCGGTTTCGTAAGCATCCTTAACCCCTTGCATACCTAATATTTCTCCACCGGTTGGGAAATCCGGAGCTTTGATATATTGCATCAGTCCCGGCACGTCAATATCGGGATTGTCGATATATGCCAAGCAACCGTTTAAGGCTTCAGTAAGATTGTGAGGGGGCATATTTGTAGCCATACCTACCGCAATACCGGAAGCCCCGTTAACGAGCAAATTCGGTATTCGGGCAGGTAATACTGCCGGCTCTTTCAAGGTATTATCGAAGTTGGGGACAAAATCCACTGTCTCTTTATCCAGATCGGCAAGCATCTCTTCACCCATTCTGGCGAGTTTAACCTCCGTATAACGCATTGCTGCCGGGGAGTCGCCATCAATTGAGCCGAAGTTTCCTTGACCGAAAACTAAAGGATAACGCAATGACCAGTCCTGGGCTAATCTAACCATTGTGAGATATATGGAAGAGTCTCCGTGGGGGTGATATTTACCCATTACTTCGCCCACGATACGTGCGGATTTCTTTGTGTCGCCCGAGAAAAAGTTATTTAATTCATTCATGCCGAATAAAACACGGCGGTGAACGGGTTTGAAACCATCTCTTACGTCCGGAAGCGCGCGTGAAACAATCACCGACATTGAATAGTCGATATAGGCGCTTTTCATTTCCGTATCAATGTTGATAGGAATAATTTTGTCGTCTCCTTGCATTTCTTTTTATCTTAGATTTGATTCCCGCATATCCTCTACAAAATTAACAAAAAATGTCGGAAAAACCAATAGCTTTTCCGACATTTTTTCTATCTGATTTTATATTATCCGAGTTCGATTACTTCACAATCTTCAAACCGGTTTCCGTCAATTTTAAATCTTACCAAAGTGCGCTTCTTTTGCCATCCTTGAAGTCCGGCTGCCCCGGGATTGATATGCAGAAGTTTCAATTGATTATCAAACATTATCCGCAAGATATGGGAATGTCCGTCAACCATTAAATCTATCTTTTCTTCTTGTAGAAGTTTTTTCATTCCCGCCGACCATTTGCCGGGATATCCCCCGATGTGGGTCATGAGAACTCTGACATCCTCTATTTCAAAAATTTCAAGTTCTCGCGTCCTTCTCGAGACTTCGCCGTGATCGATGTTCCCTCTGACACACCTGACTTTCGGACCTATCTCCTCAAGCCGCTCCAATATTGTTATATCTCCAATATCTCCGGCGTGCCAGATTTCATCGCAATCTTTAAAATAATCAACAAATCTCTGATCCCAATGNCTGTGANNATCGCTANGAAGACCTATTTTNTTCATTATTCCTTAACTTCACTTTCACCTTTACCCGCTTCGGTCTCAGGTTTTTCTACGGCAGGGGATTCCTCTATTTGGGGNGTTTCTTCANCAAGAGGGGTATATTTGATATCCAGCTTCTCTTCGCCGTCAGTGTATGAGGCAACAATCTCGCCTCCGATCTGACCTTCAGCGTTCAGGCGAAGCATTAGTTCAGCCAATTCATCTTCAAGATATTTTTGAATTGCTCTCTTCAGTGGACGCGCACCGAAATTGCGGTCATATCCTTTCTCGGCAATAAATTTCTTGGCATCGTCTGACACATTCAAACGATAACCTAATTTGGCAACACGAGTGAAGAAATCTTTCAATTCATTATCAATAATCTTAAATAATGCTTCCTGATCAAGTTGGTCGAACATTATTATATCATCCACACGATTCAGAAATTCGGGGGAGAAAGCTCTGTTCAGGGCTTTAGTGATAACGCCCTGAGCCTGCTCCTTAACGTTATCAGCGGTTTGGAAACCTACTCCGGTGCCGAAATCTTTAAGTTGTCGCGATCCGACATTACTTGTCAGAATAATGATGGTGTTTTTGAAATCAATTTTTCTGCCTAATGAATCTGTCAAACGTCCTTCATCCATTACTTGAAGAAGAATGTTGAAAACATCCGGGTGAGCCTTTTCAATCTCGTCAAGAAGCACAACTGAATAAGGTCTGCGACGCACTTTTTCAGTCAATTGACCACCCTCTTCGTATCCTACATATCCCGGAGGTGCACCGACTAAGCGTGACACGGTGAATTTTTCCATATATTCACTCATATCCATTCTTATAAGAGCATCGGGGGAGTCGAATAGATATTCTGCAATTTTCTTAGCCAGATATGTCTTGCCTACACCTGTAGGACCGAGGAACATAAATGTGCCAATCGGCTTGTTGGGGTCTTTAAGACCGATACGGTTTCTTTGGATAGCCTTTACAATTTTCTTGATTGCTTCATCCTGACCGATGACAGTCCCTTTCAACTGATCACCCATTTCAAGCAGACGTGTTCCTTCCGCCTGGGCAATGCGCTGAGTCGGCACGCCTGTCATCATTGCAACAACCTCCTCCACCTGTTCTTCATCTACAGTCTGGCGGTCTTCGGAGAGTTTTTTCTCCCAATCTTTTTTGGCTTTAGCCAAATCGGCTTTCTGCTGATTCTCCAATTTTCTAAGAGATGCAGCCTTTTCGAAATCTTCCGAATGAGCGGCTTCAAGTTTCTGACGGGTAGTCTCTTCTATCGCTCCTTCGAGGTCTTCAATCTCTTTAGGAACGACGATGTTGGTGATATGCACTCTTGATCCTGCTTCATCCAGAGCATCAAGAGCCTTGTCAGGGAAGTTGCGGTCGCTGATATATCGTTCGGTCAAACTTACACACGCCTTAAGAGCATCTTCTGTATAGTTGACATTATGATGAGCTTCATATTTATCTTTAACATTATGAAGAATTTCAAGAGTCTCTTCGGGAGAAGTAGGCTCAACCATCACCTTTTGGAATCTACGCTCCAAAGCGCCGTCTTTCTCTATGTTTTGGCGATACTCATCAAGTGTCGTTGCTCCTATGCATTGAATTTCTCCACGAGCAAGCGCCGGTTTGAGCATATTGGCAGCATCCATGGAACCCGGAGCTCCTCCCGCACCGACAATAGTATGGATTTCATCAATAAACAGAATGANATCAGGATNNTNTGNCAATTCNTCCAGAACTGCTTTGATTNTCTCCTCAAATTGTCCGCGATACTTTGTGCCTGCTACCATTCCAGCCATGTCAAGTGCAATTACACGCTTGTTGAAAAGGACTCTCGAAACCTTTTTCTGCACGATTCTTAATGCCAATCCTTCCACTATGGCGGATTTTCCGACACCCGGTTCGCCTATGAGCACAGGGTTATTCTTCTTTCTACGCGATAGAATCTGAGCAAGGCGTTCAATTTCAGTTGCACGACCCACAACCGGGTCTAATTTCCCTTCAGCAGCTGCAGCTGTCATATCATGACCGAACTTATCCAATGCCGGAGTTCCGGAATTACTTGAATCACCCTTGGATTTCTTGGCGGAAGCAGCCTTTTTGTTAAAGATTGCTTCATCATCATCCTCCTCTTCATCGTCATCGTCATTTGAGAAAGAGGGTCCTGATTTGGGTGAATTTTCCGGGCCTGTCGGTCCGACGTTCTGAATTGAAATATCGAAATTCAGATATTCTTCCTTAAGATTTTTAAGGAAATCGCTATCCATATTGCGCGAATCATGCATCAAGGATAGTATAATGTGTTCGCCCGCAATGAAACTTGCTTTCATTTTGCGTGCTTCGGAGGTTGCCAATTGAAGGTGGCGAATAGCCGACAAAGTGATTTTGAACTGTTGCTCGAATAATGTANTGACCTCCTCCGANGAANNAGNAGTNTGCAAGTATTCTGTCAATTCATCAATCATCTTTTGGATGGGCACGTTGAGTTGAGAAAGAATCTTGAAGGCGTATCCATCTCTGTTTCTCAATGCTGCAAGCACAAAGTGTTCGCTTCGGATTGCCGGAGCGCTAAACTCTTTTGCAATTTCATTTGCAGTGTTGAGCATCGGTAAAAATTGTTTAGAAAAATCGTTTTTCATCTATATTTCTGTTTTTTATTCTGAATTTAACAAATTTCATGCCAAAAAAAGAGAGAATTTCTTAAATCCTCTCTTTATAAACGTTTATTTCGATGTAATAGTTAAAACAAGCATGCAATTTTATATGTGATAAATGCTAATATCCATGCCAGGGAAGTATTGTATAAAGCTGAGAAAAGGGCATATTTCCAATGTTCGGTTTCTCGGGCAATTGCAGTCAATGTAGCGATACATGGGAAATATAAGAGAACAAACACCATGAATGAAAGCGCTTTTGCGGGTGTAAACGGTGGTTGCCCGGTTAATGTCGACGGAGTTTTCAGACGCTGAGAAATCAGATCCGCATCATCTTCCCCCACGTATAAGACCCCTAAGGTGCTAACCACAACCTCTTTGGCGGCGGCTCCGGCTAATAAAGATACTGTAGTTTTCCATCCGTATTCCATCGGTCTGACAATCGGCTCTACAAATTTACCGATATTTCCCAGAATGGAGTGTTCCTGCTGATATTGATGAGTCACCAAATCCTCAAGTTTTTCCTCATCCATTGAGGTTCTTGCATCAACGGGCATCTCTGTCAAAGCATCTTGATAATATGTTTCGGGTACTTCACAGAAATAATATTGAGGGAAGTATGAGAGAGCCCAGATGATAATTGAGGCAATAAGGATAATTCCTCCCATTTTGTTNAGATATTGTNGAGCTTTGCTCNACATTCCACGCATCAACGCNTTTCCCGTAGGGATGCGATAGGGGGGAAGTTCCATAACGAATGGCGTTTCATCCTCTTTAAGCCAGAATTTTCGCATGAATTTTGCAGTCAGGACAGCTACTATTATGCCGAGTAAATATAGCCCGAAAAATACGATCGCTCCATGCTGCGGGAAGAAACACCCCACGAGCAGGACATAAATCGGAATGCGAGCGGAGCAACTTATAAAAGGATTGATTAATATTGTGATTAACCGACTGCTCTTACTTTCAATAATGCGTGTGGACATAATTGCCGGCACATTACATCCGAACCCCATCACTAATGGAATAAACGACTTCCCGTGAAGTCCCATTTTGTGCATTATTTTATCCATTATGAAGGCGACACGAGCCATATAGCCGGTATCTTCCATCATCGAAATGAAGAAATATAGAATCAGAATATTGGGAAGGAAAACAATTACACCGCCGACACCGCCGAGAATGCCGTCAATCACCAAATCTTTTAGCGGACCTTCCGGCATTATATCAGACAAGAGATTTGAAATCCACGACACGAGTTGCTCAATCCATTCCATAGGATATGAACCGATTTGAAAGGTCGCCCAAAACATTATAAACATGATGCAAAGGAATATCGGAAATCCGAATAATCTGCTCGTTACTATTTTGTCTATAAATTTCGTGGCTTTTTCATCGTGCAAAGTATCCCCTTCAAGAGTCTCTGCGAGAGCTCCCTGGATAAACCCATATTTGTCTGCGGCGATTGAAGAATTGACATCTTCATTCAGCTCTTTTTCTATTTTGTCAATAGCCGTTTTGCGTGCTTCGGTTATTTCCTTATATGAAGCGGCTTCTTTTAGTAAATTGTCGACTTCCGGGTCACCTTCAAGCATTTTTATTGCCAAATATCTTGGCGAAAAACGTTGGGAAATTGAGGAGTCATATTTTATTATTTCCTTAATGGCGGATACTCCCTCTTCTATGCTTTTGCGCATTTTAACGTGAATGTGTCTTACGTCTTTATTACGCATCTCATATACGTCAATAATGGTATCAAGCAATTTTTGCACCCCCCAGCCGGTAGAAGCCTTTGTAGGCACAATGGGAACCCCAAGCATTTTCCCGAGTTGCTCGTAATCCAATACAGCCTTGCTCTTCTCCAATTCATCATACATGTTCAGGTCAATCACCATCGACCTGTTCATGTCGATTAGCTCTGTGGTGAGATATAAATTGCGTTCAAGATTAGAGGCTACCACGACATTTACAATGACATCGGGAGTTTCATTGTTGAGATATCGCATTACATACAATTCCTCCGGAGAGTACGCGGAAAGAGAGTATGTACCCGGCAAGTCAACAATGTTAAATTTATACCCTTTGTATTTCAGTGACCCGGATTTTGCACCGACGGTTACGCCGGCATAATTTCCCACATGTTCATGCGCGCCCGAGACTA
>WFMC01000105.1 GCA_009177205.1 Bacteroidales bacterium
GGAGCGCTTCTCCTATCGAAACCACTAATAAAACATATTACTTTTTCAAATGTTCTGCTGCAAAATAACAAAAAATATTAAAAAAATCAAAGAAAACCTATTAAAAAACTATGTTTTATAACATAAAAATAGTTTTTCTATTTTTTGTGTTTATTTAACGACCAGTATCCTATTCTCCAATCATAGACCGGGAACCGGAAGCGCAATATGGCTTGATTGATTTTAAATTACCTCAAAAAAGGAGATTCATAAAACACATTAGATGGAAAGGAGAGGAGGAAGGAATTATTTTTTTAGTTCCCAAAAGGCTATAGCAGCTGCAGCACCGACATTAAGGCTATCAATATTACGAAACATCGGAATTTTAACACAAAAATCGGCTGTCTCTATTATTTCCGAACTCAATCCGTCACCTTCCGTACCTAATATTATTGCCAAGCGAGCCTCCCTTTTTAAACTTTCATCACAAAGACTTATATTATTTTTTCGTAAAGCCAAGGCGACAGTTTTAAACCCGAAAGATTTAACCATTTCAATATTTTCTATTCTGGTCCAGGGAATCAAAAATACTGTCCCCATAGAGACTCGAATAGAGCGACGGTTGAAAGGGTCGCAGGATGAGGGAGTCAACAATATGGCATCTATCCCCAAAGCTGCTGCACTTCTAAAAATGGCACCAATATTTGTTGTGTCGCAAACTCCATCCAAAATGCAGATTCTCGAAGCGGAGTTGAGTATCTCTTCAGTTGATTTATTTTGAGGTCGATGCATTGCACAGAGCACTCCACGCGTAAGTGTATAACCTGTTAGTTTTGCTAATAAAGAGCGTTCAGAGGTAAAGACAGGGGTGTCTTCGGGAAGACACTTTATAATCTCTTTGGCATCCCCATCTATATGTTTACGTTCACATAGCAGGCTAAAGGGATGGTAACCGCAATCCAATGCTATTTTTATCACTTTAGGGCTTTCCGCTATAAACATTGACTCTTCGGGATGCAATCTGTTATATAATTGTGCTTCCGTCAGCCGGGAGTAAGGAATAAGCCGAGAATCATTCCAATTTGTAATTTCTTCAACATTCATAAATACAAAAGTAATTAAAAAAGCAGCAAATCGTAAATCTAAATCGCTTAAATGATTGTTTCAATTATATTGATAGAAAAATAAAAATATTTAATTATGAAAAAGAACATTATTTTAACAGCAGCTGTTGCTGTGTTGGCTATTGTAGGATTATCTGCATGTGGCGGAAATAAGAAATGTGGCGGAAATGCATGTGAAAATTCAAAATTGAACGAAGAGCAAATGTTTTCAGGTGTTTTACCGGCTGCAGATGGTCCCGGTATCCGGTATTTGTTGAAATTAGACTATGACGATGACAAAAATTTCACAGAAGGTGATTATGATTTAGTTGAAACCTATCTTGCCGCGGATTCTACGAGTGTTGGTGGAGTCAGAGATGGAGAAATGTTTAAGTCAGAAGGTGATTTTACAGTAATGAATCAAAATGGTAAGAAATATCTTAAATTGGTTAAAGATATTAAGGATTCTAATGCAAAGGCATCTGATAACCTGTATTTCGAGGTTGTGAATGACTCTACATTGACACTCGTAAACTCTAATCTCGAACCGGCTGTAAATGATTCTCTGAATTACACCCTCCGACTTGTTAAATAAGAACTTAAAAAGAGATTAATATAAATCCTCAATATGGTGAGAATGACCGCCATATTGAGGATATTTTTTTAAGAAATTATCAAAAGAGCCAAATTTTTGGCTAATGAAAGAATTATTATTAATTTTGCAAAAATAAGGAGAGGTTTTCGGGATAAAATTCTAAAATAATACGGATGTTTAATTGTCTGATTCAAAATATTACAGATAAAGAGAATGAGTAGTTTCCAATAGGGAGATTCTCATTCTTTTCTTTTATAATAAGGTGAATTAAGACAATGTAATCGAAAGGAGGTCTATGGTTACATTAATTAAAGGTGGAGAAGTCTTCACATCAGCAGGACTTGAGAAAAAGGATTTGTTGCTTAAATCAGGAAAAGTCGAAAAGATATCATCTCATATTCATGAGGAAGAGGGGTGGAATATTATAGATGCCGAGGGATTGACAATTCTTCCGGGACTGACGGATTTACACGTCCATTTTCGCGAACCGGGTTTTGAATATAAAGAGACCATTGCAGGGGGAGCAGAATGTGCAAAAGCCGGAGGCTTTACAACTGTATGCACTATGCCCAACCTGAATCCTGCTCCCGATACGTTGGAAAATCTGCAACCTCAGCTTTCGGCAATATCCGAACAAAAACTTGTAGAGATTATTCCATTCGCCACGATTACGCGTAATCGTAAAGGGGAAGAGACCTTGATAGATTACGGAGAGCTGGCGGGAGTTGTGGCAGGCTTCTCAGATGACGGTTCGGGGGTGCAATCAGAAGATCTCATGCGGTCTGCCATGAAGAGAGTCGCAGAAACCGGAAAGATACTGGCAGCCCATTGTGAAGTAGATTCTCTTTTGAGGGGTGGTTACATTCATGACGGCGATTACGCACATTTTAATAATCATCCGGGCATTAGTTCGGAGAGCGAATGGAGAGAGATAGAGCGTGATATAAATTTGGCTAAAGAGACAGGTGTCCGACTTCACATTTGTCATGTTTCCACTGCAGAAGGGGTTGAGTTGGTGAGACGTGCAAAACGTGAAGGAGTAAAGGTTACCTGCGAGACAGCTCCGCATTATCTTTGGTTTACTGATGAAGACCTTTCCAATGACGGTAAATGGAAGATGAATCCTCCGTTGAGAAGTGAGCATGACCGCCGCACACTACGCCATGGATTGATGGATGGCACAATCGATGCGATAGCCACTGACCATGCACCTCACACAGAAGAAGAAAAAAATAAGGGTCTGAAAGAAAGTAATATGGGTGTTGTCGGTTTGGAAACTGCCTTCCCGGCTTCATACACCATGATGGTATTGACTGATAAAATTAAATTCCGTCAATTGGTAGAAGCCATGTCTCTGAATCCAAGAAAAATTTTAGGTCTTAAAGGATTTGAGAGTGGAGGAATAGCCGAAGGTGACCCTGCAATGTTGACAGCTGTGGACTTAAACGAAAAAAGAGTTGTTGATTCCTCTAAATTCCATGGTAAAGGGAAGTCAACTCCGTTTGATGGGATGGAACTGCAGGGTTGGCCCAAATTCACAATAGTGGAATGGGAGATTTGAAAATAGAAACCGATTATGCAGATAGAACATATTTATCAAATAAAAGAAAACAAGCCCTTAAACCATAAGACATATAAGATGTGCCTTGAGGGGGATGGGAGCCTCATCACTAATCCCGGACAGTTTATAAATATAAAAATTGAAGGGAAGTATCTCAGAAGACCTATTTCCGTGTGTGATTATAACGACAGGGAGATAATAATACTATATGATGTTGTAGGGGAAGGCACGTCGGAAATGGCACGATGGAAAGTGGGTAGAGAGGTCAACATACTCGCACCGTTGGGTAATGGATTTGATATTGATGTTAATGCTGAAAACCCGCTACTATTAGGTGGTGGAATAGGAATAGCACCATTATATAAATTGGCAAAAGAGTTAAAAGAGAGAGAGAAGAATCCATGTGTGATACTCGGTTTTAATTCTGCCAAAGATGCAATATGGGTTGATAAATTTATATCTCTTGGTGTAGAAACCCTTGTTGCGACGGTCAGCGGGGATATGGGGGTTAAAGGATTTGTAACAGATGTTCCTGAGTGCCGGGATAAGAAAAGAGATTATTTTTATGCTTGCGGGCCCTTGCCGATGCTGAGAGCTTTATGCAATACATTAAAGATTCCGGGAGAATTAAGTTTGGAAGCGAGAATGGCTTGCGGATTCGGAGTGTGCATGTGCTGTTCGCTTGCGACAAAAGACAGCGCAAAGAGAATTTGTAAAGATGGTCCCGTTTTCAAGAAAGATGAATTGATATGGAAATGATGCCGAAAAAAGATTTGAGTGTAACGCTCGGGAAATTAGTGTTGAAAAATCCCGTGATTCCGGCATCCGGATGTTTCGGATACGGTTATGGAATGTCGGAATATTATGACATTAATTGTTTGGGATCATTTAGTTTTAAGGGTACTACACGCGAACCGCGTTTCGGAAATCCCTTGCCTCGGGTTGCGGAATGTGAGGCGGGTTTGATTAATAGTGTAGGACTTCAAAATCCCGGTATCGAAAAGGTTATTTCCGAAGAAATGCCGAAATTACGCGATTGTTACTCCGGACCGGTAATTGCTAATATTTCCGGATTTTCAATCGATGAATATGTGGAATGTTGCGCTAAGATAGATAAAGAATCTCAAGTTGAGATTATCGAGTTGAATGTTAGTTGTCCGAATGTGCATGGAGGTGGGATGAGTTTCGGCACTCAATGCGAGAGTGTGGCAGAGGTAACGAAAGAAGTGAAAAAAGTTATAAAGAAACCTCTATACGTCAAACTTTCCCCAAATGTAACAGATATAGCCTCAATCGCTGAGGCGGCAATCAATGCCGGTGCAGATGGAATAACGCTCATAAATACCATGCTCGGGATGCGAATAGATGTTAAAACACGGAAACCGGTAATTGCCAATGTAATGGGAGGTTTTTCAGGAGATGCTATCTTCCCGATAGCGGTCAGAATGGTTTATCAGGTCGCAAAGCGTTGTCCCGGCATACCGATTATGGGATGTGGAGGAGTTTCATCCTCATCAGGAGTAATCGAGATGATGATGGCAGGAGCAACAGGAGTTCAAATAGGAGCAGCCAATTTGATAGACCCATATATATGCAAAAAAATAATCGAAAATCTTCCTGCTGAAATGGAGAAGTTAGGCATATCCAAATTGTGTGATATAATCGGAATCGTAAAGTAGGAAAATTGTAGCAATAACTAAAATAATCAATACAGGTATTAAAATGGAAAGAGATGTGATCATTGCGTGCGACTTTGGCTCGGCAGAGGATGCATATAAATTTCTTGACAAATTTAAGGATGAGGAACGTAAGCCATTTCTTAAAATAGGTATGGAATTATATTATGCCGCAGGAAACGAGATTGTAAAAGAGCTGAAAAGAAGAGGTCATAAAATATTCCTGGATTTGAAATTGCATGATATTCCCAATACGGTTAAAAAGGCAATGAAGGTATTATCTTCATTAGATGTTGATATGGTGAATGTTCATGCTTCAGGCACAAAAGAGATGATGTCTGCAGCCTTGGAAGGACTGACGCGTGAGGATGGCACCCGTCCGCTTTTGATTGCCGTGACCCAACTGACTTCTACATCTCAGCAAGCCATGAATGAGCAACTGGATATAAAGGGAGATATAAATGAAGTTATAACTCATTATGCGTGCAATGCCAATGCGGCAGGACTTGATGGAGTTGTTTGTTCGCCCCTTGAAGCCGGAATCGTAAAGAATGCTTGCGGGAAGGATTTTATTGCAGTTACGCCGGGCATCAGGTTTGCTGACTCAGCGGCAGATGATCAGGTAAGAATCACAACACCGGCTAAAGCGCGTGAGATAGGGAGTGATTTTATTGTAGTGGGACGCCCGATCACAGCTGCAGTTGATCCCGTTGCATCCTGGAAGAGATGTGTTGACGAATTTTGCAATTGATAAAATAAAAAGAGAAATATAATATGGAGACCACAGCAAAAAAAATTGCAGGTGAACTTTTGGGCATAAAAGCCGTTTTTTTGAGTCCTGAAAAGCCTTTTACATGGGCGAGCGGAATTAAAAGCCCGATATATTGCGACAACAGACTAATTTTGACCTCTCCCAAAGCCAGAAATGTTGTTGAAGGATCAATAGCTGAGAGTGTAAAAAAATATTATCCGGAAGCAGAAGTTTTGATGGGCACATCCACTGCAGGAATTGCACATGCAGCAATTGCGGCACATCTTTTGGATATGCCGATGGGTTATGTCAGAGGAAGTGCGAAAGATCACGGGCNTGGCAATCAGATAGAGGGTAANTTGGANAAGGGANAGAAAGTTGTNGTAATTGNGGNTTTGANTTCCACCGCCGGCAGTTGTATAGAGGTTGTGGAAGCGTTGCGTCAACATGGAGCTGAAGTGCTGGGTATAATAAGCATCTTCACATACGGTATGAAAAAGAGTTTAGAGCGACTCAAAGAGGCTAACGTTGAAAATCATTCCCTGTCGAATTTTGAGACTTTAGTTGAAGTGGCTGTGGAGGAAGGATATATCAAGCCCGCTGATGAAAAGAAATTAAAGAAATTCATGTCGAATCCCTCGGATGAATCATGGATGGACGCGTAAATATATAAATAATACACATTAAAATGAAACATCTTATTGATCCCACTGATTTGACAAAGGATGAGATGGAGGAAATTGTTGATTTGGGTCTTGACATTATAGCCAACAGAGGAAAGTATGCTGAAGCATGTAAAGGTAAAANATTGGNAACTCTTTTTTATGNACCNTCTNCCCGCACGNGATTAAGTTTCACTTCCGCCATGATGGAATTAGGGGGAAATGTCTTAGGCTTTTCCGATGCTCAGAATTCTTCTGTCAGCAAAGGTGAAACATGTGCTGATACAACTAAAGTTATAAATTGCTTCGCCGACATTATAGCAATGCGTCATTTTGAAGAGGGGGCTGCATTGGTGTCGGCATTAAATTCTAAAATCCCCGTAATTAATGCAGGCGACGGTTCACATGCACATCCGACTCAAACATTGACAGATCTTTTGACTATCAAAAGAGAGATAGGTAGATTTGATAATCTTACAATCGGTTTTTGTGGAGACCTGAAATTCGGCAGGACAGTGCATTCTTTAATTAAAGCCTTGTCAAGATATAAAGGTGTGAAGGTGGTGTTGATTGCTCCGGAGCAATTACGTCTTCCTGGCTATATGAAAAAAGAGGTGTGCGATTTGAATGGTCTTGAGTACAAGGAGGTATCCACCCTTGAAGAGGTAATGCCCGAATTGGATGTTTTATATATGACACGCGTCCAAAAGGAAAGATTCTTTGATGAAGATGAATTTGACAGAGTTAAGGATTGCTTTATTTTGGACACTGAAAAATTAAAGCCAGCCAAGCCGGAGATGAGAATACTTCATCCTCTTCCCAGAGTCAATGAAATCACGGTAGATGTTGATGCCGATCCGAGAGCTGCCTACTTCCGCCAGGTAGAGAATGGTAAATTCGTCAGAATGGCGCTTATACTTAAACTCCTTGAATGGGCTCAAGATAAATCTAAAAATACTGAATTAATTCCGAAGGATGTGGTCAAAAATAAGTATCGTTGCAGGAATCCCCGTTGCATCTCGAATATGGAGGTGAATGTCGAATCATTATTCCGTCCGGCTGCTGATCATCCTGAAGAGTTAAGATGCTTATATTGCGAATCCAAACCCGAAAAGTAAAGGATTTAATTTCTGAATCAAAAGAGAGTCTATGAAGATTTTTTTAACCGGAGCCACAGGTGTGATGGGAAGTTGCGGACTAAATGAATTGTTGAAAGAACGCAACAATGATGGCACGGATATTACTGTTCTTGCACGTCCGAGTAAGGTAAACCGCAAAAAACTTGCTCCCTATATTGATAATGGTGTAACCGTAATTTGGGGAGACTTGCTCAATTATGATGATGTAGCAAAAGGTGTTAATTCCTCTGACATAGTACTCCACGTTGGAGGTATGGTAAGTCCCGCTGCAGATTGGTTTCCGGAGAAGACCTATCGGGTTAATACCGGGGCAATGGATAATATCATAAGAGCCGCAAAAAAAAGTGAAGAAGCTGGGAAGGATGTAAAGATAGTGTATATCGGAAGTGTATCGCAATATGGCAACCGCGCTTATCCTCATCAATGGGGGCGAACCGGTGACCCTATCAATACTGCGACTTTTGATAAATATGCATTATCAAAATGTGTGGCTGAGCGGATGTTGGCGGAATCAGGACTTAAATATTGGGTTTCGCTTAGACAGACCGGCATCATGTATCCCGGAATTCTTATGAAAGCTTCAGACCCCATCACTTTCCACGTCCCGATGGCTACAGGATTGGAATGGGCAACTGATGAAGCATCCGGTAGATTACTTGCTGCTCTTTGTCGGGAAGATATTCCTGAAGGATTTTGGAATAATTTTTATAATATTGGTGGAGGAGAGAAATACAGGTATAATAATTATGATTTCGTGTCTTTGACTTTAGGNACTTTGGGTTGTCCGANACCGGAAAAAGTTTTTGAANTGAANTGGTTTGCCACTCAGAATTTTCACGGAATGTATTATACTGATTCGGATGTGTTGGAAGNTATGTTTCATTTCAGNGGACCNCTTTCNTTTGAGGAATATTTANATAAATTAAAGAGGAGGTTGCCTTTCTACTTCANNCTTGCACCCTNAGCTCCCGGATTTTTGATGAAAATTGTCATGAAGAAAGTGGCGGAAAAGAAAGATTTGGGTCCCTTATATTGGATACAGAATCGGATAATGCCCCGGATTGATGCTGCCTTCGGAAGTATGGAGGAATATGAAGAAATACCGGATTGGAAAGGTATGAAACTCCCTGATTTGAAAGTAATAGGTGAGTCTCTCTATCATGGATATGATNNGAAANAAGATTTNAATTTATTGACATACGNTGAATNGAAGAAGGNAGCCGCTTTCAGGNGTGGCAAATGTTTGGGANATATGGNCGATTCTGACATAATATCTNCGGATGTACATTTGGAATGGGAATGTCATGAAGGACATAAGTTCAGATTGACTCCACGAANTGTATTAAAGGGTGGACACTGGTGTCCGGAATGTTTGAAAGAGATTAATGAAAATCCTCATGCACTTAAGCACCAAGCTGAACACAATAGTTTCCTTCGACAAATCTTATGAAATATTTTTCACTTTTTAATCTTACCATACCGGATATATCAAAATAAATTATTAACTTTGCAACGGATATTTGATAACCGAAGCTTTGAAAATGATGCAGTCGAAACACATATCCTTTCCCTATATAGGAAATTTCCATTCCCGATGTGAAAAACATCGGAAGTCTCAGCGAGTGAATGGCGATTTTGCGAAGGAGTGTGGACTGAAATCAAGAATCATATAAGATAATTGTGGCCGGCGGCTTTGAGCCCGTGGGCCACAAAATTTTTTATTAAGTATCTTGAAGGTCGAACTATAAGGTAAAAAAGATAAAGATGAAAATAGGTATTGTAATGGGGTCGGCAAGCGATAAGCCGGTGATGGAGAGCGCTTCCAGAACACTTGAGGAATTCGGTGTGGAATATGAGTTAAAAATATTGTCTGCTCATCGCACGCCGGCAGCTTTGGAAGAATGGGTTAGCCATTTGAGAGAACGCGGATTTGCTGCAGTGATCGCCGCAGCCGGAGGTGCTGCACACCTTGCAGGAGTAGTAGCTGCTTTCACCACTCTTCCGGTAATAGGAGTTCCTGTTAAAGGCAAATCGCTTGAGGGGCTGGATTCTCTTCTATCAATGGTGCAGATGCCGAGCGGTATCCCCGTTGCAACAGTGGGAATAGACGGAGCTAAAAATGCTGCCTTACTCGCATTGGCAATAATGGGTGTAACAGATAAGGCGATTGAATTAAAATTGTCAGATTTCCGCAGGGAGCAAGCTGAAAATGTTTTAAAAAATAACGATTGAAAAGAAATCTCAAACTCAAAATGAATACTTCAAAAAATCGTATATTTGTTGAAAAGAGAGAGCCATATCGTATTGAGGCTGAAAGTCTCCGCAAAGAATTAAACAGCAATTTAGGGTTAAATATAAAATCCTTGCGACTCATTTGCGTTTATGATCTGTTTGGATTTTCTGAGGAATTGCTTGAAAAAAGTGCATATCGTGTTTTCGGTGAGCCGGCTACGGATGTCGTAAATAATTATCCGGATTTTGAGAAAGAATATGTAAATCATCCATATTTAGCTATGGAATTTTTGCCCGGACAATTTGATCAGAGGGCTGCATCTGCAGAGGAATGTGTTAAACTCCTGGAGCCGGATGCCGATGTTGAGATTAGATCGGCAAAACTTATGATTTTTGACGATGATGTGGATGAAAAAGAGCTCGACAAAATTGCCAAATATTGCATAAATGCCGTTGAATCCCGTAAAAAAGATCTTACCAAACTGCAGCCGGCTGAGAAAGCTGAAGCAACGCCGGTGGCGACTTTGACAGGATTTAGGGATATCGCAAACGAAAACACAGCGGAATATTGCAAAGCAAAAGGATTGGCAATGAATTCCGATGATTTGACGGAAGTCGTGAGATATTTCAATCAGGAGGGTAGAGATCCTAATGAAACCGAATTAAGAATCCTTGATACATATTGGAGCGATCATTGCCGTCATACAACATTTACAACTAATTTGACAGAGATAGAAGTTGAAGATTCAATAATATCTGAAGATATTAAGGATGCCATAGAAGAGTGGAAAAGAATTCGTAAGGATTTAGGGAGAGAAAACAAAAGTCTTTGTCTGATGGATTTGGCTACGATTGGAGCGCGCTATCTTAAAAAACAAGGACTGCTTGAGGATTTGGAACAAAGTGAAGAAAACAATGCCTGTTCAATATTTGTTGATGTCGATGTTGACGGCACACCTGAAAAATGGTTGCTTCAATTCAAGAATGAAACCCATAATCACCCTACGGAGATAGAACCCTTTGGCGGGGCATCCACATGTCTTGGAGGAGCCATTCGCGACCCGTTGAGCGGAAGAAGTTATGTTTATCAAGCCATGCGCGTAACGGGAGCAGGGGATATTTGGCAGAAGATTGAGGATACCATCCCCGGGAAGTTACCTCAAAGAGTTATTTCATTGAGAGCGGCAGCGGGTTATAGTTCATACGGCAATCAAATAGGACTTGCCACTACACATGTAAGAGAAATATATCATCCGGGTTATCTTGCAAAGCGTTTGGAAGTAGGGGCAGTGGTAGGAGCCGTAAAAGCTGAAGATGTAAGACGGGAACGTCCGAAAGCAGGCGATATTATCCTGATGTTTGGAGGTCGCACAGGGCGTGACGGAATCGGAGGCGCAACCGGTTCAAGTAAAGAACACACTGAGGCATCGCTCGAAGAATGTGGATCTGAAGTGCAGAAAGGTAATGCTCCGGAGGAAAGGAAAATAGAGAGATTATTCCGTCGGCCGGAAGTGACGCGATTAATTAAGAAATCTAATGACTTTGGTGCCGGTGGAGTCAGCGTGGCAATTGGGGAATTGACTGATGGTCTGGATATTTATTTAGACAGAGTCCCCACCAAGTATTCCGGCTTGAATCCTACTGAACTTGCTATTTCAGAATCTCAAGAGAGGATGAGCGTCGTGATAGATCCCAAAGATCGTGATGAATTTGAAAAATATTGTGCTGAAGAGAATCTGGAAGTAACACATGTGGCAGATGTTACTGATTCTGCACGTATGCGAATGTTCTACAAAGGAGAATTGGCGGCAGATTTGAGTAGAGAATTTATCGATTCAGCCGGGGCTCCACATTTTGCTTCAGTAATGGTTGGAAAGGTTGAAGATGTCAATCCGTTTATTCGTAAGCCTGCGGGTGGAACATTAAAAGAAAAAGTAGAGAATACTTTGGAATTACCCAACGTGACATCTCAAAAAGGGTTGATAGAGATGTTCGACTCCACTATAGGACGTTCCACTGTTTTAATGCCATTTGGAGGAAAACGACAGGCAACGGAAAGTCAAGTTTCAGTGCAGACACTCCCGGTAGGGAATCATAAGACTTCAACTGCATCCATGATGTCATTCGGATTTAATCCGGAAATATCTTCATGGAGTCCGTATCACGGAGCAGCTTACGCTGTGGTGGAGGCGGTGGCAAAAGCTGTCGCAGCCGGAATGAATTTTGAAAAGATGAGATTTTCTTATCAGGAATATTTCGAAAAGATGACGAGCGAGAAAGCATGGGGCAAGCCGCTCGCCGCTCTTCTCGGAGCCTTGCGTATGCAATTGGAATTAGGGTTGCCGTCAATAGGAGGAAAAGACTCTATGAGTGGAACCTTCGGAAATATCAACGTTCCCCCCACACTAATTGCTTTTGGCATAGGCACAGTTTCTTCAGAGAATGTAATATCTCCTGAATTTAAAGAAGGAAAAAATTATATATACTTGGTGAAGCATAAACCAAGAAAAAATCATTTCCCCGATACAGAGAATTTGAAAGAGAATTTCAAACTCATAGAAAAAGGAATTAATTCCGGCAACATTATTTCAGGCTACGCGATTGGAGCCGGNGGAGTTGNAGANGCATTGTCAAAAATGAGCTTCGGTAATGCNATAGGTGCTAAAGTTGACGTAGATGAGAATGAACTCTTCAATCNGTCATATGGTAGTATAATNGTTGAATCCAATAAGAAAATAGAAGATAATCACTTTATTTTACTTGGCGAAACAATAGATACGCCTGAATTGATAATCAATGGAGATAAAATGAATCTTTTTGAATTGGAGAAAATTAATTCAGGTAAATTTGCGGAGGTTTATCCCGATAAATCCGGCATTGAAGGTAACGTTCCTAACGCAAAAGGTGAGAAGTATACAGGACGTTACTCCGGAGAAGCAATAGAGAATCCAATGGTTTATCTCCCGGTATTTCCCGGCACAAATTGCGATTATGATATGATAAAGGCTTTCCAAAAAGAGGGAGCTAATACTTCATCTACAGTTTTTCGCAATTTGAGTTCGAAGGATATTGAAGAATCGGTTGAGGAGATGGTCAAAGGGATTGACAATTGTCAGATACTGGCACTTAGCGGAGGGTTTTCTGAAGGAGATGAGCCGGACGGAAGCGGAAAATTCATTGCATCTGTTCTGATGAATGAAAAAATTAAAAGTGCAA
>WFMC01000178.1 GCA_009177205.1 Bacteroidales bacterium
AAGTTCTTTTAAATCTTCAGCTTCAACGCCGAACCTGCTCCCGGGAAGGCAAGGATTATAGATGTCGGTTTCAATAACACTGCATCTCGGATTAACTCTCAATCCGGCTGATATTCGCTTCCCTTCAGAAGCATGAAGTTCATTATATTCCTTGATTTGAGGATAAAATTTATTGAATTGCTCTACACTGTTAAAGGTAATGTGTGAACAACCATTCAAAAATTCAGGAAAAGTCTCCTCAGTATAAACCGGGCAATATGCATGCACATCATTACCGAGATAATCCAAAGAGAGTTTCATTTCATTAATGGAAGAGGCTGTGGACGATGAAAAATATTCCTTAATTATTGGAAATGTCTTCCATAAGGCATTTGCCTTAAAAGCCATGATTATTTTGATGCCGGATTCATCTTGAAGTTTTTTCAATTTCTTCATATTGCGTCTTAGCCGGCTCTCATCAACAAGATAATATGGAGTCTTTGGAATAATGTTATTCATTTCAGATTATAATGCTATTCTTCCTTTTTTAGCTTTATCAAGCATTGCTTCTCCCGGAACGAGATAAACTTCAAGTCTTCTGTTTCGGTCTCTGTTTTCAAATGAATCGTTGGGCACAAGTGGAATATCATCACTCATTGCAAATGGAAAAAGATACTGAGTATCTACACCGGATTCTTCAAACCAATCCGCTATTGCTTCCGCACGCTCGATTGTCAATGTTTCCCGATATTGTTCCGAACCGGTATTGTCGGTGTGCATCACCATCACAACCCTATACATATCCGGCTCCTTCAAATATCTCTTGAAGGGCTCCAGATATTTGTCTGCCTGATTTAATAATTCCGTGGCATTAGGTCCGAAAAGTTGACGCGCAGGGATTGTAACTACAAGAATTTCATGATTTCTTATAGCATCTATCGAACATCCGCCGGAAGGATCGGTAAACAATTTATTTTTGAGCAATACATTCTTTGCCTCCTTATCCTGAAATTTCTGAATCAATTCAGCCTGTTTGCCTAAATCTACGGAATTCAATATTTCTGCAAAACTCAGGTCATCGAGGTTCTGCTTTTTCTCCGGGCGGGCGTTACACGGGAAAGATAATGTTATCAGGAATAACATTATCAACCCTAAGTATTTTTTATATTTATGCTTCAAGCGATTCTTCATATTCGAGTTCGGCTTTAACAATCAGATCCACATCCTTAGGATCCATCAATATCGTTTGGTCATTCTTCAGTTCTTTCCTGACATAATTAATCAGATCATCATCGTCAAGCAGTTCTTCGTTAGTTGCGCTTGAATTGACAGTCAGATACCCTTTCCTCTCATAATAATCCCAGATTATATCGATAATATAGAGAATCTCATCATCACTATAACTTGCACTTACATCTTCACCTACGAAATTGCGAATAAATTCAATCGCTTTATCTTCATCAAAATTCATAATACTTTAAATTTTAATCGTCTGATTCTTCTTCATCATCAGCCGCATCATTAATATTCAAAACTCCTTCCGGAAGTTCCATTAAGACTTCCCCTTTATAACCGGTCTCTTTTATCTTCTCTTCCTCATATTGAGTTTCACTCCTTATAAACTCTTCAACAAACGGGACCAACAAAGGTTCTTTCTTCTCATCACCCTCAGGCTGCACAATTAAAAGGAAATTGTCGGTAGTGGTGTCAATACCGGTTATTCTGCCGATGTTGCCATATTTCTCATCTATTAATAAATAATCGGTAAAATCCTCATCCCATTCAAGTTCATCTTCATCAATCTGCAGGAACTCAGCCACATCCTTCTTTAGCATAAAGAAATGAGTATTCGAGAGTTTATAAGCTTTTTCAAGAGTATCAATACCATCAAACATAAAAAGATAAGTATGCTTCCCTTTATTTCTAACGCTCATCAGATAAAAAGGGATGTAAATGCCATCCATAGGAATTATGACAGGATAACCTTGATTGAATAAATCCTTGTCATAATCGCTATATGCATTCAATTCCCCTTTCAGCGCGTGTGGCTTATAGATTTCACCTGCTTCGATGAGTTTTTCTTCTTCAATCATAAAACTTCGGGTTTATTTAATCTTCTACTCTTTTTATATGAGCTCCCAATTGCGTCAGTCTTTCCTCAATATTCTCATAGCCCCTGTCAATTTGATTTATATTCTGAATTTTACTGATGCCTTTTGAACCCAGCGCTGCAATCAGCAAGGCTATGCCGGCTCGGATATCGGGCGACACCATTGCTGTTCCGTGCATCGACTGGAATTTGCCGCTTCCGATCACTGCAGCTCTGTGAGGGTCACAAAGAATAATGCGTGCTCCCATGTCAATTAATTTATCAACGAAAAACAATCGGGATTCAAACATCTTTTGATGTATCAACACACTCCCTTTAGCCTGAGTCGCCACAACTAAAAAGATGCTCAGCAAATCCGGTGACAATCCGGGCCATGGTGCATCGGAGAAGGTCATGATGCTTCCGTCAATAAAAGTATCTATTTCATAAATTTCCTGCTGATTAATTCTTAGATTGTCTCCAATCTCTTCGATTGAGACGCCGAGCCTCCGGAACATATCGGGCATAATGCCTAAATCCTTTAATCCTACATCTTCAAGAATTATATCACTTCCGGTCATTGCAGCCATACCTATAAAAGAACCGATTTCAATCATATCGGGGAGACATTCATGTATTCCACCGCTCAATTGTTCCACTCCGGTAATGGTAAGAAGATTTGAACCGATTCCCTGAATATCGGCACCCATCTTCACCAGAAGTCTGCATAATTGCTGAATGTATGGTTCGCAAGCAGCATTATAAATGGTCGTGATACCTTCCGCCAATACAGAAGACATAATGAGATTGGCGGTGCCCGTCACTGAGGCTTCATCTAAAAGAAGGTATCTGCCTTTAAGCCCGCCGGGAGCTGTAATTTTATATAATCTCTTTTCAGAATCATATTCAAATGTGGCACCCAGATTCATCATTCCGACAAAATGGGTGTCCAATCTGCGTCTGCCTATTTTGTCTCCTCCCGGTTTGGGAAGCACAGCTTTACCGAAGCGTGCAAGCAGAGGACCTACAATCATCACCGACCCGCGCAAGGATGATGCTCTTTTCCGGAAATCTTCAGAATCCAGATAATCCAAGTTGACATTATCTGCTTTGAATTTACATGAATGTCGGTCAAGATATTCAGTTTTGACACCTAAATCGGAAAGCAACGAAATGAGGTTGCGAACATCCAAAATATCAGGTATATTGCTTATTGTAACTTCATCAGGGGTTAAAAGAGTTGCGCATATCACTTCAAGAGCTTCATTTTTGGCACCCTGAGGACGGATTCGTCCACTTAATTTATGTCCTCCTTCTACAATGAAAGTACTCATTATCTTAATTTTTTTTCTTTCTTCTTCCTTTTTTTGATTTTACCGGAGTAATATCCTGAAAATCATGAAGTAAATATGTTGTCGGGTCCAGACTGATTTTCCCACCTGAATAATCTGCCAAGTCTTTCAGAATCTTTGCATTATCAACACCTTCCGGATTATGGGCAAGCATTAGTTTTTTCATCTGGTGGGCAATCATTGAGATTAATCTCTCTCTTTCTTCCCCTTCCTCCATTTCCGCAATAATTTTGATAATGCTTTCAAGGTTTCTGCCGTAATGGCGGAATTTTATCGGACTCCTGCCATAAGGAATTGATTCGGGTTTCGGATTGACATTCTCAGCCGTAATTACATCACACGGAAAATCAATATCCAATTCAAATCGTGCCATTATATTCAGATGATCCCAGAATTTCTTCATATTCCCTTTTTCTCCCACATTATTGGGAAAAAGAGATTTCATGACCTTAACAATGCCGTAGGCGCATGCGGTCCTCTCCTCCCTATCGGGAATTTCCACGCAATAATCAACCATGTTTTGAATATTTCTCCCATATTCAGGCAAAAGAAGTTGGGTCATGCCGGTGTTGTATGGCAAAAATTTGAATTTACTTTTTGCAATTATTTCTTCGGGTTCGTTCATAATTTCTATATTATATCCTTACCTTGTTTTTGGGTGTGGAAGTTTGATAATCTTTTAAATATTCGGGTACGCTATAAGCCACATCCATGAAATTTCCCGTGTTGTAATATTTTTCGGCTAATGCCGTCATATCCATAGCCGTCGGCATCTTATTGGAAAGAAATTCAGAATCAGGGAGTTTTAAAACACCTTTTGCTTTATCAATTCCGTTGCCAATCAATATCACCTTTCTTTGATTCGATAATTCTGATAAAGATTCCTCGTTAAGTATTTCAGGTTTTGGATGTATCACAGCTTCCAATCTCAGATTGTAAGCGGCAGTATAAACTTCCATTCTTCGGGCATCTATCATCGGAACGATTATTTCATCCCCCTCACTGTCGGGCAAAGCAAACATGGCTTTAACAGCCATAATTTCCAAAGTAGACAAGCCTATCAGGGGCAGGTCTTTTGCAAAACAGAGTCCTTTTGCAAGCGACAACCCGATTCTTAAACCTGTATAACTACCGGGACCGATGCTCACAGCCACAGCATCCAACTTCAAGCCTTTACGGGTAATATCTTCCAATGCTTTTTCCACATATACTCCCAAAAGACTCGAATGCTCCATCGGTCGGTCTGATTCAACATGAAAATCAATGTTTCCGTCAATTCCGACAGCCACGGAGCAAATAGTCGAACTTGTCTCTATATTTAAGATTACACTCATGAATTCGATTAGAAAGTCTAAATTACAAATTTAGTGATTTATTTCGGTATTTGCAATTGCATCAACACACCTTCTTCCGTCGATTGCTGCAGAAATAATTCCTCCTGCATATCCGGCTCCTTCTCCTGCGGGATAAAGGCCTTGGATGGAATGGCTTAATGTCACTTTATCCCGAGGTATTCTAATCGGGGAGGAAGTTCTGCTCTCCAATCCCAAAACAATTGCATCATTAGTGAGAAACCCTTTTGATTTTCGTCCGAATTCAGCAAAACCCTCTCTTAATCTTCCGGAAATGAATTCAGGTAATAATTTATCGACTCTTGCCGGAATCAATCCGGGCGCGTATGAGGATTTTGGCAAGGTCTCTGAATCTTTTTGATTTACAAAATCAATCATCCTTTGTGCCGGAACTCTCAAAGTCTCTCCGGAAGCCATGTAGAATTTTTCTTCCAAATCATGTTGAAGCTCCATAAGCTCAAATACCCCCTTTTCTTTATATTCAGGAAAGTCTCCCGGACGAATCTCCACCACCATTCCCGAGTTGCTCCATTTGCCATTGCGCGCTGAAGATGACATACCATTCACTACCCCTTCTCCGGGAGCGGACATTGCAGGGACAACCACTCCCCCGGGACACATGCAGAAACTGTAAACTCCGCGATTATTAATTTGAGTTACAAAGTTATATTCAGCCGTTGGTAAATATTTCCCTTTCCCCTCCGCGTTATGATATTGAATTCTATCAATTATCCCGACGGGATGTTCAAGTCTCACGCCCATGGCAAATCCTTTGGGTTCCATTTCAACTCCCTGTTCATAAAGAGATTTAACGGTGTCGCGGGCGGAATGACCGGTTGCCAGTATTACCTTACCGAAATATTTGTCACCTCCGGCATCTACAACCCCTTGGACATGTCTGTTTCCCTCATTGTCTGTGTGGATGATTAATTTCTCAACTTTCGTCCGGAATTTCACTTCTCCACCACATTCTATTATTTTTTCTCTGATTGCCTTGATAATATGAGGAAGCCTGTCGCTTCCAATATGGGGATGAGAATCAGCCAGAATTGTCGGGGATGCTCCGAATTGCACCAACAGTTGCATCACAGCTTCATTATCCCCCCTTTTCTTGCTTCTTGTGAATAATTTGCCGTCGGAGAATGTTCCGGCTCCTCCTTCGCCAAAACAATAATTTGAATCTGAATCCACAACGCCTGTTCTGTTGAGATTGGTAATGTCAATTCTGCGGCTGTCTACATCCTTACCTCTCTCGAGGACTATGGGACATAGACCGAATTCCAGACATCTCAATGCAGCAAAAAGACCTGCCGGTCCGGCTCCCACAATAATGACTTTCGAACTTTCCCGAGTGACTCTTTTAAATTCGATGGTTTGCAACGGTGGTAATGCTGATTTATCATCATCGGTGGCAAATCTGACAGTCAGATTTACGAATATATCTTTTTTCCTTGCGTCAATTGATTTTTTAATGATGCGGACATCATTAATTCTTCCGGATGGTATTCCTGTTTTTGTTGCAACCTCTTTTAGAATTTCATTCTGATTACTCGCCACTTTTGGAGTAACTCTAAGCGAAATTTCTTCTATCATCTTTGAATCATTATTTCTTTAATTCCTCCATCCTTCTGAAGATTTTCTCTTCAGCCGGATTTTTGCCGGGAGTCCAGAACTTCCTATCCTTAATTTCTGTCGGCAGATAATCCTGTTTTACATAATTCCCGGCATAATCGTGAGCATATTTATATCCTTCGTGATAACCCAAATCCTTCATCAATTTAGTGGGCGCATTTCTTAAATGCAGAGGCACGGGTAAATTACCCGATTTTTCTACTTCACTCAATGCATTGGCGATTGCCATATATGTTGAATTACTTTTGGGAGACGTGGCGAGATAGACCGCACATTCAGAAAGAATTATTCTCCCTTCGGGCCATCCTATTTTTTGTAAGGCATCAAATGTGGCATTTGCCAACAACAATGCATTCGGGTTGGCTAATCCTATATCTTCCGCAGCCAAAATAACCATTCTGCGGGCGATAAAAGCCGGGTCTTCTCCACCTGCCACCATGCGGGCGAGCCAATATACAGCTGCATCGGGGTCACTTCCTCTTATGGACTTAATGAATGCTGAAATTATATCATAGTGCAATTCTCCATTACGGTCGTAGGCAGCTATATTTTTTTGCAATCTGTCTGTAACAATCTCGTCGTTGATAATTACAGTCTCTCCGGAAGGAGTGGATTGCTCAATCAGATCCAATATATTCAGCAACTTACGGGCATCACCTCCGGCGAAACGAAACAGAGCTGTTTTTTCATCCACCCGCACCTTCCTTTCTTTGAGAATCACATCGTTCGCTAACGTATAATCAAGCAATTCTTCAAGTTCGGTATCCTCAAGAGGTTTCAGAGTATAAACCTGAGCACGCGACAGCAATGGTCTGATTACTTCAAAAGATGGATTTTCGGTGGTAGCTCCAATCAGAGTCAACAGACCTTTTTCCACAGCTCCTAATAAAGAAACCTGCTGAGATTTGTTGATAAGATGAATTTCATCGCTAAATAATATCGGACGTGCTTTCGAGAATACACTCTTGCTCGCTTTCTCACATTTATCAATTACTTCCCTGACATCTTTAACACCTGATGTCACGGCACTTAAAGTATAAAAATCAGCTTCAACACTATTTGCGATGATTTTTGCCAATGTGGTTTTACCAACGCCGGGAGGTCCCCACAGAATAAAGGAGTTAACCCTTCCGCTTTCTATCATATTTCTGATTATTCCGGCGGGTCCGACAAGATGCTTCTGACCTATATAATGCTCCAACGTTGTCGGGCGCATCCTTTCAGCCAATGGTATATTTCCGTTCATTTACTCTCTTTTCAAAATGCCCTTTATTTATTAGAACATTTCTTTTAATTCTTTTGTTGAAACTCCTTTCAAACTGTTTACGACACGATCGGAAAACCCTGAAATCACTTCTGCAGGCAATGTCCCCGCAACTCCCAATACTTTCCCTCCCGTTGCCTTGCCGGCTTTTACGCCTTGAAGGGAGTCTTCAACCACAAGACAGTTTTTTGAATCCAATCCTAATTTCTCCGCTGCTAAAACATATCCTTCCGGGTCAGGCTTTGAGTGCTCCACCATTTCGCCNGTGANTATAAAATCGAAATAATTTCTGATTTCCGGAAGANTCTTANAAAGNTGAGCCATCTTTATTTTATTCGAGCTCNTGAAAAGTGCTACGGGGATATTATTCTTCTTTAAATCCTTTAATAATTCCTCCGCACCTTGGCAATACTCATAAACCATCAGTGCCTCCTCTTCATAAAGTCGTNTTTCAACTCTTTTTCNGACTTCNGGGNCAGGATAATAGGNAGACAAGATGTTATTANGCGTCGTACCCTTTATTTTTTCCGCAAAATTATCTATGTTAGTTGGAAATTCACTGTTTATCTTATTCCAGATGCGGGTATATTCTCTTTCACTGTCTACCAAGACACCGTCCAAATCGAATAATACCCCCCATGGGAGACCTTTATTAAGTAATTTCATAATTTATCCTTTTTCGCAATGGAAGACAAGAACCATCTGTTTTATTTTATCGAATTTTGTTTTAAATATTCTACGATTATGGAAGGATTATTACAACCGATGACATATTTATCACCGTTTTTCATTCTTATCAGAAAGCAATCGGAAGCTTTACCGTAATATGCCATATATCTGCCGACATCACCTTCCCTGAAGATTCCCCAATAGCCCATAAATCCACCGGAACCAAATACTCTGATGGCACCCATTGTCGGTTGGAACAGTTCTATTGATGCGATATTTCGAACAGTAATAACATGTTTTTGCAACGGACTATGAACCATTAATTGCTCCGGATTTACACTAACCGATATAGGGGCATACAATAATGCAGGCACCAGAAGAAATGCGCAAATACATAGAATGACATAAAAGCCGTCGTTGCCTCGGGTGAAAATAAGGGCTAATACGAAGACGACGAGTATTATTATTGATAAAATCAAAGAATAATAACTTAGCTTCACTTTAGATTTCATATCTTCAAAATTTCAAACATAAAGATAATCAATTAATATCAGATTCCTAAATATTTAGACCGGATTCTTCATTTCCTCCTTATCGCCTCATATATCTTTAGATAGTTTCTTCTGAGTAAGTCTACATTCAGCCCGTTGTCAAGTGCTTCCCAGAATGTCTGTCCGTAAAATACATACAGGAAAGTCTGCGCGAATGCGTATGTGTCAATATCTTCCGAAATCTCACCTGCCTCTTTCGCTAATTTCAAGACATCATTCCATATCAGCAGTTCATTGGTGCGGTTCGAAAGGTATTCATCGTGCAAGTCAGGCACCGTCTCCCTTAACTGCATCAGAAATGACAGGTACGCCTGACTCGCCTGTTGCACCGTGCATCCGCTCAGCAAATCGTGAAGCGTGTTCATCGTTCTGCTGACTGATGCTGTATAGTTTAAGATGAAATCCTTTAATGATTCAGGCTTCACATCCATTTTCTTGGTGATGTTCTGACGGTCTATCCAGTAGTGTTTCACAACCTTTCTGTATAAATCCGTCTTGTTTTTAGCATAATAAAAGGTAGCGCCTCGGGTCATTCCTGCTTCGTCCTCAATCTGTTTCAGCGATACGCCCTTGAACTGATGAAGCAGAAACAACTTGAATGCTGCATTATATAAGGTCTCCTGCCTGTTATTCTTCTTTGTCATCTCAATCTTTTTTGTCGTTTGACTCCTTAACCAAACAATTCAGAATAAACTCTAAATAAACTCTAAATANACTCTAANTNANCTCTTACATTGATATNATGCATANATTTTTTNNCAACTCANNTGTANTGAAAGTGAGTTTCAAACTTTTCATAGGGACTNGATAAAATTACGGNAGTTAGCTAAATCAAGTGTTTCGAGATTGTCTGAAGTCTTAGCTTCATTCATGGCACATAGGGTAATCTCATTGGGTTTGTCCGCCACAAGAGCCATTAAGATGCTTTCTACAAGATTATTCAGGCTTCTGTTATGTCTTTTGGCTTCCTCCTGAAGACGCGAAAGCAAATCCGCATTCAAACGAAATGAAGTTTGTTTACGTATTGAAGGTGCTCTATTCATCATATCTTATATATTAATTAAGAAATTGAAACAAAATAGAATCCTGTTCAACAGAACAACAGATTGAATTGTGGAGTAAATATAATACATTTGTATAACATTTGCAAGTCATANAATNNAATTTATCATNNTTANCGAAAAANNTTAATNGATAGTTGCANAAATTAAAAGTGATAAACTCCGATTATCAATAGCTGTGAATAGATAAGAATATCAAAAAATATGTTATAGGATTTAAATAAGTTTAGCACTTAATATATTATAAATTAGTAAAATAAATAATAACAATTGATTGTTTTAATAAAAATATTGTTAATTTTTTTTTGCAAATCTTTAAAATTAGATTAACTTTGTAGTTGAAGCATACCGAATAGTGTGTAAAATTCTAAGAAAACCAATTCATGAACTGTCATTTCACTGAAACAACTTGCTGCCGTCAATCCGGCGTGCTGAACGCTAAAGCGGTCCGGGAGCGCTATGTCGCTGACGTTGTGGCATATAGAACCATCAATGCGCAAGTTTTGAGGAGGGGGGGGGGTATAATGGATTAATAGTCAACAAGATACAAATTAGCTAATTATAAAAATGAATGCTGTCTCAAATCCGGGACGGCATTTTCTGTTTGTGCCTGTATCAATTGTTGAATTGCACCATTTCAGACTGATACATGCTACAGAAGTAAACGAGTTCATAAAACCTAATACTAATCAAAAATCTTAATGTATGATTTTACAGAAACGAGAACCGGAACGAATCCGGTTATGCACGATTCCTAACCGAACGGAATGTGCCGCGACCTGTCAGGAGGTAAGCAATTCCAATCCTGCAGGCGTGAGAGAGAGTAATAGAATTGCCAGTGTCCTCGGTGGCTCACTGCGTGCTATTCTTACCGCAGTAATGTTGACCGCCTTTTTTATATCTTATGGATTCCCAATACAATTTGAAAAGAGTATTCCGGAATCAGACAGTAGCATAAGTTCTTTTGACTTCACTCTTGAATTTGATATTTCTGAGGCCCTGGTATTAGCAGCATCCGATAAACCCGATGCTGAGGTGGGTTTAGGTTACGCTGGAGGACAAGAAATGTGTGCAACATTGTATAAAGGGGATGATGAAACTGGAATTGTTCTTGCCAAAACAATGACTGCGAACTTTCACGGGAAGTCTGAGGGATTTGTAGTAAATGGCAATAAAATTAGCGTAAATTTTGATTCATCTATTCCGATAATAGCAAATCAGGAATATACTGTTAAGATTACAAATATATTTTATTTGTATGTAAAAGGTAAAACAACAAGGGCTGCCTCTACAAAATCAGACTATACAACATCGCCCATTATTTTAAAATTTAAGGGAGCGGGATCTGAAAAACCACAATTGATATGTTCAAATTCAAGTATTAAGCATGGAGATATTTTAAGCAATATAAAAACTATTGACTTTAATCTATCTTCTCCATTTTCAATTAATCCCGATTCAGAAGTAGTAATAAAAGAAGGTGAGGGTGTAATTGCCAGAACTGGTAATTTAACAATATCATCTGATGATGATAGGGTCCTTAACGCTGATTTTGGTGAAATTGCGTTATATAATGGGCATACATATTCCATTATTCTTCCGGAAAATGCTCTCACAATTATAGATGACGTTACTATCGGTAATTTTGAATATAAGGTTGATGTTATCGGAAGTTGCATATATCCAGTTCCATTATTGTCATCAAAAGTTGATTTAAACTCAAAAGGAATCCCAACTTCCGTAACTTTTATTTATGATATACCTGAGGGCGCAAATCTAAACTCTAAGAATATAACAGGATCTCGATACGGCTTCCTTGCTGAAGATGGGTCAGAGGAAACTACTAATTTTGACACCAACTTCACTTTTGTAGCAAATAACAGAGGGTTGAAATGGGATTTATCATCTTTCCGATTTAACCCTTCAACAAAGTATAGTTTCACGAAGCCAGGAAACACTGTTATTGTATTTGACAATAACGGTAATATATTGAAAGAATGTGTAGGTGAAGACGCCGAAATTTCCTTCACGACTCCTTCAATTGAAGTAGCCGGATACGCACCTTTGGAGTTTAAAGATGCCACTATTCAGATGGTTGGCAACTCAGAAAGGACAAATTATTCAGAAAATATGGAGTGTGAGTCAATAGATAAAATATCTCTTCAACTCAAAGATTTATTTTATTTTGTAGATAACACAAAATACAATCTCCATACAAATCCTAATTTGCCTGATAAGAATATCTGTACGCTATATGAAATTTCATCTGATGGCGACAAACTGCTTAAAACATATTCCTTTTCTGTGTCAGGGTCAATGGAAGATGGCTATATGACGGCTAACTGTTCACTCAATTCTCTTCTGTATGAAGGCAAAAAGTATAAGTTCGTAATTCCGCAAGGATATTTTACCGCCTATCCCGATATATATGCTGGTTCTACGGAAATTAATCAGAGTGAAGCAAACTATATAAGGAATAATGAAATGGTTTACCTCTTCTCTGGTGCCACTCCGGCTAAAGTAGAGTTGTTGTCATGTAATGTGGAAGATAAAGCAGAAGTAAGTTCCTTGTATAATATAGTATGGACGTTCAAGGGAACTTATCAACTTAGTGATGATGTTACAACCATTAAAAAGGATGGCGTGTCAGTGGTAGACGATTATACCATCAAGATACAGCCTGTTGAATATCCTGTAATTGTCTCCAACAGAAACGGTAAGACTTTCGTAATGATAGACCTCGTTTCCAAAGAAACAGGCTTGCCTTTTGGTGTGCGCAAAGGTCAGACGTTAACGTTCACAATGCCAAAGGGTCTTCTTGTGAATACTCTTAATAATGACATCGTCAATGACCAAATCGTTCTTAATGTTATCGGAAAGGACGCTGCTGCAGCAACTCAAACCGTAAATGTGAGCCTCACCATCAACGACCTTCACTCGGCATCCCATAAGGCTGTCAAAGGTGAGAAGTATTCGTTTACTGTCAAACCTAATAAAGACTGGAAAGTAGAGTCTGTAATGCACGGTGATAAAGTTCTTTCTGAGAAGAACGGAGTATATGAGACCGAACCGCTCAACGAAGATGCAGACATCCGCGCAAACCTTAAATATGATGGACTCTGGGCTGATTATTCAGAAATCACAGAAGTGTGGACTGTCAAGGATAGCAAAATCCGCATCTACAGTGATAGTCAGCATATTGTAGTTGAGGGCGTAACTCCCGACAACGTTATCAACGTGTATTGTATTTCTGGTCTACATATAAACTCCACAAAAGTTACAGATGGTAACGACAGGGTGCGCATTGCAGTTGCTTCTGAACAGACATACATTGTTACTGTTGACGGCGTAGCAGCCAGGATTTTAGTGAAATAATCCCCGAATCGAACTCTCATTTTTAAAAGTTTGGTTAATACTAATGGTCAAGTCCCTAAAAGCCCTCTCCGCTTTTAGGGACTTTCCTTTTATTCAAAACATTCCAAAATAGCCCTATCAACACCCTCAAAACGGGGAAATTATTATAAATCAACCCCTTTGGAGCAAAATCCAAAGAGGTTGATAATAATTTAAAAGCAGCTCTTATTGAGAGAAACTTTTATTTCCTGTGTGGTGATTTCAATATCAAATCATTAAACAAAATGCTTTATTTATTCACTTGATATTTGTTCCAGCCGTCTTTTAGATAAGCGATTACCTGTTCAGCTGCTGCAACACCTGCATTGAAGTTTGCCTCCGCTGTTTGCGCACCCATTTTCTTCGGGGTGAAGAATACTCTTGCAGCAAATTTCTTCTCGAACTCTTCTGCAGTTGCGGGGCGAATATCCGATACATACCTCAAGTCGGGGCGTTCTTCAAGCGCTTTCATGAGTCCTGCTTCGTCAATAACCTCTTTACGGGCTGTGTTAATAAGCACACCGTTTTTCGGCATCAACTTCACGAGGTCATATCCTATAGAATTCTTAGTTTCTGCTGTAGCGGGTATATGAAGTGATACGAAATCGTTTTGTGAGAAAAGCTCTTTCACATCATGCACGGGCTTTACACCTTCTGCTTCCATAACTGCGTCAGGTACAAATTTATCCAATGCCTCAATTTTCATATCAAAGCCTTTGGCAATGCGGGCAACATTTCTGCCTACTTGTCCAAAAGCATAGATGCCGAGAGATTTTCCTTTCAATTCACTCCCCGAAGTGCCGTTATATTGATTTCGGCACATCATCACTATCATTCCGAATACGAGCTCCGCCACGGCGTTTGAGTTCTGACCGGGAGTGTTCATAACGCAAATTCCCTTTTCAGTAGCCGCAGCAAGGTCGATATTATCATAGCCGGCACCTGCCCTGACGATAACTTTCAATTTCGGAGCATGATTGATGACTTCTGCATCTATCACATCACTTCTGACGATTAAACCTTCAGCGTCCTTAACAGCTTCAAGAAGGTCGTTTCGGGTACCTCTTTCCACGAGTTCCAATTCGTTGCCTGAAGCATTGACGGTATTGGCTATCGCCTTGACCGCATTTTCTGCAAAGGGCTTTTCAGTGAAAACAAGTATTTTCATAGTTTATAATCTTAAAAAATTGCAGTTAATTTTAATGCTTTGCCTCAAATTCTTTCATAGTGTCTATGAGAACCTGAACACTCTCCTTCGGAAGCATATTGTAAAGAGAAGCACGGAAACCGCCAACTGAGCGGTGACCCTTGATGCCGACAATACCCTTTGATGTAGCATAGTCAAAGAAATCTTNCTCCAATTCGNNATANTCGGGATTCATAACGAAGCAGACGNTCATTATTGAGCGNTCTTCCTCTGCCACAGTGCCTNTGAATAATTTGTTNCGGTCAATCTCTTCATAAAGCATCTTGGCTTTAATTTCATCATGTTCCTGAAGAGCTTTTACGCCACCCTNNGANNTNTAGTATTTGANAGNTTGAAGAGCTGAATAGATAGNCAACACGGGNGNAGNGTNGAACATTNNGNCTTTCTTTATATGAGTGCGATGATCAAGCATGGTCGGTATCTCGCGGTTGACATTACCGAGTAGAGATTCTTTACCTCTTACCAAAGTCACTCCTGAGGGAGCAAGCTGTTTTTGCGCACCGGCATAAACCAGTCCATATTTTGGCGGTTCAAAGACACGGGAGAAAATATCTGAAGACATATCGCAAACTACCGGGACGGGGCTGTCATAATCTTTTCTGACTTCTGTGCCGTAGATTGTATTGTTAGATGTATAGTGGAAATAATCAACATCCGAAGGAATTACGAAATCTTTGGGGATGTAGCAGTAATTTTCATCTTTTGAAGAACCGAGAAC
>WFMC01000109.1 GCA_009177205.1 Bacteroidales bacterium
AATACTAATTCTTAAAACTCTTTAATGCATAATATCATGAAATTGACGTGGAGCAATGCCCTGAATGATCTTTGTCAGGATTATATAGATAATTTGGCCAACAAATTAAAATCAAACCATCTTCCTACTGAAATTAGAAAGCTAATAGAGAGCTTTTTTGATTACATTGATAAAGAACAAAATGAACCCATCCAATTCGAAAAAGAATTATTGGAATATGTTTCACGCCATGATATCAAGACAGTAGATGCTCTATTTGCCGGAGAACTGAATGAAATTCCCCAGTTCCTATTGGGGNNCCAATGGACTCATCTTTGGACTTTATATATGCAAGTTGAGGCCAAGAGTCCATATACAGTCGGGTNTAGCCGCCGNTCTGTGCGTAGCAATTTGGTTGCTCCTCATATCAAAAACATAGCCTCAGCATTAAAAGATTTTCTAATACTGAAAGCTTCGGGTCTTTCCTCTCTGGATATAATGAACGAAGGCCGCACCCCGGAGGAAAGAAAAGAATTTAACTACTCTTTTCCTAATACTACAAATTGGCTCGCTGCAATGATTAAGGCCGGCGATAAGACATGCATCGACTATCTTGTAGATGCCATGACCTCTGAGACCAATAACCTTCGTCTTACTTACAATTTCTTGCGAGCAATAGCAAAGAGTGGGAATATGCAATTGTTGGAGCTGGAAGGTAAATTGCTGTTGGCGGCCCGTCTGCAAGAGGGCTTGCGCCAGAGTATATTGGAGACCATGGACGAAGGCACTCCTGAAAGCTATATTTATCTCCTGAACATAATACGCGACAACAATCTTCAGCGTTATGCCGCAGTTAAGAGAGGTCTTGCCGTAACCACCGGGCTGGGGGAAACGGAAGCACCCGAGAGGATTACAGATAAATTCATCAGCTTAGTATCTCAATATCTGGAGAATCCTGAGGAAGCAAAAGCAGCAATAGCGGGAGATGACGCAATGAAAGTCTACCTTGGTCTTTGGTCGATGGCCTTTTTTAATGTTGAAAGCATCATCAATCCTGTTTTAGAGTTAATTGCCTCCGCACCTTCCTATAAGGTTGATGCAGCCATGCTGGTATTATATACCGTCCAATTACCTTCATTGTCAAGCAGACTCGTGTCAGAAGCCATCCGGCTCCGCCATGCCGACCACGATATAATGGCCGGGGCCTTACCCTTGTATCTCATGGCGGGATATCCGAATTATACTTGGTATTATTTCCTGCCACCACTTGACCGATATTTCAACTCAAGTCAAGATGCGGTAAAGGATTTCGAGATTCTTGCCGGACTCATAAATTCTATTAAAGAGTCCGAAACATTTGAGCCATACGTCTTTCCTTGGATGAGGATGACTCTTTCTCGTAGCGAAGTGGCTGATAAACTTGTCAAAATTGCCCTNCTTCTGAGGTCGGACGAGTATGTCGACAAAGTGCTCGACTATGTAGTGAATATGGAGCCATTTGAAAGGGCCCANGCTATAAAGAGCATTCTCCAGCATCCCTCAACTGCAAAGCAAAGACGATTTGCTGTGGAGTGGATGGCCGATAGAGGGGAAGATGCCCGAAAGGCTGCTTGCGAAGCGGTGGAGAAGTTGCATAAGGATGGACGGCTGACAGACGAAGACTACGCCAAGATGGAGGATATGCTTAGGCTGAAAGCCTCTAATTTGCGTGTATGTGTGATAGGCATTCTTTCTACACTCCCTGCTTCTAAAGCACTTGCCACTGTAGAGCGTCTGCTTAAAGACAAGNTGGCCGACAGAAGATTGGCAGNCCTTGACATANTCAAGATATGGACAGNNGATGGANNNCATTCNNANCTTNTTGAGGCTCTTATCCCAACCGTCAAGGGNATCACGCGTGCCACCGCNAAGGAAAAGGTNCTGATTGAGAATATACTNCANNCANTAGAAAAGAGCCAGAATAAATATACTGANGCNAATGGCTATGGACTCTATAATCCGGCTGACGATATCCATCTGAAGGCCAGGAGGCCTGAGGGCTTCAATATGGAGAAGGCTTTGAGATTTCCAAATAAAAACGATGCCTCAAATATTGTGCTGAAGATAATGAAGCTGATCGAGGAGAATGCAGATTTTGAATTTGAAGACACCTACGGCGATGTGTTGCGCATGGGAAATTCCCCAAGGGTCAACCGTCATCGTTATTGTCTGGATGCTTTGGCCAAGCCTGAAATGTGGAAGGAATTTTATGAGCAAGAGATATCCACTCCTGCTAATTTGCTTCGTTTGGATCTTGCTATCAACAAATGGGAAGATTATGAAGCCCCATTCTTTCCGGTCTTAAAGAAATTGCTCGGATCAGCTTTCCATAATGAAGAAGTCGACCCCAAAGGCGCATCGCTCCTCAACAAGATATTTGGGAAGTCGCAAAAGAGTGCCGATCCCATGTCTGACATTAGAGAAAAGCCATATTT
>WFMC01000006.1 GCA_009177205.1 Bacteroidales bacterium
ACATTAATGGCACTTTTGACGCTGCTCAACATCCCTTCGGGCAATTTCTCTTTGTCGGTCGGTATTATTTCCAGTTTCTTGACTCCGGTGTAGAGTGTCTCCCCTTCCGGAAGATGGGAAGTAGTGTTACATGCTGTGTATACACATAACATTATGGATAAAAGAAGAAAATATAATATTTCTTGGAACCCCTTCTTCATTTCAAATTCTCCTTTCTTTCATCTCTAATGGCTTTGATTGTGTCGCCGCCATCAATTGTGCCTGATGTTGAATCATTCTGAATAACTTTAGGAGTCTTTCTTTTCCCCCATCTCACCTTGAAAAGTCGGCGCAAATCCGAAAGACGTCTACGCATTGTGAAGCCGACACCGGTCTCTGTGATCTCACCTTCCAAAATGCTCTCATATCCCACATGTCTGAATAACCTGACAAGCATTGATAATGAATTTGTCTGTTTTAGCGTATATTCAAAAGATATATCCGAAATCAGATTTTGAGCAAAATTCTCGTCAACAGAGGCATCTGTAGAATAATTTCCGCCAACCACTATCTTGAAGCGATTGCTGAAGAGTGATTTTGAAACTTGATAACTATAGCTTGTCGTGGATGAATTCTGACCATCGACTGTTTTGTCATACTGATCCACTCCAAACGACAAGTCTACCCCTCGAATATTCTTAGCCGCCCACTGATTAAGTGTGGAAGTTAAGAATCCGTAAAGCATGTTTTCAGCAACAGGACCTGACGTAGTCTTCATGCCTGAACCTTGATAACGTCCGGTGATGAGCAAATTCATCGCTTGTGTGCTACGCTGGTCGGCGCTCATAGATTGCAATTCATTCTGCAGCGACAGGTCATCGTTGGTGCTCAGATCAAACTCCACTTTCGGATTATTCAGATTGTTGGTGATATTGAGTCCTACAAGGAAGTTTGCCTGATTGCTGTTGCCGCTTGAATTCACTACAGTAGCTTTCACCTGATCGGTGGCATGAATATTCAGTGTGGGATTCATCAAATCTCCATTAAACAGCACAAAACTCTGAGGGTCGAAAGTAAACGTCTTGTCGCCGAGCACTGGAATATTATATCTTGCAAAACCGTTTCCTAAAAATAATTGACCGTTCAGGGTCATATCTCCCATGAAGTTGCGAAAGAAATTAAGTGTGCCTGAAGGTGTCAATTGAACTTTATCCGTTCCATTCGAAGATAGATTCACCGTCACCTGAGTGCCGGGTGTTATAGTCAACCCCGCCTGAATCCGCATTGCCATCATTTGCCCGACGGTATCGGTCTTCTGCACCATTGTGGTGTCGGAAAAATTGACAAATTTCACCACACCTTCCGTAGTAGCCACACTCGTCAATTGTTGCGCCCCCATCGGTATTGTGTAATAAACATCCGAGTTGCCGAGAATATTCAGATTTCCGTTTACATCAAAATGTTTCATCGGACCGATTACATTCGCCGTCAAATTCATAAACAGCTTCCCATATAAATCTGATTTTGCGCGTCGGTCGTTATTTATCAATTGGAATTCCGATGCTCTTAAATTCAAACTGAAGAACATGTCGGAGAACTTACGCGCATCCACTTGCCCATTGATGGTCAAAGGATTCTGATTGGCACCATAAATATCAAAATCTCTGAATTGAAGCACACTGTTGTTGACTTCAAGGGAATCTTTGCCAAATTTCAAGGAACTTCCCATTATGGGGAGATATACAGCCACTGAATCACATCTAATCGAGCCGTTTAATACCGGTTGGGTAAATTTGCCGGTCATATTCATCTTCCCGTTGAGCACTCCGCTTAGTCTCGCCACATCTTCACCGAGGAATGGATTGGCTACACTTAATGGGAATCTTGTTAATTCAAGATCAACCGTCTTCGGTTCCGGACCATTGGCAGTAGGCTCCAGAATTGTTGACAACGTCATTGCCGGCTTACTGTTAATCTTCAAAGCGGCAGCCAAGAGCGTTTCTCCTTTGAAATCCAATCCGGCATTCAAATCCAAATCCAAATCGCCGACACGCATTTTGTCGTAAATAAGGTTTCTTGCCTGTACATCTCCATTTCCCGACAATGTCTGTCCGTCATAATGAATCCTTAAATCTGCGTTTACGTCTCCCTTTATCGGAGGAGCCATCAAAGCCATATTCAAAAAGTCCTCTATATGAATATTGGTCAAATTCAGATGTAAATCATCGCCACCCTTTTCGGAAGGTTCGGTCATCAACAACACGCTACTTTCGCGGCTGCTTGCCATGAGATTAGCATTTACGCGCCTGTCCGTAAGATTATAATCTATATGGTTATCATCGTTAAATACCCACGGCAGATATGCTATTGTGGCTTTCAACGGGGTGAAGTGCAGAGACACGGTGCTATCTTGTACCGCACCTGTAAAACCGAATTTATAACCGGTCTTTCCCGATATATTTTTTTGAGTCAAATAAGCCGAAATACGATTCGAACCGGCATAACCGTTTAAATTTACCTGAGCAAATTCATCAAGCACACCCGGTCTGTTTCCCAGATGCATTTTATAATCAAGCATCTTATTGCGTTCTTTCAAATTCAGCGTAATCGTATCCAGCACCATACTTCCCGTGTTAAGCCCCGCTGCATAAACATTTCCGTTTATCAGGGAGTCGTTGGCAAGATTAAGGGAAATAGTGTCTATCCCCATTCCGCTGCCTGAAATGAATTCATTTAATAATCCGTTACCGTTAATCCTCGCGCTCAGATTGAAACGTGGCATGAGATTTCCCATCTCTTCCACGTCTAAATTTCTCTCTTTGATCTGACGAATAGCCACATCCATGGCATTCGTGAAGCCGTTGATGACATTTTCCAACCCTTCAGGTGCTTCAAATGATATATGTGTGCCATCCGCCTTTATTTGACACAACACATTTTCAGGCTCCGAAATAAAACCCAATTCCATGCCTCCGGGGAGATATATATTACTATCTTCCAGACTCCAATCAACGGATTGAACATTAATCGTTGCATCATACAGCCACTTGTCGGGATGCGCGGTTACATCAAGATTCAGGTCAGCCGAGCCATGACATTCTGTTTCAGTGAGCCCGAAAGCCTGCAAGTCGGCATTATATATTTTTAGAGTTCCTTCAGCACAATAATCATCCGGCTTAATACTGCCTACAAGGTGAGTCGTCAGATTCAAATCCGGATTAGGCGAATCAAGATCCAAAGTGAAATCAGATTCTGCCAGGGAGGCATTAAGAGTAATGTCGCGCAAAGTTTTTCCGCCGTAATCAATCCTGTTAATCCTCCCTTTGATTGACGTGCAGGCACCTTTATTGATCGGATTAAATCCGGCTCCGTCCGCCACCAGTGATGCATCAACTATTCCTAAACGCTGTCCCGGCAGGAAATGTCTCAGGTCGAGATTATTAATTTTCAAATCAGCGTCATATTTTTCACTTGTCATTCCGACGTGTCCCAAACCGACGACACTCCCTTTGGAGGTCTTCAAATCAAAATCCGCCATATAGTTCTGCCGATTGGCAGTCGCCCTTCCTTGCAGAGACAATGTCGGAATCTCCATAGGTAAGTTTAATTCAGCAACACTTTCAAGCGGCTTCGGATTTTTCACTTCTCCGCTGAGTTTCAAGTCGGCTACAAGATTTTTAAAATCCAATACGTTCTGAGCAAAACCCTCGGCATTTAATGCAAAAATAGATGGAATCGCAACACCTAAGCGATCTACCGTTACATTATCAAGTCTACCTTTGACATCTACATTCGCCAACAAAGGTCCGCTACCCAACTTTTTCAAAACAGGTCCTAAAGTCGGCATAAAACAGCTGACATCCTGCAATCCTACCGAAGCTTCGAGAAAAGCATTTACAGGTGCCTGAGGTTGCAATTGCATCAATGCAAACGGCACGTCTGCCGTGGCAGCCAACCGGGAATATAAAGTAGACAATTTAACTTTGTCAAGTGCAATACCGGCTTCACTCAATGCTATCAAGCCCTCTCCTGAAGTAATTTGCAACCCGGAACGCTCGCGAGCGGAAATGGATGTTATAGGCAATCTCAAATTTGCTGATTGATTATAAAAATCTTTAAGACCGATGTTGACATCGCTTACCTGAATGTAATTTGCATCAAAACCGGGCTGTGGCTTCATTCCCTTTATGGCATATAAAGCACTTAAATTAGCAAGTTCTATCTCCTGGGCTTTAATCGTCATCGGAGGCGATGTCGATGTAGTGTCAGCGGGGGGAACAGGATGAGCGGAAACATACTCCGGCGTCGGAGCAATGTATTTTACATTTCCACCATCAAGTTTCAGCAAATTGGCAGNGATATNATNGGTAGCCANGTCNANTACACCTCTTNTTAAAGACANTTTCCCGGCGNTCAGAACNAGAGNANCAANAGTGGGCAGCATTNACATGGCAAACCGCATATTTTCAATCTGTGGGAGGTTTGTTCGAATGTCGTATGGAGTAGACGTCGTCTCCCTGGTTGTCTGCTTCTGCTGCCATACG
>WFMC01000172.1 GCA_009177205.1 Bacteroidales bacterium
GCGCAAGGCTCGCCGCTCCGCTAAGCGAGCACGCCACCAAACACGCGCGCAAAGGCTCGGAGAGCCTTCACATGCCGAACCCCGGCATAAGCGAAGCGTGCCGGGGAAATAAACAAAAAGAACACCCAGCCTCGGAGAGGCTGCACTTATATCCAAGGCATAAGCAAAGCGTGCCGAGGGAACATTAGGAATTATAAATTTAAAAACATATAATATATTTAACGACCATTAATGGATTTTTCAGGATGCTCAGGCAGTGATGACGCAGCATCCCGATCTTACAAAAAAATTTAAATTTTTATTATGGAATCAGAAAAAAAGCCGAAAAGACCGCGCATAGGCGCACTTAGTTCAGCATTAGATTCGGCAGAACAGGAAAACCGTTACAAAAGCCCAACACAAACGGACAATTCGGAATCAAATCCTTATGCAGGCAATGAGTCTGCCAATCCTTATCAACACCGTGAGGGTGGCTACCAACCGTATCAACGCCGCGAAGGGGGGTATCAACCTTACCAACGCCGCGAGGGGGGCTACCAACCGCGCCAACAGAACGGTTATCAACCGCGCCAGCAAAACGGATATAACCAACAGAGAGGTTATCAACAAAACGGCTATAATCGCCAACAATCAAATTATAATCAACAAAACGGTGAGGGGAACCGCAACGGCTATGTCCCGCGCCAACAGAACGGCTACCAACCGCGTCAGCAAAACGGGTATCAACCCCGACAGCAAGGTGGCTATCAACCGCGCCAGCAGAACGGTTACCAACCCATGCGTCAGAACGGTTATCAACCTCACAGACAAGGGGGATATAACAACGGCAACCGCCAACAGGGGGGCTACCAACCGCGTCAGCTAGGGGGGTATAACAATCGCCAGGGAGGCTACAACCGACCGAATCAAATGCGTGGCGGATTCAATCGCCCCGGTCAACCTGCCGGCAAGATGTTTACTCCGCGTCCGAGACAGATTGATTATATCATTGACGAACCGGATCCGACAACCGAAATCCGCCTGAATAAATTTATGGCTAATGCCGGAATATGCTCACGAAGAGAAGCTGATGAATATATCACCTCCGGCAAAGTGAAAGTCAACGGAGAAGTTGTAAGTGAACTTGGAGTGAAAATCAAACCGACCGACGTAGTGGAATTTGACGAAAAGGTGGTAACTCCCGAACGCAAATGCTATGTGCTGCTCAACAAACCGAAGGATTGCGTGACTACAAGCGACGACCCCAACGGGAGACTGACGGTGCTCGACTTGGTGAAGAACGCCTGCAAAGAGAGAATCTACCCCGTAGGGAGACTTGACCGCAATACTACCGGTGTGCTTCTACTCACTAACGACGGGGATCTGGCTTCAAAATTGACTCACCCTAAATTTGTCAAGAAAAAAATCTATCACGTCTGGACCGACAAGGATATCACTGAAGAGGATATGCAAAGAATTGCCGACGGCATCGAACTCGAAGACGGCGAAATTCACGCAGACGCCATCAGCTATGCGAGCGAAACCGACCGCAATCAGGCAGGCATTGAGATTCACAGCGGACGCAACAGAATCGTGCGCAGAATCTTCGAACACCTCGGATATAGAGTCACCAAACTCGACCGCGTCTATTTCGCCGGATTGACAAAGAAAAACCTTCCCCGCGGAAAATGGCGCTATCTCACTCAGGAAGAGGTTAACTTCTTACGCATGGGTTCTTTTGAATAAATAATTTTTCATTATGCAAGATATAAGACGTACACTCGTGGCGGCACTTTTTGCCGACCCGCAAAAATATTTAGGTAAAGAGGTTGATGTCAAAGGTTGGGTGCGCTCGCGCAGAGGCAACAAATTCGTGCAGTTTGTAGCTCTCAACGACGGCTCAAGCATAAAATCACTGCAGATTGTTTTTGACCTTGAAAAATTCTCTGATGAGGATTTGAAGGGGATCACTACCGGAAGTTCAATCCATGTGCAGGGCATCCTCGTGGAATCACAGGGTAAAGGACAATCAATCGAAGTTCAAGCCAATGAGGTTCAACTCTACGGCACTGCAGACCCCGACACTTATCCGCTGCAAAAGAAAGGGCACTCCCTCGAATTTTTACGCGAAAAGGCTCACCTCCGCCCACGCACAAATTTCTTCTCAAGCGTGTTGAGGATTCGCCACGCACTGGCATACGCAGTGCATAAATTCTTCAACGACAAAGGTTTCTATTATTTCCATACGCCCCTCATCACAGCTTCTGACTGCGAAGGAGCCGGAGCGCAATTTCAGGTCACCACTCTCCCGCTCACCGACCTGCCGACAGACAAGGATGGGAACATCGATTATTCCAAAGATTTCTTCGGCAAAATGGCGAGTCTGACCGTCTCCGGTCAACTCGAAGGTGAACTCGGCGCTACGGCACTGGGGTGCATATACACTTTCGGACCGACTTTCCGCGCAGAAAACTCCAACACTCCGCGCCACCTCTCCGAGTTCTGGATGATTGAACCGGAAATGGCTTTCTATGAGATTCAAGACAATATGGATCTCGCTGAGGAATTTATCAAGTATTGCATCAACTACGCCCTCGAGCATTGCAAAGATGATATTGAGTTCCTCGCCGAGCATTTCGACAAAGAATTGCCTGAACGCCTGAAATTCGTAGTGGAAAACGACTTTGTGCGCTTGCCCTACACGGAAGGGATAGAGATTTTGGAAAAGAGCGGCAAGAAGTTTGAGTTTCCCGTATATTGGGGTGTTGACCTGGCATCGGAACATGAACGCTATCTCGTGGAGGAGCATTTCAAGAAACCGGTAATACTTACCGACTATCCGAAAGAGATCAAAGCCTTCTATATGAAGCTCAACGACGACGGCAAGACCGTAAGGGCAATGGATGTGCTCTTCCCGAAAATCGGCGAAATCATCGGCGGCTCGCAACGCGAAGAGGATTACGCGAAATTGCAGGCTCGCATAGATGAAATGGGATTGGAAGGTATGGAATGGTATCTTGACACCCGCCGCTATGGCAGCGTGCCTCACTCCGGCTTCGGACTCGGATTTGAACGATTGGTATTGTTTGTTACAGGTATGCAGAACATCCGCGACGTGATTCCTTTCCCGCGTTATCCGAAAAATTGTGAATATTAATGACGCGCACTGACTCTTATATCAGACTCAAGAGTCTATTCGCAACAATAATTGCCTCAATCTGCTTCTTCATCCCGGCACACGGGATGGAGGAGAGATTGCAGGCTTCTCTCATTACGTGCTATCCGGGTCCGGAAATCTACGAACTGGAGGGGCACGAAGCTATACGTATCCGCGGCATAGATCTGAAAGGGGAACCGATTGATTCTGTATGGAATTACGGAGTTTTTGACTTTAACGCNCCNAATTTCGTNTGGAGATTCGTGAAAGGTGAGACTGATTATATGGTAGCCGCCGAACCCTTCCCTCTCTTTATGACGCAATATGTCAGAAGGGGGTCGAAGGTTGTGGAGCAAGACCTGAATCTCACCGCCGAGGAGACCTACACTCTGCGGCATCTTCTGCAATTTAATTCATTGCCACAGAATTGCACTTACAGATATAATTATGTGAGAGACAACTGCTCTACGCGCGTGCTGAACATTGTGGAGGCGGCTGTGGCGCCACGGAAGATTATCCTGCCTGACAGCGTAAGTTTCACATCTTTCCGCAACGCGATGAGATATTATCACAGGAATTATCCGTGGTATCAATTCGGAATTGATCTCGCTCTCGGAGGTGGGATCGACCTCCCGATAACATCTCGCGAGGAGACCTTTGCGCCGGTGATGCTGGAGGAGAAAATGGCGAAGGCGCATTTCAACAACGGAGAGCCTATAGTGAAAAGCACGCAGATACTCAATCAGGGTACGGATGCGAGTGTGCTGCCGGCTACGGAATGGTGGCAGACCCCCCTCTTCTGCTCGCTGATTATCTTGGCAATCTCCATCATTATAGCCATTTACGAGTGGAAGATATTGAAAATTGTGAAATGGTGGATGTGTGCCTTCTTCTCCCTCCTGGGATTGGCTGGGTGCGTGGTGTGCTTTTTAGTGTTCATATCCACACATGATTCCACCTCGCCGAATATGTTGATATTCTGGCTGAACCCGCTGCAATTCATTCTGGCTCTAAGCGTATGGTGGCGCTCGACACGCCATATAGCCTTAGGGATGACCCTGGTGAATATCATAGTCCTGATGGTGATGGTCATAGCCTGGCCCCTTCAGGTGCAGTCGGCAAACCCGGCGTTCTTCCCGCTCTGGGGAGCGACAATCATATTGTGTCTTGCTTACGCAATGGTGATGCCGAAAGGGAAAAGAGAATTGAATAGACGAGGGAAAAGAGAATTGAATAGACGGGGGAAATAGACTTTTTAATAGACTTTTTAATAGACTTTTTAATAGACTTTTTAATAGACTTTTTAATAGACTTTTTAATAGACTTTTTAATAGACTTTTTAATAGACAGTTTAATAGACTTTTTAATAGACAGTTTAATAGACTTTTTAATAGACAGTTTAATAGACAGTTTAATAGACTTTTTAATAGACAGTTTAATAGACNNTTTAATAGACAGTTTAATAGACAGTTTAATAGACTTTTTAATAGACAGTTTAATAGACTTTTTAATAGACTTTTTAATAGAAATTGGAATAGACTGAAGTATGGAGAAGATTCCCACACGCATATTGACCTCTATTATAGCCGGACTGATGACGGTCAATCTCTCGGTCATGGCAGACACTACAAGACCGAAACTCGTGGTGGGAATAGTCGTAGACCAATTGCGCACGGACTATCTGGAATATCTGAAGTCAATGTTCGGCAAATCAGGGTTCAGGAAATTGATGGACTCCGGACTATATGTTACCGATCTTGATTTCAATTCGGAGATAAAAGACCCGGTCAGNGCTACCGCTCTGCTTTACACCGGNAATTATGCGCCTGCCAACGGAATTGCCTCCGACAATTATTATTCNATCACCGACAAGCTGATCCGCCCGGCTCTTGAGGATAAAAACTCTCTCGGAATCTCCACTTCCGAAACCTTATCTCCGGCTAATCTGAAACTCTCTACAATCTCCGACGAAGTGGCTATCGACGGCGANGGGTTTACCTCCGTCTATGCCATTTCCGCCAACCCCCAGCAATCAATAATCATGGCGGGTCATGCCGGGAGCGGAGCACTATGGATTAACGACAACGATGGAAAATGGGCATCAACGGCTTATTATAAAAATTATCCTGAATTTGCGAACCGGCGCAACCGTTTTCAGCCTCTCGCTCAAAGATTGGACACAATGCAATGGCGACCGCTGCTGAAAATCGAGCAATATCCGGGAGTGCCGGCACAGAAAAGATATTACCCTTTCCGATATACATTCCCCACTTCTGACAGAGATGTCTTCAAACGCTTCAAGAACTCCGCTCCCGCTAACACGGAGGTTACGGACATGGCAATTGAGGCTCTGAAGAATCTGAGTCTCGGCAAGCGCGGGGATGCCATTGACATGCTCAGCATCGGATATTCCGTAGCACCATACAAATATGTGAAGGACGGCGATTTCAGAGTGGAACTTGAAGATTCCTATCTGAGACTTGACAATCAACTCGGCAGATTGCTGGAGAACATCGACAAGGAAGTGGGGCTTGAGAATACGTTGGTGTTTCTATCCTCCACAGGGTATTATGATGACGCAGTGGAGATTGATCCGAAATATAACATACCTTCGGGGGATGTGTCGCTGAAGCGTGTGGAATCGCTGCTGAACTCATATCTTTCAGCCAAATACGGCAACCGGGATTATGTATCGGCGATAAGGGGCACGGAACTTTATCTTGACAAACATCTGATCGAGTCAAAACGTATTGACCCGGCAACCCTGATGACTGACTCGCGAGATTTTCTCGTAAAGATGAGTGGAATAAATCAGGCACAGACCCTCTCGGAGATACTCTCTGACAGAAGCGACTCCGGGAGACGCAAAATCAACTCAATCAATCCAAAAACTTGCGGAGATATCTTTATCGAATTTGCACCGGGATGGAATATTGTGGATGACCTGCATTATCCCGTAAGCAAGACACCCGTGCGCTCCGCACNGGTGAATGCACCTTTCATGATGACAGGTCCCGGAATTATCCGCCGGGTCATCAACACGCCGGTGGACGCCACCTCAATAGCTCCTACANTCACTTCCACTCTCCATATACGCGCCCCTAACGNCTCGGCATCGCGNCCGCTGNCTTTTTAAACTCTTTTCATGCNCTTTTTGACAGTATTTTGNCGCGATATTTGTAACCTAAAATTNAAATANTTAACTTTGNAAGATAATGTATCGGCAAAAGCCGGTGCCTCTCANAATATATANAATATATAATACTCCTGCTGATGGGACTTAACAACATACTTAAGAAAATTTTCGGCAATCAGAGTGAACGCGCAGTGCGCCCGCTCTGGAACAGACTGAACAAGGAGATAAATCCTATTTCCGAAGAACTCGTGAATGTTTCAAATGATGAATTGCGCCACAGAATCGACGTGATTCGCGATGATATCCGCGGCGAGGCTGCAAGCTACAAGAATCAGATAGCCGAGATACGCGCTGAAATTGAAACTCTCGATTATGACAAACGCGAACCGCTCTGGAAAAAAATAGATGACTTGCGCGAAGAGTGTTTCCAAATGTATGCGCGCAAACTTGACGAAGCTCTTCCGGAGGTCTTCGCAGTGGTGAAAGAGACTGCAAGACGCTTCGCAAATAATGAAACTATCGAAGTGTCCGTGACAGATGCCGACCGCGAATTGGCTGCAGCCGGAAAAGACTTCATCACGATTGACGGCGACAAGGCTATCTATAAAAATTCGTGGGTGGCAGGGGGCAATCTGATGACCTGGGATATGGTGCATTATGACGTGCAACTTATCGGCGGCATGGTGCTCCACGGCATCCTCAACGGCGACAAGACTTCAAACAATATCGCAGAGATGGCTACAGGTGAGGGTAAGACCCTCGTGGCTACACTCCCCGTATTCCTTAATGCCCTCACCGGAGAAGGGGTGCATGTCGTAACCGTCAACGATTATCTTGCAAAACGTGACTCGGAATGGATGGGTCCGCTTTATCAATTCCACGGATTGACCGTAGACTGCATCGACAAGACCGAACCCAACTCCGAAGAACGCCGCAAGGCTTATCAAAGTGACATCACTTTCGGCACAAACAATGAGTTCGGCTTCGATTATCTGCGCGACAATATGGCTACGCAAGAGGCAGACCTCGTGCAACGCGACGAGCATTATTACGCCATTGTCGATGAGGTGGACTCAGTGCTTATTGACGATGCCAGAACCCCCCTCATTATCNNAGGTCCGATNCCAAAAGGGGACGACCAGATGTTTAATGAGTTCAAGCCGAATGTGGAGAAAGTAGTTACCGCTCAACGCAGACTCGCTCAGCAATATCTGAAGGAGGCAAAGGATATGATTGCAGCCGCTCAAAGCGGAGACCCCGAGCAGATTGCCAAATTCGACACTGCCCGGAAAGAGGATCCGGGGAAGAAGCCTCTCACTGCCGACCAATTANTGGAAATGGGAGGACTCTCACTCTTCCGCGCCTATAAGGGCTTGCCCAAACACAATCAATTAATCAGATATCTTAGCGAAGACGGCATCAAGCAGATTCTGCTCAAGACGGAAGCTAAATATATGGCTGATAACAATCGCGAAATGCCGGTNGCTNTGGAGCCNCTATATTTCGTGATTGATGAGAAAAACCATTCAATCGAATTGACCGACAAGGGTATAGCCGTATTGACCGACACAACTCAAGACCCGCATTTCTTCGTGCTCCCCGACATCGCTTCGCAACTCTCCACTGTGGATAATGAAAATCTCACAGCTGATGAGAAACAGGAGAAGAAGGATGCCCTGCTGCAGGATTATGCCGTAAAAGCGGAACGCGTGCACACTGTCAACCAGCTCCTTAAGGCATACACACTCTTCGACAAGGATGTGGAATATGTGATTGATGAGAATAAGATTAAGATTGTGGATGAGCAGACCGGACGTATTATGGAGGGTCGACGCTATTCCGACGGACTGCACCAGGCTATCGAGGCAAAAGAGGGTGTGAAGGTGGAAGCGGCTACGCAAACTTATGCAACAATCACCCTGCAAAATTATTTCAGAATGTATCGCAAACTTGCCGGAATGACCGGTACGGCTATGACTGAAGCCGGCGAGTTTTATGATATCTATAAACTGGAGGTTGTGGAGATTCCGACCAACCGCCCTGTAATCCGCAACGACCAGAACGACCGCGTATATCGCACCAAGAAAGAGAAATATGCGGCTGTGATTCAGGAAGTGGAAGATATGGTGAAAGCGGGTAGACCTGTTCTTGTCGGCACGACATCGGTGGAAATTTCCGAATTGCTCTCCAAAATGCTTCAATTGCGCAAGATTCCTCATCAGGTATTGAATGCTAAATTGCACCAGAAAGAGGCTGACATCGTGGCGCAAGCGGGTAAGACCGGCACNGTGACCATCGCAACNAACATGGCAGGTCGCGGNACCGACATCAANCTNACTCCGGANGTTAANGCTGCAGGCGGCTTGGCTATCATCGGCACNGAACGCCATGANTCACGTCGCGTCGACCGCCAGCTTCGCGGACGNGCCGGACGTCAGGGAGACCCGGGTTCTTCAGTGTTCTTCGTATCTTTTGAAGACACTGTGATGCGTCTCTTCGCCAATGAAAGAGTNGTGAAAACNCTTGACAAACTNGGCTTCCAGGAAGGGGATATGATTGAGTCGAAGATGGTGACCCGCTCAATTGAGAACGCTCAGAAGCGTGTGGAAGAGAATAACTTCGGCATCCGTAAGCGTCTTGTGGAATATGACGANGTGATGAATGCCCAGCGCCGCGGCGTGTATGGCAAACGCCAGAATGCGCTCAAAGGTGAACGCATCGGCACTGATATAGCCGGAATGATTTATGAAGTTGCCGGCAATCTCGCCAACGGCACATACGAAGGTGGATTCCCCGAATTTAAGGATGAAGTGCGCAAAGCTTTCGCTATGGATGTGGACTTTGACGAGGCAGCATACCAGAAGATGGGACGCGAAGAATTGACCGACCTGCTGGCTGAAACAGCCATTAAGCATCATCAGCACAACAAGGAGAAGATGGCTAAAGGCGCATATCCTTACATCAAGGAATTTGTGGAGGAACGCAACGCCACCGGTCCGGTGGGTGTGCCCGTGAGCGACGGCAGAAGAATGTTTAATGTCCGCGCCGATATCACCGAATGTTACAATAATGAATGTAAGCCTATTGCCAAAGCCTGGGAGAAGACTGTGTTACTCTCCTCCATCGACAAGGCATGGCAGGAGCAACTTAGGGAAATGGACGAATTGCGCAAGTCTGTGCAGAATGCGTCTTACGAACAGAAGGATCCGCTCGTAATCTACAAACTGGAGGCTTACGACCTTTGGAAGAATATGCTCGAGCAGATGAACGGCAAGGCAGTGGCTACACTGATGCGGGGACGTCTGGGAGTGCCCGACTATGAAGAAGCTAAAGCTGCCGAACAACGCGCAGCCGAGGCGGAGGAATTACGTAAGAAGGCTGAGGCGCTCAATGTGAATCGCCGGCAAGGGATGATGCAACGCGGAAGTCAAACACCCATGCCGAATCCGTATGCCAATTATTCCACTACCCGCGATTCTTATCCGGGTGAGTCCGCTCAACGTGAAGCCGCTATGAATGCCGGCAGACAGGCGAGACCTAACCAGCCGATTAAGGCTGCTCCGAAAGTGGGAAGAAATGATCCATGTCCCTGCGGTTCGGGTAAGAAATATAAGAATTGCCACGGACGTAATCAATAATTGTTAGCACAAGGACACAAATTGAAATATTTCGCAAGAATTAATAAAACGACCGAAGGCCCGTTTTCACTATCAGAGTTGGTGGAAGCGGGTATTCGTCCGTCGACATATATCTGGCATAAAGGGCTCGCCGACTGGATTCAAGCTTCGGAAGATCCGGAAGTTTGCAGAGGTATGCGACGCTATCTGGCAGGGTTTAACCCCGAAACCGGGGAATTGCGCGTAAGGGAGNATACGGTTGCGCCGCAACAACGTGATGACACCCCCGTCAAGGGCTCTATGAGAATTATGTTAAGGAATTTTCCGGAGTCGGACGCGCAACCCGATTATTCGTTAAAGCCGACAGGAGTCTCTGCCGTGATGGCATTTGTGATGACAATCTGCTGCTTCCCGGTGACAGGCATTATGGCTGTTTTTTTCGCCATGAGATGCAAAGCCAACTGGAAAATGAGCGAGCAGCCGGATATGGATGAGAAAACGCGAGTGGCTTTCCGAAGGAAATCACACGATGATGCCCGGCTCTACCGCATGATGATCGGCATCACTTTTTTCATCGGGCTAATCCTCATGGGTGTGGCTTTCTCCCGCGCCTTCCTATAGCCATATAATAAAATCTACGGCACGCGATGCGTGCCGTAGATGTATCTTCGTTATTTAACATGCTATATGCGCGTACGCGTACGCGCATCCTTTTGCGGTTAGCGAAGGAATGCGATGCAGCATGGAGCTTCACCCGCGCGTTTCTTCCATTTGAATTCTTTATCCGCACTGAAGCAATAAATCCATCCGGGGGTGATGAAATCACCCGCATCCGTGATATAAATATCACCACTCTCCTCATCTACAGCTATGCCGTAAGGATAAACAAGTTGCGAGAACTCCGCACTCCCCGTCCAGGATGTCTCCTTTACCTGAGCGAAATATGTGGAAATCTCATGATAAGAGATGGTGTTTGAGTTTGTGGCATAATTATAATTCACACCTAAAACATAAAGGTTCTCTCCTGCTAAACATACATTTGAATTGGGAATCTCAAGATGCTTCTGCACTGTGCCTGTCTCTGTATTAACCCAATAAATTGAAGAAGGGACATCAGCATAGTTCCCTCTGGAGGTTATCCACAGATAACCGTAACTGTCCACCAGAATCTTGTTAAGATTCATGCCGATCGTCAATTCTTTTTCAACCTTGAAGAACTCGAGGTTGATGACCGAAACCGTGCCGGGCATATTGTAGTCGACATATCCGTTGCTGTTGGCAACATATAGTTTGCGGTTGTATACACAAAGCCCGTCCGGCTGATAACCTACCTGAACTTTACCCACGACCTGCAGGGTGCCGGTATCTATCTTTGCAACGTAACCTTTCTGATTACCATCGCCCCATACTGCCCCGGCGTAAGAAGTAACGTAAGCATATTCGCCGTCGAAAGTAATGTAGCGGCAGTTGGGAATATCCACCTGACCGATGCGCTTACAAGTGGTGGCATCCATCACCTCCACCTTATTGGAGGCGTTCATGACAGCCCAGAGCTTTCCACCGTGGATAGCAAGGTCGTTGCCGACATCGCCGAGACCCATCGTCACCGTAGGATTTTGCGCCACAAAATAATCGGTTGTGAGGGTTTGTGTGGCGAAATCGTAATAGTCAATAGAGGCATTGTTGGTGCCCATATTTCCCTGATTGAGGAGATAAAAACCTACCGACGGCTCAATGACGGGAGCTTCCGGATTCTCTTTTGGTTCATCTTTACATCCTGTCAGCAGAACCGCTGCAGCGAGACAAAATAAAAATTTGATCTTTTTCATATCTATATTTTTGGGTTATTATATTTCTTTTTGTGCAGCCTCTCCGAGGCGGAACAAAAAATGCTCCCGAATAACGGGAGCATTTCTATCGGAATAAAAATAATTTGTTCAAAATATAAATCATTCTCCGATGCCCATAGTCCCGCAGGCAAATTGATCTTGTGAAATCCGGCAGGTCTTCTGACTTATTCCGATTTTTTCACGCCTTCCCGGAAATTTATATCTTCCAGTGACTGATTTAGAAAAAAACCTTCTCGAATTTGCGTTCTGCACATCCGAGCGGAAATTACAGCAGCGGGTACTGTTGAGGATTCTCACCTCATTCCCTATTATTGTGCGCCCCTCACTAAGGAGGAGAATGCACTACCGATTTTCNACTGCAAATTTATAAATTAATTTTTATTCGGCAAAAATATTAACATATTGTGACGCGCTACGCGCGCCATGGCGCTATATCCGACACATATCCCGCACCATGANTTGAANTTNTATGGTNNTGGTCAANCCCACGCGCCAATTGCNACCGGGCATNGGATAATTTACTANAATATGNTNCTGACNNTNGAANATATTATTCAATTCAATNTNCAANCNAAATGAANCCTTNTTCNNCGGCAAGGTGTANGNTANAGNCATATCATTGGTCCACCACGGCTTTTCATAACTCCGGTAGCTGTTTGAAGAACTCCTCCAACGCTCACCGACATATAAAAAACTGTAGTTGAACTCCAATCGGCGCCAACCGGCAAAGAGATTCGCGGAGCCGCTGTGAACCGGCACGTAGGCTATCTGACCCTTATAAGTGCCGAATTCATCTTCTGAATCTTTCGGATTGGTGTAATCCAATGCCCGCTGATAAGAGTATGAGAGCCGCACGCCGACGGAAAGATCGGTAAGAGGAGAGATAGCTGCCTCGACATTCAGATCTATGCCCCTGATCTTCACTCTGCCGATATTAGTCATCATCCACCGATATTGCGAATTACCTTTCGGAATTGCCAATATCTTGTCTTTGACATCATTATAATAAATATCCCCTTTAATTTCAAGATATTTCCAGATGGTGGAAGTGAACTCAAGGCGCTCAGTGATGCCCAGGTCATATTGAGTAACATATTCCGGATTCAGATTCGCATTTCCGACATCCGTATAATAGAGGTCATTAAATGTCGGCATACGGAACGAACGCTTTATGAAACCTCTGACTGAAAACTCATGAGATGAAAAGGGTCTCCAGTTTAAATATAACCCACCGGAAAACGCCGTCTTATCCTTATGAAGAGTTTTTTCAATATTACTTCCGGGCTTAAACAACGGATTCGAGGTAAGGTCATAATTATAATTCACCAACACGTTCCCTTGAACTGCAAGACGCTGAATCTCCCAACGAGCCGATAGGGCAGCCCAGAGGGCGTGGCGGCGGGGGTCGGCAAAATCTCGCATTGTGGAAGAGAGGGCATTATATTGATAATCAAAAGCACCGGAGAGACTCAAATTGGATAGAATCCGCCATTGGGAAGAGATGGATGCATAGAGTTCGTCTTGATAGAATTTATTGTCGACATAGCGTTGGGTCGTATCAGGATTCAGATAACGGAGGTAATCGCGAGCATATTTGGCATTAACCATCAACGAGACGTTGCGGGAAATATCCCCTTTCCATCTCCCCTGAAGATGAAGGTTCCTATCCCATTGACGCTGGGAATTTTTCCAGACATTATTCACTATCGCTCCCGGAATGCCCCTTTCGGAATCGTAAAAATAGGCTTTGACCATATAATCGCCGGAGTGATATTTGCCGAAGAGAGTCAGTTCGCTGCGAAGAGCGCGGATATCTCCGTTTTGACGCACGGCTGTGGTATCCCAAGCGACAGCCCCGTCAGGATAATACCCTTTCAGACGAAACTTATAACGTCCGTGCGCTCCCGTGTATTCCGCACTAAGCGTGGCTGAGAGATGATGATTGAATCTGAAATCAAAATTCAGAGAGGGGTTGACAAGACCGAAACTCCCCGTGCGGAAGCGCAGGCGAAGATTGTATTTCTTATTGTCGGCAAATTCGGGGCGGCGCGTGCGCAGATATATCGCGGAGGCTGAACCAAGATCGCGGGCAGTGGTGAAAATATCCGATTTCTGTCCGTTGAAAATTGATATTGATTCTATATTATCAAGAGAATATTTACCCAGATCAATCTGACCGTTTTGAGCGTTACCCAAAGCTATGCCATCATAAAAGACACCTAAATTATTGGAACCCATGGAGCGGACATCAAGAGTCTTAACACCCCCCACACCTCCATAATCTTTTATTTGCACACCGGAAAAAAATTTCACTGCATCAGCAACGTTGATAGCGGACAACCGCTCCAATTCCCCGCCTGACAATTCCTGCCCAGGAATGAGACTCCGGGTAGGAGAAGCCGTCAGAGTGAACTCGGATAATGTCACCCCTAACGTATCCGTTTCTTCTCCTCTGACTGTCAAGATGCTCGAGAGAAAGAATAGTAATATTGCTGCACTGAATTTCAAATTCATATCGCAAAATTAGTAATTTTTATCTTTAGCATACAAAAGCATGTCATTTTTATCATAATGCAACCTGCAAACCTCGTTTCTGACATAAAACAAGTGTCAAATTGTCAAATGTTATATATTTGGCAATTTTAATGGCAATATTATATTTTTTAAAAAAATTTGTTGATTTTTTTTTGAATTTTAAAAATTCTTATTACATTTGCATACGAAATAACTTTGAAGAAAGATTATTTCGTACTCCAGAACAGCCTGCCGCCTTGACGGCTGATGTTTCTAAGCCAAATACTCTATAGGTTTAACCTTATTTATTTTTTAATAGATTTGCTTTTAAGACCAACATTGACTCTTTTGCAGTCTCGCTCTATTAATTGAATACAGACAAATCGGAAAAACTCATTATTACGACCGCATCATTTCGGCAGATGCGGTCGTTCTTTATTACAGCCACCCTTAAACAAAACAGACGGGGAAAAGCGTTATAATTAAGAACATGATAGAAATTACAAATAAGAATAAATATGAAAACTGACAATATGCCTTCAGAAGATAATAAGGAAATGAAGAATTTTGATGAACTCGGGATAGCTCACAATCTGCTGAAAGCCATTAAGGAACTCGGGTTTGAACACCCGATGCCGATTCAGGAAATGGTGATTCCTCACTTGCTGACGAAAGATGGCGACGTTGTGGGACTGGCTCAGACAGGCACCGGGAAGACAGCAGCTTTCGGTCTCCCCGTATTGCAACGAATCGACCCTGACANGGATATTGCCCAAGCGTTGATAATAGCCCCGACAAGGGAATTATGTCTGCANATTGCCGGTGACCTCGCTGATTTTTCCAAATATCAGGAAAATGTGAANATTCTTCCTGTGTATGGCGGCTCNAGCATAGACTCGCAGATTCGCGCTTTGAGAAAGGGTGTGCAAGTCATTGTCGCCACTCCCGGACGTCTGATTGATTTGATTAAGCGCGGAGAAGTGAAACTTGCCGATGTGCACACCGTAATTCTGGATGAGGCTGACGAAATGCTCAATATGGGCTTCCTTGATGATATCAATGAAATTTTGTCGCATGTGCCGGAGGAGAGAAAGATGCTGATGTTCTCCGCTACGATGCCGAAAGAGATAGCCAATATTGCCAAGCGCTTCATGAAAAACCCAGTGGAGTTTGTGGCAGGTAACAAGAATGAGGGCGCCAAGAATGTGAAGCATATCTATTATATGGTGAAAGCGCACGATAAATATCTGGCTCTTAAACGCATCGCCGACAACAATCCGGATATTTACGGCATTATCTTCTGTCGCACCCGCAAGGAGACCCAGGAGATTGCCGATAAATTAATCAATGACGGATATAATGCCGATTGTCTGCACGGCGACCTCTCGCAGCAGCAACGCGACCTGGCTATGAAAAAATTTCGCGACCATGTGACACAATTACTTGTAGCGACAGACGTGGCTGCCCGCGGACTTGACGTGGACGATTTGACTCACGTCATCAATTACGGGCTACCCGACGATGTGGCTGTCTACACCCACCGCTCCGGCAGAACAGGGCGCGCAAACAAGACCGGTGTATCCGTCGCCATTATCCACTCACGCGAAAAACATAAACTTCGCGAAATAGAAAAGATAATCGGCAAGGAGTTTGAGTATAGAAAAGTTCCGACTCCGGAACATATTATAGAGAAGCAATTGTATAATCTTGNCGACAGACTNGAACGCGTGCAAGTCAACGAAGNTGAAATCAATAAATATCTCCCCGGAGTGCGCAAGAAACTGGAATNGCTCTCCGAGGAAGACCTGCTGAAACNCNTACTTTCTCTGGAGTTCAACNNATTGCTGCAATATTATCAANATTTCCNCGATNTTGACCNGAATGANNCGGATAAAGGGAGCAAAAGAGAGNAATCCTCAAAGCGAGAGCGCGGAGAAAAGGGGGATAAAGACAGACGCACGGCTCCCTCAGGATGGGAGAGAATGATGGTCAACATCGGCAAGGCGCAAGGTTTCTTCCCGGGCAACCTTATGGAGTTGGTGAATCGTTCGGTCAACGGCGCCAAACCTGAAATAGGGAGAATCGATCTGCTCCCCGATTATACTCTCTTTGACGTCCGTAAGGAGGATGCTCACAGAATCCTTGACGCTCTGAAACATGAGGATTTCTTCGGACATCATATTCGCGCTGAAGTGGCTACCGACCGCAATTATGCTCTCGAAGCAAAAGACCGCCGGGACAAGCAGAAAAGAAAAGCCGCCAAAAATGATTCCGGAGAAAAAGCGGCATCAAAAAAAGCAGGCAAAAACGGAAAGAAAAATAAGGAAAAGAAGGCTGAAAAACCGAAATATAACGGAAATTACGACGTTTTTATTAATAAAAAACATTAATTTTGTAAATATAAGTGAGTATTTTGCAATTTAATGAGGTTAATAAAAACATGAAGTTTTCCCTATCGGCAATACTTTTAATATTNTTGGCTTCAATNTTNGGAGTCGCCCGAGTTNCGGNTACAGAAACACNCGAGTCNTTCACGNCTGCGGATGGNTTTTGTTGCTATGCCCCAAAGCGACCTGTATATTCTCAGCAAAGAGACGCGTCAGGACATGGTGGATTATATGAAGGTGGACAGCATAGCTAAAAAACTGAATACCTTTCGCGGAAAATCATGGATTGAGCGGATGACTCCGGATTTTATAAAGGTCAGACTCACTGATGCCTCCTCTCTGCAAATAAAAATTCTGGAGACTTCAAATAGAAAGTATCCGAAGATTGCTGTGAGCATCTACACTGTAGGAGCTGAAAACAATACTACGGATTCGACATTGAAATTTTTTGATTCTTCAATGCAGGAACTTCCGATGAAAAAGTTTTTCACCTTGCCCGACCCGGAAAATTTCTACGAGATTCCGAAAGATAGCAACGTTAAACTTGAAGATTTATTGGAAATAATGCCTTTCTACACTTTTGAGTATAACATTTCCGAAAATAATCCCCCGATTCTTTCAGCAGAGCTGACTATGGCTGATTATCTGACAAGTGAGCAACAAAAGAAGGTTCTCCCCTATCTGAAGAAAAATCTGCTATGGACCTGGAACGGCAAAAATTTCAAGCTCAATAAATAATTTTTTGAATAATTAATAACCAACAGAATATAACGATTTTTAATATGGGTAGAAAAGTCAGAGTGCGTTTCGCACCGTCTCCTACGGGACCTCTTCATATCGGCGGCGTCAGGACCGCTCTTTTCAATTATCTTTTTGCGCAAAGTCAGGGGGGAGATATGATTCTCCGCATTGAGGACACGGATAGCCGCAGATTCGTGCCCGGCGCAGAAGAATATATCAATGAGGCTTTAAACTGGCTCGGAATAAAGATTGATGAGGGTGTGAAGGAGGGTGGCAATTACGGACCCTACAAGCAGAGTGAAAGACGCGATATTTACAGAAAATATGTGAAGCAATTACTCGATAACGGCAAAGCTTACATTGCTTTCGACACTCCCGAAGAATTGGAAGCGGCTCGCGCTGAACACCCGAATTTCCAATATGACGCTCACACCCGCGGAAATATGAGGAATTCCCTTACTCTCGGCGCTGAGGAGACTCAACGACTGATTGACGAAGGGGCACAATATGTGGTAAGATTCAAAATAGAACCTGAGCAAATCGTTAAAGTCAACGACCGGATACGCGGCGAAGTGACTGTCAATTCAAATATTTTGGATGATAAAGTGCTTTATAAAAGTGCGGATGACCTCCCCACTTATCATCTGGCAAATATTGTCGACGACCATCTGATGGAAGTGACTCATGTTATCCGGGGAGAAGAATGGCTCCCGTCGGCACCTCTGCACGTGCTTCTCTATCAGGCTTTCGGATGGGAGGAGACTATGCCGGAGTTTGTGCACTTGCCACTTTTGCTCAAACCTGTAGGAAACGGTAAATTGTCAAAACGCGATGGCGACAAACTCGGCTTCCCCGTATTCCCTCTCGAATGGCACGACCCTGAGTCCGGAGCAATATCTTCAGGTTATCGCGAACAGGGTTATCTCCCCGAAGCTGTAGTGAATTTCCTCGCCCTGCTCGGCTGGAATCCCGGCGATGACTCGGAACTTATGTCAATGCATGATTTGATTTCTAAATTCTCTTTTGAACATTGCTCAAAATCAGGAGCCAAATTCGATTATAAGAAAGGCGCATGGTTTAACCATGAATATCTGCTCGCCACTCCGGATGCGGAATTGGCGGAACTCTTCATGCCGATTCTTGAAGAGAAAGGGATTAAGGGGTATGGCAAAGAGTATGTGGCTAAAGCCTTGGGAATGGTGAAGAGCCGCGCAAACCTGATTCCGGATCTTTGGGAGCAAGCTGATTTCTTCTTTAAGGCTCCGGAGGAGTATGCGCCGAAAGATGTAAAGAAACGTTGGAGTGCAGAGACACCCGCCATTATGGAGGAACTTATCACTCTGCTTGAAGGGATTGAGGATATGACTTCTGCCAATGCAGAAAAGATTGTGATCGATTGGATTGAGTCAAAAGGCTATCATCTCGGAAATGTGATGAACGCTTTCCGGCTGGCTGTGGTGGGCGCATGCCGCGGACCGCACATGTTTGACATCACTGAACTTATCCCTAAAGAGGAGGTTATCAGTCGCATCCGCAGAGCGATAAAGCAGATTCCACAACCTTTACAAAACTGAATAATGAAACATAATTTATTCTTCCCTCTTTTAGCAACCTTAGCGTTATTACCGACACAACGTGCGGAAGCTTGCACTAATCTTATTGCCGGTAAAGCTGCCACAACCGACGGCTCAGTGATGACGACCTACGCTGCCGATTCACATAATCTTTACGGAATGTTGACTCACACTCCCGCCGCCGACCATAAGCCGGGAGAGATGCGCAAGGTTACGGATTGGGATTCCGGCAAACCATTGGGTGAGATTCCACAGATTCCACATACCTATAATGTCGTGGGAAATATCAATGAACACCAAGTCGTAATTGGGGAATCCACATGGGGAGGTCATAAGGAATTGCGCGACACAACCGGAAATTCAATCATTGATTACGGCTCTTTGATTCAGATTGCATTGGAACGCTCAAAGAGTGCGCGTGAGGCTATTGATGTGATGGCTGACCTTGTGGAGAAATACGGCTATGCTTCTTCCGGAGAATCCTTTTCTATTGCCGATAAAGATGAAGTATGGGTGATGGAGCTGATAGGAAAGGGAGCGGAGAAAGGAGCAGTCTGGATTGCAGTAAGAATACCGGACAATGCCATTTCGGGTCACGCAAATGAACCGCGTATAAGACAGGTTGATCTGAAAGATAAGAAGAATGTGAAATATGCAAAAGACCTNATCNCNTGATNGAAANNNGAAGACGCGGATACTTCAACGGCAAAGATGCCGATTTCTCTTTTGCAGATGCCTTTGAGGAACATACGATTGACACGCGCAGAGGTTGCGATGCCAGAGTCTGGGCTTATTTCAACCGCTATAATCCGGAGGAGGCTCAGAAATGGTTTGCATGGGTTGACGGGAAAAGCAACNANCCGATGCCGCTATACATTATTCCGGAGAAGAAAGTGGATCTGGAGGGGATGAAGAACGCTATGCGCGACCTCTTTCAGGACACGCCATACGATATGACTCAAGATGTAGGAGCGGGACCGAATCACGTGCCTTACAGATGGCGTCCGATGGACTGGGAAGTGGATGGCAAGCATTATATCCATGAACGCGCTATCGCCACGCAACAGACGGGCTGGAGTTTTGTGAGCCAAAGCCGCAATTGGCTTCCAGACCCGGTAGGTGGAGTCCTTTGGTTTGGCACCGATGACACCAACACCACCGTCTACATGCCTTTCTATTGCTCAATGACTGAAATTCCTACTCAATTGCAGCATGGGGATGTAAATAATTTCTCATACGATTCAAATTTCTGGATGAATAACTGGGTGGCTAATCAGACTTATAACAGGTATGATTTAATGATTCCCGATGTTAGAAAGGTGCAAGGCAAACTTGAAAATTCATTTATGGAATCGCGCCCGGAAAGAGAAAAACATCTGAAAAATCTGGCTGAAACAAATCAAATAGAGCATCTGATCGAGGATGTCAATTCCGAAGGAGCCGAAATTGCAAAAGAGGCTACGGATTCTTATAAAAAGTTGGCTGAATATCTTCTCGTAAGATTTATGGACGGAAACATGAAGAAGGTGGATGCCGACGGAAATTTCCAATATAATGAGTATGGGATAGCGATCTATCCCGATTTTCCCGGATATGACAAGAAGTATTACGAAAGAATCGTAAAGGAGACCGGGGATCACTTCCTCATCCCGGAAGCGGAAAAGTGAACGATAGAGGGAGATAATTTGTTATATATTCGGCAGTTGTCGAATTTTAAACTTTTTCATTATGAGTTATCCTTATTCCGCAGACTATACCATTGAGAATTTTATCAAAATCTACGAAAAAAGTTTTATTGAGAATTGGGATTTGCCCGCTTTGACCGATTATATCAGCGGTAAAACTCAGACCTACGGTGAAATTGCATTGGAAATCACCAAGACTCATATTTTTTTCAATTCAATAGGTTTGAAGAAAGGGAGCAAAGTGGCTCTTTGCGGCAAAGATTCTGTGGAATGGGTGAAAATTTACATGGCTGTCGTGACCTACGGCGCTGTAATTGTGCCGATTCTTTCGGAGTTCAACCCTGTTGACGTAACTCACATTGTGAATCATTCTGAAGCTGAATTGTTTTTCGTCAGTCCGAGCATGTGGGAACACATAAATCCGGATGCTCTGCTGTATGTAAAGGCTGTGCTCAACATAGAAAAGCACGAAATTTTCTATGAACGNNAAAACATAGAGGTCAGAAAGGATGCCAGACTAATCAACANANGCTTTAAAAGGAAATTTCCGAAAGGGTTCTCTTCTGCGGATGTGAAATTTGCCGATAGAGACAATTCGGAGCTGGTAGAGATTAACTATACGAGCGGCACAACGGGATTTTCAAAGGGTGTGATGCTGACCGGGGAAAATCTTGCCGGGAATGTGTGTTTCGGCAAATATAGCGAATTGCATTTCCGATCGTCGCGCGCTTTGGGTTTCTTGCCGTTGGCTCACGCCTACGGATGCGCTTTCGATATGCTGACCCCTTTGGCTGTGNGCTNNNATTTGANATTATTGGNGAAANCACCTTCTCCGAGNGTATTGCTGAAANCGCTGTCGGAAGTTAAGCCGAATCTTGTGATTTGCGTACCTCTGATTCTGGAAAAGATTTATAAGAATCAGATTCTTCCACTGATTTCAAAGGGCGCAATGCGCTGGACTCTCGCCGTGCCTTTCCTCGACAGTCTGATTTATACAAAAATCCGCAAGAAATTGATTGACGCTTTCGGAGGAAATTTTGAGGAAGTTATTGTCGGAGGAGCTCCCCTGAATCATGAAGTGGAGGAGNTTCTGCATAAAATAAAATTNCCGTTTACCGTGGGATATGGCATGACNGAATGNGGTCCGCTTATCTCTTACACTCCCTGGCGGGAATTCATCGTCGGCTCTTCCGGCAAAACTTTGCCAACAATGGAGAGTATGATATTAAGTCCGGACCCGGAAAATATTCCCGGAGAAATATGCGTGAGAGGGACTAACGTGATGAAAGGGTATTATAAAAATCCGGAAGCCACCAATCTCGTTCTGGATGACAAGGGGTGGCTGAAGACCGGAGATGTAGGCACACGATCCGCCGACGGCACTCTCTTCATCAGAGGAAGGTCGAAAACAATGATTCTTTCATCCTCAGGGCAAAATATTTATCCGGAGGAAATCGAGGCAAAATTGAACAATATGCCCTTCGTGGCTGAATCACTCGTGGTGATGCGCGATAACAAACTGGTGGCTTTGGTTTATCCGGATTATGAACAGATTGATAAATTCGGAATGTCGGGNACAGNTTTGGCTNAACCNATGNAAAATATCAGGGAGGAACTGAACAAACNTGTGGCACCATACGAAAGAATATCGANTATTATCCTGATGCCTAATGAATTTGNAAAGNCTCCTAAACGCTCCATCAAACGGTATCTTTACAACACATAAACCTATTTTTAGGGGTTGGCACTCAATTTATTAACTTTTCTTATCAAGAAATATTTGATTATTTGAAATAATTGAATTAACTTTGCAACATATCGGAGACGAGGTTATGGACTTCGTCTCCGAAAACATATTTTTTCAGAGGCACTCCCGTGGAGGGGGTTCCTTTCTTTTTTACTCTTTTTTTATTAAAATTATTACTATGGCAAGTTATCTGACAAAAGAAGGATATGACAAGAAAATGCAGGAACTCGCGGAGCTTGAAGCTCAACGTCCTGCCATAAAGGCAGCCATTGCAGAGGCTCGCGACAAAGGGGATCTTTCAGAAAATGCAGAATATGACGCTGCTAAGGAAGCACAAGGTCTGCTTGAAATGAAAATCGCCAAACTTAAGGAGTTGGTGGCAAACGCACGCATTATCGATGATTCACAATTAAACACGGATGAAGTGCAATTGCTCAATAAAGTTACTATTAAAAATCTCGGAAACGGAATGACCGTTACCTATACCATAGTGACTGAAAATGAAGCGAATTTCAGAGAAAACAAGTTGGCTTCCACTACTCCGATTGCAGCTGCTTTGATGGGTCACAAAGTCGGGGACACCGTAACATGCAAAGTACCTGCCGGAGAAATGAAGTTTGAAATTTTGAAAATTGAAATTTAACTTGCATTATGACTATCTTTTCAAAAATCATCGCCGGCGAGATTCCCTGCTATAAAATTGCTGAAAACGATAAGTTTTTCGCTTTTNTCGACANCAATCCCGTNGCATGGGGGCATACATTGGTAGTGNCNAAGAAAGAAACCGATTATATCNTTGATATTGCAGATGAAGAGATCGGGGAAATGATGAAGTTTGCAAAAAAGGTGGCTATTGGCATAAAAAAAGCCATCCCCTGCACTAAAGTTGGAATGGCTGTGCTGGGATTGGAAGTGCCGCACGCGCACATTCATCTGATTCCGCTCAAGAATGAAGGTGATATGGATTTCAAAAAGAAAGTTTCGGACGTTAATACTGAAAAAATGCAGGAAATCGCAGCCGCTATTGCAGCTGAAATTTAACTTTTAACCTTTTTTAAGAAAAAAAT
>WFMC01000185.1 GCA_009177205.1 Bacteroidales bacterium
AGGATTGTGTTTCTGCAACAGTCTTCACTAATCCTCGCAATTCTCAAATCAATCTTGATATTAGAAGACATAACGCCCAATATCCTGAAATCTATCTCAGGCATTGTAGTAATGTTCATGATAGGTTTCTTATCGTAGATGATACCGTTTATTTTATCGGAGGCTCTATCAAAGACCTCGGGAAGAAGATAGTTGACTTCAGCCAAATGCACCAATCTCCAGATGAGATTCTATCCAAAATAAGGTGATATTCTGAAATTCCCAACTGACTGTACCCGATCACCATTGATATCACTCAAAAAATTTTGAGTGGTATTTTTATTAGTACTGATAACCAAAGAATTAAAAGATATTTTATTTAAGTCACAACCTCCTTGCCACTCATTATAAGGAGTAATTTTGCAGTGTCGACAGCAATCAATATCAATCCTCGGCGCTGAGAATAACATTCTAATATTATTTCTTAATATGAAGATTGAAAATCTATTGGAGTAAGCAATGGATAAAAAATACCCTCAAAAGTCCGTTTTCGGGTACTTTTGAGGGATGCTGTAGTTAAAACAATAAGTTTGCGGAGAGGGAGGGATTCGAACCCGCGGAGGTGTAACCCTCAACGGTTTTCAGGACCGCCGCAATCGACCACTCTGCCACCTCTCCTTCGAGTTTGCGAGTGCAAAGGTAAGCAAAAATTTTAATTCGTCAAAATTTTTTTGAAAAATTCCGGCAAAAAAATCTAAAATAGACGGATAGAATGCGAAAATAAATTTATCACACCATATAAAACGATTGTGGCTCCTTTCACAAGGAGCCACAATCACGTGTTTTTCATAATAATAACTTTTCAAACTAACCTAACATCATGAAACGATTTATCTTTCTTTCGATATTATAACATTTGCGCTTTCAAAAAAGTTTTTTTGTTAATGTTATTTTTTGATATTACTCTATTATTTCCCGCAAAGGAGTTGAACAATGGAAGAAAAGAAAAACTCATCTCCATTGCTGAAGATGAGTTTAAGTCGGGGTGACAGGATTCGAACCTGCGACCACCTGGTCCCAAACCAGGTGCGCTACCGGACTGCGCTACGCCCCGAGTCAATCCGTGATTCACCGGATTCACAGCGCAAAGTTAATAATTAAATTTCATATATTTGCTTATTCTCAATGTTTTTTTTAACATGGTTCAAAAAAAATGTTAATTTTGTAGAATAATATTGAGGAAATCAGGATAATATTGAATTGCATTAATTCTGTTATCCGGATTGAAGGTTGATTGATGAAAGTTTTAATACATCTGTTTAAGACCTCAAGTATTTTTCAGTTTCTTAAACCTTGTCGGTGTAATAACGTTCTTAATATTGTAAGGCATTTTAAAATTTTGAATAAAAAATATATATGAAAAAACTCTTTAAATATTTCATATTAATGATTTTGATTGTTTGTTTTTCTGTTTCAACGTTGAATGCAAAGAAGAAAAATGTTGAGGGAGAAGCAAAAATTAAATTCACTGAAAAAGTGTATGATTTCGGAGTGATAGCTGAAAATGGAGGTCCTGTAAGTCATGAATTTCAGTTTACCAATGAAGGTGACGGCAATTTGGTGATATTGAAAGCTACGGCAGAATGTGGTTGTACACGCCCCAGTTATCCCGCAAATCCTATTGCACCGGGGAAAAAGGGAAAATTGAAAGTCACTTTTAACCCCATCGGGCGAGAAGGGGGCTTCGAGAAAGTGGTAACAGTTACTACCAATGGTAATCCAAGAAAAGTGAGACTTAAAATAAGGGGTTCCATCTCTACTAAATAATATGCATAAAAGAAGTTTTTTACAATATTTATTATTTGTATGCCTTTTGGTTTCGGGAGGCTTTTGGGCATACGGTTCGCTGAAGCTTCTTGACCCTGAATATAATTTCGGCATAATTCGAGAGGTTGACGGTGAAAAATCGGGTTCTGCCAGGCTTGTAAATATTGGTGACAGCGTGACTTACATAAGTGATGTCCGTCCGAGTTGCGGATGTACTGCTGCTTATTATAGTGAAGAATTGTTGCTGCCGGGAGATACGGCAGTTATCAAATTTGAATATGACCCCAAAGGTCGCCCGGGTAACTTTAATAAAACTATTAAAGTATATGAAGGTAATGCAGGTGAACGATATATTATAAAACTATCCGGAAGAGTATTAGGTAGTGAAGAATCGCTTTCCAGAAATTATCCTGTTGAATGTGGCAGATTACGCCTTTCCGAACGTATTATTGACCTTTCGAAAATAAGGGGTGGAGCAGGAAGACACACTTTTGTCCGCATGGTAAACCAGTCAATGGACACCATTACACCGGAATGGAAGAATAACGACAAGGCTTTAAGTATAGATATTACACCAAAAGTCTTGGCTCCGGGTGAGATTGCAACACTTGGAATCTATTTTAATTCGAAATTTGAAGATAAAACCGGAAATGTAGAATATGTCATACCGATAAAGGCGCGTGAGGACTCCATTGGAGAAGATATTATCTTGCGATCGGAGATTATTCCTATGTCAACATCGGAAGAGACTGAAGAAACTTTATCAGAATAAAACTCAATAACTATTGATTATTCATAGAAACAGATCATGGAGCATCCAGAAAACGACATTGCATATAAGGGTTTGACAGTAAATAATGGCGTTGGTTCGCAACCCATAGTAAATCCCTACAGAAAATTGCGTAAACGTCCTCAATTGAGTATCAACGACTATGTTGAAGGGATATTGAAGGGTAATGTCAGTGTGTTGGGACGAGCAGTAACATTAGTAGAGAGTACTGCCGAAGCACATCAAGCAATCGCTCAGGAAGTTATTGAGAAATGTCTGCCATATTCAGGAAATTCACGAAGAATCGGCATCACCGGTGTCCCGGGTGCGGGTAAATCCACATCAATTGATGTTTTTGGTTTGCACGTATTGAGGCAGGGTCATAAATTGGCTGTATTAGCCATAGACCCGAGTTCGGAGCGTACTCATGGTTCAATTCTGGGAGACAAGACGAGAATGGAAAAATTGTCGACTCAGCCTGAAGCATTCATCCGTCCTTCCCCGTCTGCGGGCTCTCTTGGAGGTGTGGCTCGTAAGACGCGTGAAACAATAGTGCTTTGCGAAGCTGCTGGTTATGATAGAATATTTGTCGAAACTGTCGGTGTAGGTCAAAGCGAAACTGCAGTGCATTCAATGGTGGATTTTTTTCTGTTAATTCAACTTGCAGGCACAGGAGATGAACTGCAAGGCATTAAGCGTGGCATTATGGAGATGGCGGATGGCATTGCGATCAACAAGTGTGACGGCGACAATGTCGACCGTGCAAAACTTGCTGCGGCACAATTTAGAAACGCTCTTCATTTATTCCCGCCCACACCGTCGAAATGGTGCCCGGAGGTTGTTACCTACAGCGGATATTTTGAATATGATATAGACAAGGTTTGGGATATGATTGACCGATATTTTGAATATGTCGACAAAACGGGATATTTTGAACGCAAACGTCAGGAGCAAGAGAAATATTGGATGATAGAGACAATAAATGAGCAGTTGCGTTCCAAGTTCTATAACACGCCGGAGGTTGCCGCTCTTCTGCAACAAAAAGAGTTGAAAGTTTTGAATAATGAGCAATCATCTTTTATGGCAGCCAAAGATGTTTTGGATTTTTACTACAATATGTCGCAAAAATAAATTTCAACAGGATTGTTTCCTACCTGTTGACAAAAAGTATATAACAGATGGCACACAAATTAATTTCAGCAATAGAAGCGCGTGCTCAACAGAATCCGGATGCTGAAGCATTCCGATTTTGCTGGCGAAAAGACGGAGAGTGGATATCCACTTCCCGCCAAGAGTTTATCACTCAATCATTAGTTGCTGCTAAAGCCCTCCAAAGTCTCGGATTGTTGGAAAAAGATACCATAGCGATATGCTCTCCTAACACTCCCCAAATACTCATCACTGAATTAGGGGCATTTCGCAATCGTGTAGCCGTCATTCCGTTGTATAGTTCCAGTTCTCAAAATCAGTTTGATTTCATTGTAAATAATGGTGAAGCAAAAGTCTTGTTTGTCGGCGACAAACATCAATACCCTCTCGCTTACCAATATTGGAAAAACAATCCTGAGAAAATCAAAAAAATCGTAATTTTCAAAAATGACGGAATCAGATTGAATGCCGATGACAAGATTTCTATTACATGGGATGATTTTATCCGTCTCGGCATGGAGGCAGGTGAATCATCTGAGCGTGAGGTGGAAGCCCGTTCAAGTCGCGCTTTGCCTGAGGATATGGCGACATTGATTTATACTTCCGGCACAACGGGTGAACCCAAAGGAGTGTGTATTACTCACTCCAACTATGACGCAGCAATGGAGATGCATTTGAGGATGCTGACTGCCATAAAGGAGGATGATATAAGTATGGCATTCCTGCCTATGAGCCATATCTTGGAAAAAGCTTGGAGCTTCTTCTGTTTATATCGCGGCATACCNATTGCAGTGAATTACGACCCTCGTGTAATTCAGGAAACTATAAAAGNAGTTGAANCCAATCNTATGNGTTGTGTGCCACGCTTCTGGGAGAAGGTATATGCCGGTGTGAAAGAGAAAATCGCTTCGATGTCTCCATTGCAACGTGCGATGGTGAGTCGGGCTCTCAAGGTAGGCAGGAAACGTAATTTGGATTATAAGCGCTTGGGTGCGGTGCCCCCTCGTCTGTTAGAATCTGAATATAAATTTTGGGATAAGAGAGTATTCTCAAAATTAAAGAAAGCAATCGGAATACCCAATCCCAATTTCTTCCCGACTGCCGGAGCTCCATTGTCAGATAGGATTTGTGAATTCATGCGCTCAGTAGGGATAGACGTAATTATTGGATATGGTCTTAGCGAAACAACTGCCACTGTCAGTTGCTTTAGAGAGACCGGTTATGAAATCGGTACTGTCGGGTTGCCACTACCGGGTCTTGAAGTAAAGATATCAGAAGAAGGGGAAATATTGGTCAAAGGTCCTACGGTCACTCCGGGTTATTATAAAAATCCGAAGGCAAATGAAGAAGCCTTTACGGAAGATGGATTTTTCCGCACCGGTGATGCGGGACATCTGACCTTGAATGGCCAGATTGTGTTGACGGAGCGTGTGAAAGACCTGTTTAAAACATCCAACGGCAAATATATAGCCCCCCAAATGCTTGAAAGCAGATTGGCAGAGAATAAANATATCGATGAAGCGGCGGTAATAGGCGATCAGAGGAAGTATGTTACAGCACTAATTGTGCCTAATCTTTCACAGTTAAGAGCCTGGGCGTCCTCAAAACATATTCCTACTGAAGACACGGAAGCGATGTTGAAAGATCCCAAAGTCTACGAATTTATGATGCAACAGGTAAATTCCGTGCAAGCAGACGTTGCTGAATTTGAGAAGATAAAGAAAATAAGTCTGCTCCCNTTCCACTTCTCNANTATGCATNGGGAANTGACTAATACGATGAAAGTGCGNNGACNGGTTGTGGNAAAAAGATATGCCCGGGAAATTGAAGCAATGTATGCGGAGTAAATATTATTGTCAACAACTTGTATGAATATTATTGAACATCTCATATCTTCATCATCTACCTTAAGAGATGCATTCAAGAGATTAAATAATCTCTCCGGAAAGAATATGACACTTTTTGTGGTGGATTCCTCTGCCGGCAACCGGTTGGTAGGCTCGCTGACCGATGGGGATTTGAGAAGGGCTGTGATAAAAGATGCAGACCTGATGCGTTNAGTTTCCACGGCTTGCCACCGGGACTGCATGAGTATGACCGAAANCGNCGACCGTTANGCCGNCATCACTGAAGCGCGTAAACGTGGAATTTTCCTTCTGCCTGTGGTCAGGCAGGTAACCGGCGAAATCATAGAACTTATCGACTTGCATAATATAAAGTCTCATTTGCCTGTGGACGCAGTGCTTATGGCAGGTGGAAAAGGGGAGAGATTACGTCCTTTGACATTAGATTGCCCGAAACCGTTGCTTCCCGTAGGCGATAAAGCGATAATTGATTATAATGTCGATGAATTGCAAGCGAATGGGATTAATAATATTTTTGTCACGGTCAATTATCTCAAAGAAAAGATCATCACTCATTTTGCAGATAGTAATTATGAAGGGAAAGTAAAATGTGTAGAAGAGCCACGTAGATTAGGTACCATGGGTAGTTTGGCTTTGGTGGAGGGCTTGAAAGAGGATAATCTGATAGTTATGAATTCGGATTTGTTGACTTCATTGAACTACGAAAAGATGTATCTTCAACATCGAGAATCCGGAGCGGCACTTACAATGGGGGTCATACCCTACACAGTATCCATACCCTTTGCTATCATCAACACTTCAGGGCGTCAAATCACCGGATTGACGGAAAAGCCTACCTACAACTATTTTGCCAATGCAGGTGTTTATATGATGCAGAGAGAATTAATTTCCAAGATTCCAAAAGGGGAATATTTGGATGCTCCTGATTTTGTGGAGCAACTGATTGCAGAAGGCAAAAAAGTGGAATATTTCCCAATTGAAGGTATTTGGATAGATATAGGTTCTCCCGATGATTATCGTTACGCCAATGAGTTGAGTAAAGTTGCTGGCGGACTTTTAAAAAGCAATTGATTATGGCTGATTCTAATTTTATAGATTATGTAAAGATTCTTTGCCGATCGGGCAAGGGAGGCGCCGGAAGTCGTCATTTCCATAGAGCAAAATANNTNCCNANAGGTGGTCCGGANGNCGGCGNTNGANGACGGGGAGGTCACATTATATTGNANGGNAATCGAAANANGTGGACCNTTCTACCTNTAAGATATACTCNNCATATTTTTGCTACAAATGGTGAATCCGGAGGAGCCGGCAGGTCTTTTGGCAAAGATGGTGAAGATAAGATTATTGAAGTTCCTATCGGAACGACTGTATTTGATGCAGAGTCCGGAGAATTTCTTTGTGAGATAACAGAAGACGGAGAAGAGATAAAACTTTTACGTGGCGGTAAAGGTGGCTTGGGAAATTGGCATTTTGCTACCTCCACCAATCGCGCACCCCGTTATGCACAACCCGGACAACCGGCAATAGAAAAATCAGTTGTGTTGGAGTTGAAATTGCTTGGAGACGTAGGTCTCGTGGGTTTCCCGAATGCCGGAAAGTCTACTCTTCTCTCGGCAGTTTCCGCAGCAAAACCCAAGATTGCAGATTATCCGTTCACCACGATGGAACCTCAACTCGGCATTGTGAGTTATCGGGGAGATAAATCGTTTGTAATGGCAGATATCCCCGGCATTATTGAAGGCGCGTCAGAGGGTAAAGGTCTCGGCTTGAGATTCCTACGACATATAGAGCGCAATGCAGTGTTGCTTTTTATGGTTCCTGCTGATAGTGATGATATAAAGAGAGATTATGAAATTCTGTTGAAAGAGGTCAGAGAATTCAATCCCGAACTTGCTGATAAAAGCAGGGTATTGGCAATATCAAAATCGGATATGCTCGATGATGAATTGAGAGATGAAATATCAAAAGAACTTCCCGAGGGAGTACCTGTTGTGTTTATATCAGCAGTCACAGGTCAGGGACTCACGGAATTAAAAGATTTACTTTGGCGAGAGATTAATTCAGAAGATAACCTCGTGAAATCTTCAATTACCCATCGTCCTCTTGACAAGCGTCATAGAGTTAAGGAAGAGGATGAATTCATATTTGAACAATCCGAACCGGAAGAGGAAGAATGGATTCCACAGACTGATGAAGAATGGAATGAAGAATTTTGGGACGAAGAAGATAGTGTGAATGGCTGATAAAGAANTTANTAAAATANATTTAAGTAAAATAATCCGCGCTCGCGTAAGCAAAGGGCGCGGACGTTTTATACCTTCTTTCATCTTAAATTATCTTGAAAGATTAATTTGTCAGGACGAATTGAACAAAATTCTTGAATATGCTTATCCTGCAAACGGAAGCCAATTTTCAAAACGTGCCCTGGAATANCTTAATATTAAATTGGAGGTTGACGGATTGGATAAGCTCCCCGTCAATGAAAATTTTGAATTTGCCTCCAATCATCCTCTCGGAGGCTTAGATGGTATTTCATTAGTGGCAGTTTTAGGTGAGTTCTGCGGAGATGAGGAATTAAAAGTCGTGGTCAACGATATGTTGATGAATGTTACTCCGCTTGAAGATGTGTTTTTGCCCATCAACAAGTATGGCTCGCAAGCCAGAACTTCTGCAAAAAAAATCAACGGTGCATTTCAGGAAGGGAAACAGATAGTGATGTTTCCGGCTGGTCTTGTCTCCCGCTTGCATTCCGATGGTAAGATACATGATTTGAAATGGCAGAAAGCATTTGTAGTTAAAGCTTTAGAGCATCAACGCAGGATTGTGCCAATAACCTTCAAGGGTCTCAACTCAATGAAATTTTATAAAACAGCATATTGGCGCAAGAAGCTTGGAATAAAAATCAATTTTGAACAAGCGCTTCTACCCTCGGAGGTGATAAAAGCAANGAATAAGAACTTTNAAATCATATTCGGCTCCCCGATAGATGTATGCAAAATGCATTCCGACGGAATGACAGTCATGCAAATTGCAGAGGAAATTCACAAAATTGTGGAAGAATCATGATGTAATTGTAAATTTTTGAGTAATTTTGCAAATGTGGAAAAGAAGTCAATCTCTTCCCGTATAATATATTAACACAAACTATCTAACTATTCAAAAGTAAGTGAGAGGTTTAGCGAGAATATCCGCAACTCGAAGCTTACGATATATTCCTTTAAAATGGATAAAAATACTATCACAGGGTTGCTATTGATGGCAGTTGTATTTTTTGCCTTCGTATGGCTTTCTCCCCAAAAAGAGAATGTAGATGTATCGGATGATCCCGCATCCGCTGCTACCGAGCAACAACAGCAGATTGCTGACCAGGAAAATCTGAGTTCCACAGAAATGGAATGGTTGCGTAATAATCTGGCAGCCAACGGTGATGTTTCAGTAAATGAAGAGGGGAAGCGCGTCTATGCACATTCGGATGAAAATATGTCATTGATGCTTACGGGTGATTCCATCTCAGGCTATGTGAATATTAAAGGGACTCAGTATCCTTTATCAGATATTCTTCAACCCGGCAAAGTGGATATAAATGTCCGCAATGAGGCATTATCCATGATTCGCGAAACATCCACTTCAATGGGTAAATATGGAAAATTTGCCAAATTCCTCGTGGGCAACGATTCAATTATAAAACTCGAAAATGATGTTTTGGCACTTCAGTTGAGTTCTAAATCAGGCTCCATAACACGTGCGGAATTAAAAAAATATGACACTGAATATTCTGCGGACGAAAGTAAGAAAGTTAAAAATAAAGTCGTAATTTTCCAAGGTGATAAAAACACCTTTAACTTTACTCTTCCATTACCTCAAACAGTTGAGACACGAGACCTCTATTTCACCCCCAAGGTTCTTAATGATTCCACAGTATTGATGGCGCTCGAATTAGCTCCCGAGGCATATTGGGGCATTGAATACACTCTCCCGAAAGGAGATAATTATGTAATCGGAATGAGAGTTGTGCAAAAGAATCTGGCACAAATAATTGACAGTAATAATCGCATCCTCGGGTTTGAATGGAGTCAGGACATTAAGCGTCAGGAACAAGGACGCATGTTTGAGGAACGCAATTCGGGAATATATTATAAATTCGCCGGTGGCTCCGTGGAAAATCTATCGGAAAATAAAAATGACTCGGAAGAGCGCCAGGCAAAGGTGAAATGGATTGGATTTAAAAATCAATTCTTCTCCTCCGTAATGATAGCCGACAAAAATTTCAATCAAGCTGATTTTGAATCTCAAATTATTAAAAACAGCGATTATTTGAAACATGTCAATGCTAATGCTACATTGAATGATTATGACTGGGGCTCAACAAATCCCGCAAGTTTCAATTTATATATCGGTCCTAACTTATATCCCTTGCTTTCTCATCTTGATGATAAGATTTGCGAAGATGAAGATTTGAATTTGACCCGCTTGATTCCCCTGGGTTGGACACTTTTCAGATGGATTAACGTCGGTATTATTATTCCGGTATTCAGTTTCTTAGGCAAATTTATCAGCAACTANGGCATTATCATTTTGTTNCTTACAATCTTCATAAAGTTAATACTCTTCCCTTTAANATACAAGAGTTATAANAGTCAAGCCAAAATGAGAATATTGGCGCCTGACATCAAGGCCATTAACGATAAATATCCGGGTCAGGAAAACGCCATGGTTCGTCAACAAAAGACTATGGCTTTATATAGCAAAGCCGGTGCGAGCCCGATGTCGGGATGTCTGCCGATGCTTCTGCAGATGCCTATTCTTTTTGCGATGTTCACCTTCTTCCCCTCGGCAATAGAACTGAGAGGTCAAAGTTTCTTATGGGCACACGACTTATCCGCCCCTGACGCCATCATATCATGGGGAGGACATATTCCGTTAATCACAGATTATTTTGGAAATCATATCTCCTTATTCTGTCTTTTGATGACAGTCACGAACATCCTCTACACCCATATAAATATGCAAAACTCACCCGGACAAATGCCCGGAATGAAGTTTATGATGTATGCAATGCCGGTGTTCTTCTTAGTCTTCTTTAATAATTATGCTGCAGGACTTTCTTATTATTACTTCCTGTCACTTTTGATTACTATTATGCAAACTTATGCATTCAGATATGTGATTAAAGAAGAAGATGTNAGAAAAGCGATGGCNCAGNCNGNAAAAAANCCNAAAAANNAAAGCGGCTTCATGGCACGTCNTGAAGAGATGCAACGTCAGCAACAACAAATGCTTAAAGAGCAGCAGAAGCAAGGGAAGGGCAAAAAACATTAAATTCCCATGTAATGAATAATCTCCGCACAATCAGAATAGTGATTGCAGGCATATTTTTCGTGGCCTGCATTCTCTTTCTGTTTGTAGAAGGAGGTGTTATTAAACTCACTGAATGTTCAGAGCGAGTTCAGATTATTCCGTCAGCACTTGCTGTGTCAGTCGGAGCCACGTTGGTTTGGCTAATTGCCACTTTTGTTTTTGGTAGAATATATTGTTCGTCGGTCTGTCCCGTTGGCACATTGCAAGATTCATCCACATGGTTGCGTCGCAAATTGAAGCGTGTTCCCGCCATTGCCAATCAACGCTATCCGTTCAGTCGAATAAAGGTTTTTGCGGGTTTCCGATATAAACACCCTGCAAAATGGAGCGGCATTATTCTCCTATTCTATGTGGCGCTCTTATTGTTGGGTCTTACGGGCTTTGCCGCCCTCATAGAACCTTGGAATATCATGCGTCTCGCAGCCCGCTGGTTTAATCCTGAAAATGTTACACCAACCAAAGGGGTTCTGTTTGCCGGTAATGTATTGATGGGTACAATTTTAGGGCTCTTGATTTTGGGGTTTATTTGGTCGTGGGCTCTTCTTCAAGGGAGAAAGTTTTGCACCACGGTTTGTCCCATCGGGTGCGTATTAGGTCATATTTCCGAGCGTGCATTATGGAAAATTGAAATAGATCCCGACAAATGCATCTCATGCATGAAATGTGAAGAGAATTGCAAATCTGAATGTATAAAAGTGGTGTCGCGATATGTAGATAATTCTCGTTGCGTGCGTTGTTTTGATTGCCTGTATGTCTGTGAAAACGAGGCAATTCGCTTCAGCCGTAACAGAAATAGAAGAGCCACTCCACTGTTTCAGCGTCGAACTGAGGCAGGTAATGTTTAATCTATTATTCTATACCTATTAATTATGAAGCAATATCTTGATCTTCTTCAATATATATTAAAAAACGGCACGGAAAAGACCGACCGCACCGGCACCGGTACAATTTCTACCTTCGGATATCAGATGAGGTTTGACCTTTCTGAAGGATTCCCATTGCTGACAACCAAGAAAGTACATCTGAAAAGTATTATTCACGAACTTCTGTGGTTTCTTGCCGGTGACACTAACGTGCATTATTTGCAGGAAAACGGAGTAAGAATTTGGAATGAATGGGCTGATCCTGATGGGGATTTAGGTCATATATATGGTTATCAATGGCGCTCATGGCCCGGTTATGACGGTAAATTTATCGATCAGATTTCGGAAGTCGTAAAGACAATCAAAGAGAATCCCGATTCGCGCCGAATAATTGTGAGTGCATGGAATGTTGCTGATTTGGATAATATGAATCTTCCGCCATGTCATACTCTTTTCCAATTCTATGTGGCAGACGGAAAATTATCGCTGCAGCTCTATCAAAGAAGTGCTGACAGTTTTTTGGGAGTCCCTTTCAATATAGCCTCTTACGCGCTGTTGTGCATGATGATGGCTCAGGTCTGCGGATTGCAACCGGGCGAATTCATCCATACATTTGGTGATGTCCACATNTACAGAAATCANTTGGAGCANGTCAGAGAGCAGCTGAACAGAACCCNCCGTAAGCTTCNTAAAATGCTTATAAATCCGGATGTNAAAGATATATTCAATTTCAAATATGAAGATTTTTCCCTTCAAGATTATGATCCGTGGCCAGCAATCAAAGGGAAAGTATCAGTATGAATTGTAATCGCAAAGGTTTATGGTAACAATAATTGTGGCGATAGCGGAAAATTACGCTATTGGTAGAAAAGGAGAGCTTTTGTGGCATTTGCCGGCTGATTTGCGCCATTTTAAGGAGAAGACACTCAATTCGCCTGTAATTATGGGTCGCAAAACCTGGGAATCTCTACCCAAACGTCCTCTTCCTAAGCGACTGAATATAGTTGTTACCCGAGCTGAAGATTACTCTGCTCCGGGCGCATCAGTATGTCATTCACTTTTTGAAGCAATTGAGTTAGCCCGCATAAATGTTTTTGATAATTCATCTGATGCACCGGAAAAAGATATTTTCATCATCGGAGGGGGCGAACTGTATAAGCAAGCTATGGAAGTGGCGGATAGATTGGAGATTACACATATTAAAGAGAGAGTGGAGGATGCCGATACCTTTTTCCCGGAAATTAAAGATACAGATTGGAAATTGGAAGAAGAGACTTTCCCGGAGATAAGAGATTGCGAGTCAAATGCTCCCGAATTCTCCTTTCGACGTTACGAAAGGAAAAATAGACCTCAATGAAAATTGCCATTATAAATAAATCGGATTCCACAGGTGGAGCGGCAGTCGTGTCTCNTNGATTGATGAATGCGCTNATNCAGCAGGGNCATGNTGTNAAAATGCTTGTGACAGAAAAATTAGTAGA
>WFMC01000052.1 GCA_009177205.1 Bacteroidales bacterium
TCTAAATATCCTTTTCGGTGGTAGTTTCGGGGAGTTCTTTCTGTTCCTTGTAGGCTTCATTAAAAACGAATATTGCCATATCCTGACCTTTCCTCCCTTTCGGTAGCTTCTTACCTGACTTCACTCCGCAAATTTTATGAATGGGCAGAGAGTGAAAAACTATATCCTAATATTGCCAGGGGGGTAAGAACTCCCCGAAGAGTGCAAGCTTTCAAGAAGCAGCACTTAACCGATGACAAGAGCAAGGAGCTTCTCTCTCACTTTGAGGAGCTTTCTCTCCGGGACTTCGCTATAGTGAACCTGATACTCCGAACCGGGCTTAGAACTGTGGAGGTAGTGAGAGCGGACGTAGGAGACCTAACCTTTAAGGGAGGTAAGCGCATTCTCCGAGTATGGGGAAAGGGACATAACGAAAAGGATGATTTTGTAGTATTGACCGAAAAAGCCTACCANCNCTTAGCNGCCTANCTNAACACTCGCAAAGGAGNCAAAGCTGGAGAGCNNCTTTTCTCCTCNGATAGNNGTANAAATTCGGGAGAGCNACTCACTANCCGAACCATAAGCGGGATATGTAAGAGCGGACTCAAAGCAATAGGATTGGACGGAAGAGAGTTTACCGCTCACTCCCTCCGGCACACTTGCGCAGTAGCGATTTTGAAGCAAGGAGGACAGCTCTCCGAAGCCCAAGCCGTTCTCCGGCACACTTCTCCAGCTACCACCCAAATATACACCGAGAGCATAAAGGAAGAGCTTCGCCTGAACTCCGCTCCCGAAAGTTACATAGATAATGCCTTTTGATATGAAGCATAGAAGCGTATGGGAGGAAATGACTCCCCAGCAACGAGAGGAGCTTAAAGCCTACAGAGAAAAGGAATACCCTTATATTCCTAAGTGGGCTTTACGCTTTCACGCTCCTAAGAAACTCTCTGAAGCTCCCGAAGAGATAAGGGCGTTTATGAAGAAGAGCGGAGCCGCCTATAAACTCTTTGGCTTTTGCCCTGATGAGGAACACGGAAAGGAACTCCGAAAATATGTGAACTCCCTCCGATGGATAGAGCTTTCTTCGGAATGGGATAGCGACAAGATAATAGAAGCCTATCTCCTTTCAGGTGAGAACCTGATGAGAGGAGAATATATTTACGAACTGTGCAAGAGGGAGACCACTCCCAAAGGTCATTCTTTCGCTATTCACCCTAAAGAGTATTGGGGACGAGTGGAAGCCAAGAGGAGAGCTGATATTTCTTCCTTTGTGAGAAGCCGTAGAGAGAGACTTTTAGTCGCTTACCTCCCGGTAGTGGAGGACGCTATTAACCTCTTCTTTTCCGACTATGCCAAGGGAACGGATATAGAGCCTACGCTCTCCAAGAGCATAGCGGAGTATGGGCTTTCGGCTTTAGCGGAGTCAGAGCTGGAGACTATAGAGCTATTAGCCCTTAACTTTGAGATAGCCGTAAATTGGGAGGAGCTAAAGGAAGCGGAGACTATAAGAAATNACCCTGATNTGCTCTTTAATACGGCTTACTTACTTCCTTTAGTAGCCGACTTCCGCGAATGCCTNANAGCTGGAATTTGCTCCAATGGGAAAGACTATCTCCAGCGCATAGACCGAGAGAAGATATTATCCGAATTGTCGGAACATTTTCAGGATCTAAGAGAGACTTTATCTAAAGTAGACAAAAATAGATAATCTGAGCTTATGAAATTTACACCTCAAATTTTAGAAATATTCGGGGGAATAGACCTCTCCACAGATGAGGGAGTAGCCCAAGCTTATGAGGAGGGCTTCAATGGGAACTACTTACTTATTGAGACTCTTTACAAGGATGATTATTCACTTTGCAATGAAAATGGCTACTTCAAAATGAACGTTCTAAGAGAAGCCGTAAAAAAGAATATTAAGATATTCGTAAAGAGCCGTAGAGGTAGGTTATGGGAGATAGCAGCCAAAGCTATTTGCGATAGCATAGTAGGCTATGTAATCTTAGACAAGGTAGGAGTAGGAACAGACTTCAAGACTAACCGAGCTTTTAAGGATAAAGCTATTTCTTTAGGCTTTGTTGAGGAACCCTCTTCAGAGGATGAGAATAGCCGCTCTCTAAAAGCTATGGCTTTGGTAGGAGCGATGGCTCTTAATGTCTTAGAAAGATTTATGCTTTCGGTAGCTATCTACCTTAACCAATTCAACAAGGAGAGAGTAGCGCAAGAAATAGAACTTAGAGAGGTAGAGACAGAGGAAGAAAAGCTAAGGTTACTTTCTTTCGTCACAGAGAGCTATACCAATGAAGAGATAGATAACTTTGAGAAAGCCGTACTATCCACCTTTGAGACTTTTCTAAACTCCTACCAACTTACTACCTTCAGAGCATTAAAGGAAACTTCCGTTAATGACTATCTTTCCGAATGGAGGGAAGCCGTAAAGGATAATGTAAGCCACCTCTCCGAGCTTCTTTTGCTAACTACTCTTCAGGAGATAGCAGCGGAGGAGGACAAAGCCCCGGAGGAACGTNAATATAACGAAAAANAAGCCGCTNTCGTNGTGNAATATGTNGANCTTCAATACCCCAATACAGAATGTTAGGAGCTAAGCAAGAACCGATGAGGAATAAGATCTATCTCAATGTAAAGAACGGTCAAATAGTGAGAAGAACACCCCAAGGTGAAGAGGGCTACTCTTTCGTAGAGGGAAAGCTGGAGAACATTACCCAGCGAGAGCGGAGCTTCCGAGGGGAGACGGTACTCTATTGGTATGTAGATCTCCGCGACACAACTTCAGGAGACCTATATTCTTTGGGTTTCCCTTATGGAAATAACGTACTAAAATCTATCATTCTCCAGCTTGCCACCGCTACCGACTTCGGCACGATCCGGATAGAGCCGTATTCAAAGAATGGCTACGACAAAGTGCAAGTATACTCCTCCGGCTCTAAGCTGGATTGGGTAGTAAGAGAGCTTCCTCCGCTGGAACAAGCCACCATAGGAGGACGAGTAGTTAAGGACGATAGCAAGAGGATGGCTCTTATTACTCGCTACGCCAATGAGGTATTAGCGAAAATAGGTAAACAAGTAATCAAGTAAACATTACTACCGATGGAAAAGCAAGATTGGCAGAGATGGAAAGAGTATACTCTTAATCCGGCTATCTTCCAAAACATTAATAGAATATTCCCGGAGCTGGAATTTCAGTTAGTGAGAGGAGGTAGTAAATGGATAAGCCGCCACCGTCTTAACGGAGACACTACTTCCCAATCCGATAGAATCTACATAGCAGCGAGGAAGCCCCACCTTATAAGCGAAAACGGAGGAAGAACGCTCTCTATAACTGACTACTACGCAGAACGCAGAGGAACAGACTTCTCCACCGCTCAAAAGGAATTAGCTTCCCTTAGCGGAGTAGACTATCCGCAAGTAGATAGCGTGGAGTGGAAAGCCTACGAAGAACAGCAGAAGAACCGGGAAGCCGCTAACGACCGATTTAAGGAAGCTCTCTTCTCCGATGATGAGGGAGCCAAAGCCGTACTCTCTTACCTGATTGGGAGAGGATGGACGGAAGCCGAAATAAAGGAAGCGGAGTTAGGATATATAAACGTGGCTATAAGAGACTCTCTCCCGAATTGTCAGGAACTAAACACTTATACCTACGACAAGGAGAACCGCGTTAAGCTGGATGAGGTAGGAATAACCCACCGTCTTACTATTCCTTTCAGAAACGGAAGCCGCTTATTGGGTTTCAAGGTGAGGGATATAAACTATATCAAGACACCCAACCGACAAAAATACCTCAACACAAAAGGACTTAGGAAAGAGGGTTTATTTGGGCTTCTTCCTATTCTCCCAAAGGAAAAGGATTGTATTATAGTGGAGGGAGAGCTGGACGCTCTGCACGCCAAAGTTAAGGGAGTGGAGAATATAGCAGCCACTACCGGGGGAAAGCTCTCCGAGGAGATGATCAACGAAGCGGAGCGGAGAGGATATAGCCGTTTTACGCTTCTCTTTGATACGGATCCAGCCGGAAAGGAATACACCAAGGAAAGCCTTTCTTCCTTAGAGAGAGTAGGAGTCGAAGCGTGGGTAGCCGAACTTCCCGAAGAGGTTAAGGACGTGGACGAATATTTAGCCAAGCCGGGGAACTCAATAGAGAGCTTCCACGACCTGATAGAGGACGCTCTTACTTCCTATGAGTGGACGCTTCACCAAGCCGCCCTCCTCTTCTACAAGAAAGCCCAAGTAGATAGGACTCGCAAGCTGGAGGAGGACTTCTTAGCCGAAGCGGAAGCTATCATTAACTCTCCGGCTATGCTGGAGCGACCGCTCTATAGAACCCGACTAAAAGAGTATATCAAAAATAACGAAGAGAGCTTAGGTATTAAGTGGGAGTCTATAGAAGCGTGGGTAGAGCAGAGGTATAACCGCCAAGCCGCTACAAAGCGGAGAGCGGACGCAGCAGCCGCCAGCCAGCAAATAGCCGCCCTGATGGGCGAGGGTAAGGTAGACGAAGCTATTACCCTTATGGGAGAGACCTCCCGAAACCTGACTAACATAGAGAGAGGAGAAGAGCTTTCAAAAATATTCGCTCCGCTGACGTGGGGGGAATATTGCTCCCTCTTACAATCTATTCCCCAAGGAATACCTACGGGCTTCAGGATAGACGGAGAGGAGCTTTCGCTGAATGCCGGAATAACCTTTGTTTGCGCTCCAACCGGACACGGCAAGACCTCTCTATTAAATAACCTTATTCTCAATGAAGCCAAGAGGAATAGGGCTTTAGGGAATGGAAAGAGCGTAGCTTATTTCTCGCTGGAGATAGACAAGAGGAGACTCTTAGCCGACCTCTTAAATACCTACCTCAACGACCCCGAACTACACACCGAGAGAGCAAATAATCCAATATTCGCAGTATACCGCTACTTTGAAAGCGGAGGATCAAGAGAAGCTTTCCGGGATGGGCAGCACTATAATAAATTCGTAGCCGCTAATGAGAGCTTCTATACCGAGCTGATAGCTTCAGGAGCATTAACCATAGTAGATAAGAACTACCTTATAGGGGAGTTGATAGCCGCTCTTCGCTACTACCTGACTATCTCTAAGCCCTCCGCTATATTCATAGACTACGCCCAGCTTATCTACAAGGAGGGACAAAGCCGCCAGCGCACGGAGGAAATTAAGGAAATAGTAAACGAAATAAACATCTTTGCCAAGGAGACCGGGCTACCTATTGTAATGGCAGCTCAATTCAACCGCCAAGTAGATAGCCCTCTTTCCGTACTCTCCAAGAACATAGGCGAGGGAGGAGACTTTGAGCGAATAGCGGATACTATAATAGGACTCTTCAACTTAGAGAAAAAGGGATTAGGAAGCAGCCTTAGCGAATACGACAAGAAAACTCTTGCAAAGCTCCTGAATGGGCTACTCCGCAAGAGAGGGGACACCTACCAAGTAGATGAGAAGAACTTAGAGCCTATTCCCGGAAGAATCTATATCAAGCTTCTAAAGCGGAGGTATGGAAAGAGTGACGGAGAGGAGCTTCTTAAGTGGGAGGGCAAGACAAAGTATATAGAACCGAACCACCCCGAAGCCCTAAGAACCGCCCCACAACAAGCGACAGATTTTAAGGAGCTGAAGCTGGATAACGAACCAAGCAACGAGAATACTCTACCTTTCTGAAATAGATAAACAAATAAACATTATTACCTATATGTTACCGACCGATCTTAACCGCGTATCCTCTTCGGAGCTGATAGACGAACTCCGAGAGATAGAGAGTAGCCCAATAGAGGTAAAAGAAAGAGACGGAGGAATAGCTCTCCGCTTCCGGGGAACGGATAAAGAGCTTCCTCACGTCTCCAATATAGAGCTTCTTTGCCGATGGGCTAACACTCACTCCTATTCTGTCTCCCTTATAGCTGATGGAGACTCTATAACTATAAATCTCTTCCAGCTCTACCCAGCGAACCCAAAACAATAACCACAATGGCAAAAGTAATATCTATAGCGAACCACAAAGGAGGAGTAGGTAAGACCACCTCAACCGCTTCTATAGGCGTAGCACTCTCCAATAAGGGGAAAAGAGTGCTTCTTATAGATTTGGATCCACAAGCGAACCTTACCGGGCTATTCCTCTCCGATGAGGTAGCGGACTCTCTTCCCAGCGTATACAACACGCTTACAAAGGGCGCAGCACTCACCCAGCACGAAATAAAGCCTAATCTCTTTATAGCTCCCTCCGCTCTTGAATTGGCAAAAGCCGAGATAGAGATTAGCGGAGTAATGGCAAGAGAGAGAATCCTCCACAAGGTAATAGCTCCTTTAGCTGAAGCCTACGACTACATTCTAATAGATTGCCCTCCCTCTTTGGGGATAGTCACTACTAACGCTCTCTTTGCTTCCGATGAGGTTTATATTCCCCTCCTTTCGGAAGCCCTTTCCCTGAAAGGTATATCTACCTTAGAGGACATAATAGAAGCCGTAAAGGAGATTAACGGAAAACTTACCATAGGAGGAGTAATCCTCAACCGCTACGATGGACGAAAGAACCTAAGCCGCCAAGTGGAAGCTGGAGTAAGAGCGAGATATGGAGATAAGGTATTTACTACCGTAATAAGAGACAATGTAGCCGTAGCGGAAGCTCCTCTACATACGGAGGACATTTTCTCCTACGCTCCTAAGAGCTTTGGAGCCGTGGACTACGCTTCCTTAGCAGATGAGATTATTTCTAGAAATAGGTAAACAAGTAAACAAGTCTACATAATGAAGAAGAAAGATAAAGCCGCTGATCTTATTAGCGGAATATTGGGAGGGAAGCCCCAAGCCCAGGAGACCACACCGACCACTCCAGCGGAACCGGAGATTAAGAAGAACCTCCCCGAACCTACCTTAGAGGAGTTAGGGCTTTCTCCTGATGTGCTTGAAGCTTTAGAAAGGGAGCGCAAGAAGAGCGTAGGACGCAAGCCCAAGACCGACCTCCGAAACCCAAAGGAATATGGGTGCAAGTTAGGCGAGACAAGAGCGACTTTCATACTACCGAAAGAGTTTGTTACGAAGCTCAAATATATTTCCGCAGTAGAGACCAAGACTCTTAAAAATATCCTCTTTGACGTATTGGGGACATTCATAGCGGAATGGGAAAGCGAAAACGGAGAAATAACTATAAAGACCAAGAAACAATGAAAGAGGTAAACGGAACTAANCTCTTTAGCGTGGAGGNNCTTTGCTCTATGATGGGTNGCAATAGAAGAGTAATCTATAACGCAGCCAAGACCGGNAAACTCCGAGTAGTCANGATAGGGCGTTTACTCTACGCTTCGGAGGAGAGCCTAAGAGACTTCCTCAACGGACGGAAATAGAATAATCCTATTTCCGAATAATGTAATTTTATTTCGATAATTCCTACATTACAGAAATAAAGAAATATTATAGAGCTATGACTTCGGAATAGGTAAACAAGAAATAAAGTAAACATACTTCAAAGGAATGATAATAGAGAAATTCAATAGCTACAAAGAAGCCGAAGAGAGAGCCAACGCCCTACTCCTTTCGGATAGCGTAGACTACCCAACATTAACCACCACAGAAAGGAAGATAGAGCTTCACGCTCCCGAATGCTATGTAGCCAGCATAGAGGACAAGAAGAGCGGAAATATAGCTATCATAAAGAGAGCTATAATTAGCAAGCGTATTGGGGACGATTGGAATAGCCCCGAAGCGTGGACAGATGTAGAAGAAGCGGAACTATTATATATCTCTTCTTCCGATGAGGTTATATATCCTTTCCGAAACTTAGATCTCTACTCTTTGGTATTCGCTTATATGATGAGAGGGACACATAACCCCTTTATCAAGCCAGCAGAGGATATAACCATAGAGGAAGCTCTGACGGTAGCCGGAGAACTGAAACTTCGCTACTTCTTCGGTGATGGAGGAAGCTACGACAATGAAATAAAAACTCTCTCGCAAATAAAAGCCGGGGAGCTGGATCTTTGGGAAGAATGGGAAGAAGAGGACGGAACTACCTCCATACACTTAGCTACCTATATAAACCGCCCTCTCCTTACCAGCGTAACCGGGAAAGAAATAAAGAGCCTGAAGGATTGCATAGCCGCGATAGCCGAACTTTCAGGAAACGACCTCTCCAAGGAGGAAGCCGCCCAAGTAAGAGAGGAATACGACTACAACCAGCAAGAGCTATTTCTCTTCTATTGTATCTACACATTTTTGAGAAGTGAGAAATATAGCGACCTAAAGAAAGCCCTATCCAATTATAAGAAATTCGGACTTAACAAAAATTGGAGCGAAAACTTCTTTATGCTGGAGGGTGAAACTCCCGAATACTATATTATTTCTCGCTACTTTGATAGTGAGACATTCAAGCTCCTTTCCGTTACTACGCTTCGGGAATTGGCAAAATATACCGAGATACCCCTCCCTTTGCTATTAGAATGCTCCAGCGAGAACTCTAAAAAGAGGATGATCCGAAAACGATACAAATCCAAGTTGACCAATGGAAGCGAATAAGAAGAGACAAATAATAGAGCTTCGGGCGCAGGGTAAGAGCTATAACACCATAGCTAAAGAAGCCAAGGTAGCCAAGCAGACCGCTATAGATATTTGTAAAGCTTGCGAGGAGGAAATAGCCACTCTTAAAGCTATGGAGCTGGAAGCCCTCTACGAAACCCACAATATAACCCAGCAAGGACGGATAGAGAGACTATCCTCCCTCCGGGATATGCTTCGGGCAGAGATAGAGCGGAGAGACCTTACAGACATACCGACCGACAAGTTAGTTAGCCTATACCTCAACACCGAGAGCAGCCTAAAGGAAGAGCTTATAGAACCTCACTTCCAAAGCTCTGAAGAGCAAGAGCGAGACCGGGTAGAGAGAGAGGTATTAGATAAGCTGACCTCCTTTCAGGAAAACCGAAAATAGACCGATTTTAGACCGTCTTAATAGGTAATAATGTAATAATGTTTACCAATTATGAAAGATATAACTTCAAGCGACATAAAGCGACTAATGCTCTCCTCTTATAGGAGATACCGCAACGGAGAAATATCCGAGCATAAAGCCGTTAAGGAAAACCAGCTCTTAGGAAATATCCTAAGAACCATAGAGGTTAGCGAGCAGAGCGAAAGGGTAGACTCTTTGGAAGAGACTCTTAGAAGATTATCAAAAGAGAACGACTACGAATAGTTATGAAAAAGGAATTAAGTAAGAAAATACAAGATCTCCTCACCTCCGGGACTCCTAAGCAGAAAGCCGCTCTTATGTGCCAAAATCAAGAGCGGATAACTGTAGGAGATCCGCCCCTCCTTACTCCAGCGGAAGAGAAAGCTATCCTTAACTCCCTTTCCGATGGGAGAGCCGGAGCAGCTTACAACAAATGGATAAACCTCCACAAAAAAATATTTGACTTTACGAAGCAACTTTGCTTTGCCTATAACGTCTACCGAGGGGGAGCCAACGCTCTATTAGGTTATATCCGGGTATGGGAGGACTACAACCGGGAAGCCGACCGCCTGAACCAGCTTCTTTTCTTTATGAAGAGGGAAGCTCCCAAAAAGGTAGAAGCTTTCATAGCGGAGGTACTTTCTCTCTCTTTCCGCTATGGAAAAGTTAGATTAGATGAAGATGGCTACTTTGATATAGACATAGACGGAGAAAACGGACTCTATGAGATAATAGAAGCAAAAGCGGAGGATTGCCGTATACAACTCTCCTACTTCAAGACTTATATAGTTATGCTGGAACAATTCATAAAGGAGAATAAAGCGGAAGCTTTCACTCCCCAGCTCACAGAGGACACAATTCCCTACGGAAAAGCCGACATAGCCCAGGAAATAGCTCCAGCCTATAGTAAGACCTCACTTCTCAAACGAAAAGCCAAGGGAGAACGAATAACACCCGAAGAGGAGAAGAGAGCCGTATTCCCTGACTATGAGACTACCAAGACCGACCCAGATATAGAAGCCGCTATTAGACCTATTCTTTATGAAGAATGAATATGAAGAAAAGCACCGAAAATAATAGCCTAAAGAAGCAGCTCTTAGGATTAGCCGAAACTCCCAAAGCGTATAGCAAAGGAGGATCCGGCTACACCACTACCGCCCTAATGAAGAATTACGCTTCTCCGAGAGACCCCTCTATTTTTGACGGAGAGGAGATAGGAGCAAGAGAACTTCGCATAAGGACAGAAATAGAACAATTCGGAATGGAACGGAGAGGGAAGCCGGTATTTCTCACTCCTAACGATACTAAGCTTTCCCTTATTCTTAGCACTTGCCTAAACACGAACGACCCCGATATAGAAGAATTTATCCGCTGGACGGAGAGAGCAGAAGAATTTGGAATAAAACAAGCTGGAAACCCACCTAACCCGATAGCAAGAAATTTCTCCTTAAAGGAGCTTGCCAAGACTATGCACGGAAGAGCCAAGAAACCACAAATAGAACAAGTAAGGGAAGCACTTAAACGCCTAAGAGAGATAGAGCAAGTTATATATTTGGGGAAATGGAAGGTAAAAATAACCGCAAGTCTTATTATGAGGGAGTATGCTTTAGAAGATTTATCTCCCGAAGAGCGAGGGCTGGACGAAGAGAGGATAGTATTCGGTACTATCTTCCTTTGGAACCTGAAGAAGAGATATGCTTATATCTCCCCTAAAGCGTGGGAGGTATGGGGACGAAGAGGAAGCGGAACAGAGAACCAACTATTTTCTATTCTATTCTCTACTCTTCACTCCCTATGCTTCAACCATCAATTAGCAGCTATCCAAGCAAGGAAAAACCTTAGAGCGGAACTTAACTCCGATGACTATAAAAACCTATCCAAAGAAGAGAAAAATAAGATCTACGAGGAGAGAATAGGGGAGCGTGTGAAAGAANCNNTNANACATNNAGAANNCGTTANANTCCTAAAGAGCCGTATACCTACCGACTANGATAGCGATAGACGATATANNAGCAAATTTATNAAAGATNTCAACGCAGCTATAACCGNCCTAANGGAGATAGGAGTAATNACCTACGGAGCTANCCAAAAAGGNAAAGGGAGGAANGGTCAGGATATGGCAATATTCGTTTTTAATGAAGCCTACAAGGAACAGAAAGAACTCCCCGAAACTACCACCGAAAAGGATATTTAGAAAATGTCATATACTTCTGCCCTTTACCCCTATTTTAGGGCATATCTATATGACAAAAAGGGCATATCTATATGACAAAAAGGGCATATCTATATGACACCCAACCTTTATAATAAATTATATATCACTAAGTTAGACCGCTTTTTTTGACGCTATATAATATTATAGAATATAATAGAATAGAGAGAGAGGGCTTTTTCCTAACGGAAGCCCTCTCTTTTTAGATGATAAAATAACCCCTCCGCTTCGCTGGAGTCTAATCTTCCTTATGGATGATATTGAGGAAAAGTATAGTTGTCAATTAGCGGATTTTCTATCCTCTGCTACCCCAGCCGGAGACCTCCAACCACTCCCACCCGGTAAGCTTCGCACCGTCTAAAAATAGATAAAATAGACAGCTCCGATAATAAATAAAAAAGGGCTACATAGTTTGTCAAGCAAGTTGTGCCTTTCGCCGTATAAAAGACTTTTGCCGACCGCCCAGAGTATTCTCTGACCTTTGCGGAACTTGCCAAGCAAGTTGTACTTTTGTCATTACAAAAGTAGTTGCCGACCGATGGCGGAAGATAAAAGCCAAGCCTATTTCATAGGGCTTTGCAAGATGTGTTTTTGTCGGACATTCCGCTAACGCTCCGGCCTTAAAGCCACCTTAGAGAGGGGAAACCCCTCTACCCGGATATATCTTGATGGGATTATAATATAATAATGAGAATTTAAGTAAATAAATTTGATTATTTGAAATTAATTAACTAATTTTGTATTTGTAAATAGGTAAACATACAAAGTATGGGCAGAGATATAGTAAAAATAAATAAAGCCGAGGTAAGCGCGACCGCTGGAGAGGGTGTAAAGTGGAATAATGTAGTAGCCGCTTTCGTGGTAGGTCAGGACGTTAAGCAGAGTAGCCGGGATCTTTATACCCGAACCCTAAAGCTCTTCTTTGAATGGGTAGAAAATGAGGGTAAGGACATAGCCCAGCTAAAGCGGACGGACATATTAGCCTACAAGGATAGTCTATTTGCCAAAGGGCTTTCCTCCCTTTCGGTAGCTTCTTACCTGACTTCACTCCGCAAATTTTATGAATGGGCAGAGAGTGAAAAACTATATCCTAATATTGCCAGGGGGGTAAGAACTCCCCGAAGAGTGCAAGCTTTCAAGAAGCAGCACTTAACCGATGACAAGAGCAAGGAGCTTCTCTCTCACTTTGAGGAGCTTTCTCTCCGGGACTTCGCTATAGTGAACCTGATACTCCGAACCGGGCTTAGAACTGTGGAGGTAGTGAGAGCGGACGTAGGAGACCTAACCTTTAAGGGAGGTAAGCGCATTCTCCGAGTATGGGGAAAGGGACATAACGAAAAGGATGATTTTGTAGTATTGACCGAAAAAGCCTACCAGCCCTTAGCCGCCTACCTCAACACTCGCAAAGGAGCCAAAGCTGGAGAGCCGCTTTTCTCCTCCGATAGCCGTAGAAATTCGGGAGAGCGACTCACTACCCGAACCATAAGCGGGATATGTAAGAGCGGACTCAAAGCAATAGGATTGGACGGAAGAGAGTTTACCGCTCACTCCCTCCGGCACACTTGCGCAGTAGCGATTTTGAAGCAAGGAGGACAGCTCTCCGAAGCCCAAGCCGTTCTCCGGCACACTTCTCCAGCTACCACCCAAATATACACCGAGAGCATAAAGGAAGAGCTTCGCCTGAACTCCGCTCCCGAAAGTTACATAGATAATGCCTTTTGATATGAAGCATAGAAGCGTATGGGA
>WFMC01000022.1 GCA_009177205.1 Bacteroidales bacterium
ACTAACCTCAACAGAAAACTCAAGATTTGAAGCATTTGAGTTAGTTGCAAGAGACACTGATTCTGCAGGAAGAATCAATGTATAAGAATGACCTAAGTATAGATTCACATCTTTGCCGAAATCGGCAATTAGTTTAGTTCCATCTGACGGTGAAACCTTAAGATTTGATGTTTTTGCAATAATATTATCACCCTCTTTTATTAGAACTTCAGCGCCTGAATTAATGGAGAAAGGAGCGGACAGATCAAATTCCACATTCTCAATTTTCTCAAGAGATGAGCCTTTTTCAATATTAGAGCCTTCCACAAAAATTTTAGACTCGCCTAAATCTGCTCCTTTAAAAGTTAGATTTAATGGATTTGAACTGTAATCCGCTTTTGTTGCAGAAACAAAAGAAGCAGATCCTGAAGGATACAAGTAGAAAATATTTGTAATTGAAACTGTGTAAGTTTGATTGGGAAGCAAAGGTATTGCAGAATCAAAAGATACTTTAACCATATTCCCATTAATTTCAAATCCATCAGACTTACCTGTAAGATTTACTGAATTGGTCGTTCCCAATAACTCGCCACTTTCCACATCTCCTTTATATAAGTCAGCCTTATAAGACGCACCGCCTCTATAACCAAGACCAAAAGAATTTCCTGGTTTGGCGGATTCTGCAGTAACTAAAGCCTTTTCAATATCAAATTCAAGAATGAAGTCAAACGTTGATATTGTTGAGCCTTCTGAGGGAACACATTTTTTGTACTCGACGCCTTCGGCAAAGCACAAAAAAAATGCGGTCAGCAGACCGCATAAAAGTATAATCCGTTTCATGAAGTCTGTTAATTAGAGAGGGTGACAAACCGGGAAACTCTATTGATCTCTCTTGCGCCTGACGGATTGGAGTTTCTTACCTCCGCCATAGTCGCGTCACATTCCGTTCGGTTAGGAATCGTGCATAACCGGATTCGTTCCGGCTCTCGTTTCTGTAAAATCATACATTAAGATTTTTGATTAGTATTAGGTTTTATGAACTCGTTTACTTCTGTAGCATGTATCAGTCTGAAATGGTGCAATTCAACAATTGATACAGGTACAAACAGAAAATGCCGTCCCTGATTTGAGACAGCATTCATTTTTATAATTAGCTAATTTGTATCTTGTTGACTATTAATCCATTATACCCCCCCCCCTTCAAAACTTGCGCATTGATGGTCCTATATGCCACAAGGTCAGCGACATAGCGCTCCCGGATCGCTTTAGCGTTCCGCACGCCGGATTGACGGATGGAAGTTGTATCAGAGGAGTAACAGGTCATAAATCAGATCTCATTAAATTTACACACCGTTCGGTATGCATAGGCGCAAAGTTAGGCATTTATCCCGTAACCGCAAATTTTTCATCGTTAAATTTCCANAATTTGGCATTNTTTAACATTTGATAAAATGAATTGNGNCGGTTTTAACNTTTTATCCACGANTGAGTGTAANATNTATTGCTCTATCCGGACCCATCGGCAACATCCGCCACGTTAGAGGTGATACACATTACGGGACCGGCTGTATGACCACGAAATTTTCAAAACACATTTACCTGCGTATCTCTCTGTTAATATTTTGTAGATTAAAAAAAGGTTGATTAACTTTGCGGTACGAAATACGGGTAGGTTCCCCATAAAGAAACACTTCGCTTGCGAAAGCAACGATTTTATGGATCGGAATTTCCGGTTGAAAAGGGCATTTTACTGCCCTTTTTTGTTTAGTATAGCAGGGACAGGACAAGAGGGGTAACCGTAAATGGCTCTCTCCCGAAAGTCTAATCGAATAACGACTTTATTTAAGAATGGTATCAAACAGAAGAGAATCCCTAAAAGCGGTTTCGCTTTTAGGGACTCTCCCATTATTATTAACCAAACTTTTAAAAATGAGAGTTCGATTATTTTTAAGTAGCAGATTATAGTTATGAGTGACTATGTAGTCTCCTTATAACTCATAATTCTTAACTTTGACTTACATCTTTATCTTCGTTGTTACTTCAGCAGTCGCTTTCAAATTGTGTCTTCTGTAATTAAAAACAAACAAATGGAGGGGGAAAAGTGTAATAGATATAGAATATTATCAATTACTATTTTATTACGCTTATGGAAAATACTGATTTATTGGGCAAGGCTATTGAAGACCTTATGGAGGATATGAAAAATCGTGAAATAGGTGCGATTATCTGGGATAATGCCACCGCGGATTTTGAGCAAATCCCTGAAATCAACCTCGCCACGGAGGATTCTGAAATGCCCGAGGTCAGCCG
>WFMC01000161.1 GCA_009177205.1 Bacteroidales bacterium
CTCCGAGTTATTAGGCGGGTTGATCGCCAAAGCCTTTAAATTCAATGTGCCCGAAACAGTATTATTAAATCTTTCCCCTTATTTCGGAATAACGGAACCGGTTGAATAAGTGCAGGAACTCCTGCGCAATTCAGATGCTCTGAACGTTGTACAGTATTTCCTTAACGAGGCAGATACGTTCGACCCTNCGGTCNNTACGATTGACNCCATGACAGCTGCCNAAATTNTATGGCTNGANGNCNNTCTTACAAATGTAGANNGAACCNGATTAAACCCGAATATGATGATTTGGGGTAAAGATTTATGGCTTATCGACCATGGAGCTTCCTTCTACTTTCATCATTCCGGCAAAGACCCGCGGATGGCTGCGGAAGATCCTTTTCCCTACATTAAAAATCACGTTTTCCTCCCTTATGCCGACAAGCTGGAGGAAGCAGACAAACTGATGAGACAGGCAATCACTCCGCGCACCCTCTCCAAAATTGTGGATTTGATTCCGGAAGAATGGCTCAGTGTAGAGGGTTCCGATAATAGCCCGGAAGATTTGAGGGAAAACTACAGAATATTTTTGACTGAAAGACTGAAAAAGTCAGATGTGTTTGTAAAGGAAGCGATTAAAATCAATAAAAATTCAAAATCATGACTACGCCCCCGGATTATAACCTGTATGAATATGCAGTAATAAGATATGTTCCGCGAGTGGATCGTGGTGAATATGTGAATATCGGATTGATAATGTTGTGCAAGAGAAGGAAGTGGATTCTATGCAAAACCGATATTGATGAAGAAAGAATAAAGGCATTATTCCCTGGAGCGGATATTNAATTATTGCGCCGTCAGGCAAAACTTTTTGANTGTAATGATGTACCTTTTTCCGGGCTACCGGTTGAGGAAACATATCGATGGCTCACAGCAGCAAAGAGTGCAATTCNTCAAACATCTCCCTCACATCCGGGCTTNATCCTCACATCTCCTGAAGAGACCTTCAATCAACTCTTCTCCGACCTCGTGAAGAATTAAAAAATTAAAGACACCCTCTCGGAGTGCCTTTAATTTTTATTTTATGTCATAACGCAGGTTCGGTTGCGAATCTGCCTATAAAAGCTCACGGCTCTTATTTTTTGAGCAATGAACGCCCTTTTTCAATCGCCTGCTCATTGAGCGGAATCAATTTATGATGACGCTCGGGGAGAGACTTCTTCAACCCTTTTATCACATTTTCCATCGGAAGTTTATAAGCCATCGCTTCGAGGAGAGCTCCCATCACCACCATATTGTAAGCCTTTGAATTGCCTATCTCAAGAGTGGCTCCCATCGCATCAATAGGATAAATTGTGATATCCTCGCGTGTGGGGTGATTGTGAATGCCGTTGGTGTCATAAATCAATATGCCGCCGGGTTTTACTTTTGAAGCAAATTTGTCGAGACTCTGCTGATTGAGAGCGATTACAGTGTCATAGNTGTCAAGCACCGGAGATGAAATTCTTTCATCAGAAAGAATTACTGTGACATTGGCTGTGCCGCCACGTTGTTCGGGTCCGTAGGAGGGCATCCATGTAACCTCCTTATCGTCCATAAGTCCGGAATAGGCAAGAATCTTACCCATTGAGAGGACACCTTGTCCGCCGAAGCCGGCTATGATGATTTCTTCTTTCATTATCTTTGAATTTTAGTGATTGAATCAGATTTATCCAATCCGGAGGTTATACATTCTTAAGGTCGCCGAGGGGATATTTTTCAAACATATTCTGAGCCATCCACTCATTGGCTTTTTCAGGAGTCATTTTCCAACCTGAGTTGCAGGTGGACACTACTTCTACCACAGATGTGCCTTTCTTTGCGATNGCGTTCTCANNTGCCTTTTTNAGNGCGGCTTTTGTTTTACGCACATTAGCCNGAGTATGAACACTTTGGCGTGTAACATAGCAAGTACCGTCAAGAATAGCCATAAGGTTTGTGATTTCCAGCGGGTGACCATTAAGGTCTACGCGGCGTCCGTAAGGAGTTGTAGCCGTTTTTTGACCGATAAGGGTTGTGGGAGCCATCTGGCCACCGGTCATTCCGTAAATAGCGTTATTGACAAAAATCATAACGATATTTTCACCACGATTGGCGGCATGGATTGATTCGGCTGTGCCGATGGCTGACATATCGCCGTCACCCTGGTATGTGAAGACGACATCTTCAGGCCAGAGACGGCTGACGGCAGTTGCCACTGCCGGTGCACGGCCATGGGCTGCTTCAATCCAGTCAACATCAATATAGTTATAGGCGAATACGGCGCAACCTACGGGAGAAACGCCGACGGTTTTATCGGTCAGACCCATTTCAGCCACCACTTCAGCAACGAGTTTATGAATAACTCCGTNGCTGNAGNCGGGGCAATNGTGNNTGTGNACTTNTTCGNGAAGNTCAGGTTTTGNATAAACNTTATTCNCAGGNNGGATTATATCTTTAATATCCATTTTATTCTTGCTTGAAACTGAGGAATTGATTATTTGATAATTTTCTCTTCGAGGGCTTTCACCACCTCTTCCGGGCTCGGGATGATGCCTCCGAGGCGCCCGAAGTGTTCAACCGGCAAATTGTCATGCACGGCGAGACGCACATCTTCAATCATTTGGCCGGCATTGAGTTCGACACAAAGAATACCTTTCTTACCCTCTGCAGCGCGAGCCACAGCCTCAGTGGGGAAGGGCCAAAGGGTTATTGGACGCACGATGCCGACTTTGATACCCTTTTCGGCAGCTATTTCTTTTGCCTTTGTGCAGATGCGGGCGATTGAGCCGAAGGCAACGATAAGATAATCCGCTCCTTCAACGTCAATCTCTTCCCAGCGGGTTTCATTTTTTTCTATTTCACGATAGCGGGCCTGCAACTCGTGATTGATAACCTCCATGCGTGAGGATTCGAGTTCAAGCGAAGTGATGACATTGCGTGCGCGTCCGTCTTTCCTGCCATTGGCTGCCCAAGGACATTGACGGCGCACTTCTTCATCAGTGCGGCGCGGGCNCTGTTCGGGANGAATGACTTTTTCCANCATCTGACCTACAATNCCGTCGGCAAGAATCATTGCCGGATTGCGNTATTTNAAAGCCAGGTCAAAACCAAGACCTACGAAATCCACCATTTCCTGCACCGTAGAAGGAGCAAGCACAATCAGATGATAGTCACCGTGACCTCCACCTTTTGTGGCTTGGAAGTAGTCGGCTTGTGAAGGCTGGATGGTGCCCAAACCGGGACCGCCACGCATCACGTTAAGAACAAGAGCGGGGAGTGAAGCCGCCGCGATATAGGAGATGCCCTCCTGCTTAAGGCTGACGCCGGGGGATGATGACGATGTCATCACAGCTTTTCCTGATGATGCGCCACCATATACCATATTGATGGCAGCCACTTCAGATTCAGCCTGCAGAACAACCATTCCGGTTGTCTCCCAAGGCATTAATTCTTCAAGGGTCTCAAGCACTTCCGATTGGGGAGTGATAGGGTAACCGAAATATCCGTCGCAACCATAGCGAATAGCAGCATGTGCGATGGCTTCGTTGCCCTTCATTAGTCTTACCTCTTCTTTCATATTTTTTATGCAATTAAATTCAAGGTTAATTTAGGAGTTTAAACAACCATTAAATTTTGACCGAACTCAAAATTATATTAATCCACTTTTACGCGATATACTTCAATACAAGCATCAGGGCATACCCATGCGCAAGAGCAACAGCCCGTGCAATTTTCAGGATTAGCCATATACGCGTAATGATATCCGCGGTCGTTCACTTCATTGGGCTGCAGCGACAGAGTGTCTGTCGGGCAAGCCACAACACAAAGATTGCATCCCTTGCAACGCTCCACGTTGACAGTGATTGCTCCTCTTACTTTTGCCATATTATTAATTTTTAATTGGTTAGCGGCAGTCGGCAACTGCCGTGCTTTTCATGATGTTACTTTTCTACAAAAATATATCTAAAATTTGATTATAGACATGCATGATTATATGTTATGCAACATATTTTTTAATATTTCCATCCCTTTTGTCGCCGGCTCCGGAATAACGGTTAAATTAGGGATGCCGGGAGTTGGAGCAGGGCTCGGATCGATATAATAGATCGGGACACCGGGACGAACATAATGGATTAATCCGGCGGCGGGATACACTATGAGCGATGTGCCTATAACAACGAAAATATCAGCCTTTTCCACTATTCTTACAGCTTCCTCAATCATCGGCACAGGCTCCTGGAAAAACACAATATGAGGGCGCATCAAATCGCCGCGTTTCCCGCGCGTTTCCGGAGTCGTATCCAAATGCTCCACATCCAGAGATTCAATGTAATCCGGGTCGGCAACAGAACGAATCTTCATCAGTTCCCCATGAAGATGAGTTACGTTTTTTGAGCCTGCCCGCTCATGCAGATCATCTACGTTTTGAGTGATGATATAGACGTTGTAATCTTTTTCCAACTCCACGAGTGCGCGATGAGCCGCATTCGGTTGAGCCGACAAAAGCGCATGCCGGCGAGCGTTGTAAAATTCATGCACAAGTTTTGGATTCCGCCTGAAGCCGTCGGCTGAAGCCACATCCATCACGGGATAATTTTCCCATAATCCGTCGGCATCCCGAAAAGTATTGATTCCACTCTCTTTGGATATTCCGGCACCGGAAGATATAACCAATACTTTTTTAATATTTTTTTCACTCATTTATTTTTCTTTTTTTACAAATTTATAATTATTTTTGCAATATACAATTATAATAGAGAAAACAAGATTTTAAAATCAAATACCGAATATTAGACAATCCCGAAGTTGAATTATCTATTATCCATATAATTTACCTTTAAATTAACATCTAATGAAAAAACTTTTACTTTCCGCTTTGGCACTCTTGGGCTTTGCTTTTATGGCAAATGCCGAAGATTATCCTACGGGGACAAAAGATGCTCCTATCAGTGTCAAAGATTTTCTTAATCAGGGTTGCCCGGAAGAGGGTGGCATAGCCAATACCTGGGTGAAAGGTTATATCGTAGCCGCCGCTACCGGTAAAACAGTGGATGCAGGTCCGGAATGGGAGGCACCTTTCACTTCTAACACCAACATCCTGATTGCTCAATCAAGTTCTGAAGAGGATGTAACGAGATGCATTCCCGTTCAACTCACTTCAGGCAACATCCGCAATGGACTTAATTTGGTGAACCATCCCGAAAATTTGGGTCATGCAGTAATTATCTGCGCTTCCCGCGAAAAATATTTCGGTGTGCCGGGTCTTAAGTCTCCCACTTCATACGAATGGGTAGGCACTGCTCCGGAAATTACTCTCCCGGAAGGTGTAGCCTACGAAGGCTTGACAAGTTCAAACCACGACGGCTGGACAATTCAAGATGGTACTCTTCCTGAATTGCTTCCTTACGTTTGGATTTGGGATGAAAGTTATAATTGCATGACTGCTACCGCCTATAAGAAAATCGGTGAAGAACAATATCGTTTCCCGACGGATGCAAAACTCATTTCACCCGTGATTGACCTTGCAGGCATCACTGACGCTCAACTCACAGTTTCCAATAAAATCAACTACACCACAAACGTTGCAGAATATTGCAAAATTTATGTGCAGGAAGTTGGCGGAACCCCCGTTCATATTAATTTGGACAAATGGCCTGCCGGCAATAGCTGGACCGAAGTAAAAGGCACAGCATCTTTGAAAGCATTTGACGGCAAGAAGATTCAAATAATCTTCAATTATACTTCTACAGACTCTGAGGCTTGCACATGGGAACTTTATAATGTAAAGGTTGCTTCTGCCACCTCCGGAGGCGACACTCCCGATGATTCAAAATATCCTAAAGGGTCATTAGAATCACCATTGACTGTAGATGCATTTCTTGCAAATGGCGCTCCGGCTAAAGATAGCGGTATTCCGGACACTTATGTAACATGCTATATCGTTGGCAGCACTTCCGGCACAAACCTCAAATCCGGTCTTGAATGGAAGGCTCCTTTTACTTTGAATTCCAATATTCTTGTTGCTCAGAAAGCCGGTGAAACAGATGTTACAAAATGCATTCCTGTTCAACTCCCTTCGGGTGATATCCGCGCTGCTCTTAACTTGAAAGACAATCCCGAAAATTTGGGTAGAGGTGTTATCCTCTGCGGTTCACGCGAAACTTATATGAGCGCTCCCGGTCTGAAATCGGTTACTTCATATAAATGGACAACAGACGCTCCCGATCCGGTTACTCCTCCGGTTGAAGGTGAAGTGGTTTATTCCGGTTTGACCTCTAATGCAGACGATTGGACAATCAACGATGGCACTCTTCCTGCAGGTCTTTCATTCGTTTGGCAATGGAGCGATAAATACACTTGTCTGAAAGGCTCAGGTTATTATCAACAGGCATACGCGACTAATGCAACTGCTACTTCTCCCGTGATTGATTTGACAGGTAAGACCAATATGGAACTCACGGCAACCAACCAGGTCGGTTATGCAAATGGGAAGGTTGCTGACTATTGCAAGACTTACATCCAGGTTGTCGGCGGCGAAAAGGTTGCTGTAGCATTTGATCAGATGCCCGACGGAACAAACATCAACACTAAAGTTGAAGGCAAAATCTCTTTGAAAGAATTTGAAGGGAAGAAGATTCAAGTTATCTTCAATTATATCTCTACTGCCGAAACAGCTTGCACATGGGAAATCAGCAACCTGAAGGTTGCAACTGTTGGCGCAACCGGAGGCGATACACCCGATGTGCCTTCTTATCCGACCGGTTCGGAAGCAGAACCTTTGACAGTAAACAACTTTATTGCCGACGGTGCTCCCGCTAAAGATCACGGCATACCCAACACATACGTTGCAGGCTACATTGTAGGATCTATTGATACATCAGACTCTTCTGCATACGTTAATCAATTTAGCGCTCCGTTTACTTCTCAGACAAACATCCTCATCGCACAGAATGCCGATGAAACTGACGTTAAAAAATGTATTCCGGTTCAACTCCCGGCAGGTGATATCCGCACCGCTCTTAACTTGAACGAAAATCCAGGAAACTTGGGCAAAGTCGTAGTGCTTTGCGGTACTCGCGAAACATATTTCAGCGCTCCCGGTTTGAAATCGGTTAAATCTTACACTTTGGATGGTGAAATACCTGACACTCCCGATAACCCGAGTGATGACACTAAAGCTATATATTCCGGTTTGACTTCCAACGCAGACGATTGGACAATCAACGACGGCACACTTCCGGAAGGACTCTCTTACGTATGGAGCTGGAGTGATCAATATAATTGCTTGAAAGGTTCCGCTTATTACAAGCAGGCATACGCAGCTAATGCAACTGCAACTTCACCCGTAATCGACCTCACTGATTATAAGGATTGCGAACTTACTGCAGTCAACCAAGTGGGATATGCTGAAGGAAAGGTTGCTGAGTTCTGCAAGACTTACATTCAAGTTGTAGGTGGCGAAAAAGTTGCCGTAGCATTTGATCAGATGCCTGACGGAACAAAAGTTTCCACTAAGGTTGACGGCAAAATCTCCCTGAAAGAATTCGACGGCAAGAAGATTCAAGTTATCTTCAATTACATTTCTACTGCCGAAGCAGCTTGCACATGGGAAATCAGCAACTTGAAAGTTACAGGTGTCAGCGTTTCAGGTGTTGAAGAGATTGCACTTGAAGAGGAAGGTGAAGCTACTTATTACACTCTCCAAGGTGTGAAAGTTGCAAATCCTGAAAAGGGCATCTACGTTAAAGTTGTCAATGGAAAATCTTCAAAAGTTTACGTTAAGTAATTAATAACTTTTCATTCATAATTGGAGAGGGGCGTATCAATTCCGATGCGCTCCTCTTTTTTTAGCCATATACCCATTATCTTTTTTAATGACGGAATGGAGTGGAATTGGNNAAAAAGTCTTATATTTGCGNATGAAGTTATNNCGCCTACTCATAATAATAGCTGTTATATTAACGTTCAATCTCAATCTTGAAGGGCGCAGCTCAACAAGAGATTCTTTATTGAAAGCTCTTGATTACACAATTGAGCATAAGGATGATTATGCAGCCAGGCGCCGCAAAGAGATAACCGGGCTTAGAGAAGAATTGAAACGCGTGTCAAGCGACGAAGACCGATACAATATTTATCGGTCGCTATTCAGCCTGTATAGAGTCTATAGAGGGGATTCGGCATTATGGGTTTCCGAGCAACGGCTCAAAGTAGCGAAACGAATGGGGGACGGCAAAAAAATAAATTCCTCTATATTAAATTTAGCTGAGAGTTATTCCNTTGCCGGAGATTATCACCAGGCTNTAGAGACACTCGACAGTCTCNATCGATNTATCCTTGAGCCGTATCACGNGGGTTACATGCATATAGTGTATCGCGACACTTATCAAAGAATGTCCGCTTCCGATGGAGTGCAATCCCACAGGATAGCCTACGAAGATATGGCGCGCGCTCATCGGGACACGCTATTGGCAATTACTTCAGACACCACATTTCGATATGCCCGTTTATGGGCATCGAGACTCGCTGATGCCGGACAATGGAAGGAATCGCTCGTCACATTGAAGAGCATTGAAGGCATGACGGAATTTTCCAAAAAGGGTGATTATAAAATGCAATTGGCGGAGGTCTATCACTCCATGGGAGATTCTTCAGCTGAATTGAATGCACTCGTGGAAGCCTCCATAATAGATTTGCAGAATGGGATACGCGATTATTCCGCATTGATAAGGTTGGCAAACCGGCTGGCAGAAGAGGGTGATTATGACAGAGCCTATACTTATATAAGGTGTGCTTTGGAGGATGCCTATTTCTGCAATGCCACTTCGCGCACGCAAGAGATTCTTCATTCCGTGCCTATTATAGACGCTGCATATCATGCAGCCGAGAGGGAGCAGATTATNACTTTGATAATATTATGTGTCATAGCATTGATTTTGGCTCTCGGCTTGGGAGCAACTTTATGGATTGCCCATCGCAGGCTTAAAGAGAATGAAAGGATGCGCGAAAAACTAAATAAAAGGAATGTGGCACTCGAAGAAGCAAATAGAAAAATCTCTATTGCCAATCGGGTAAGAGACAGATATATCACGGATTTTTTTGATGCCTACAGTTCTTATATCAACCGAATCGGTCTGCTACGCAAGAATATTCGCCAACTCCTTAAAATATCGGATTATAAGAAGGCTGCTGAGCTCGTAAAATCCGACAANCCGGAAAGNGCTGAGCTGAAAGAACTTTATACGCGTTTTGACANTATATTTCTNTNTCTTTATCCGGATTTTATTGCAAGTTTTAATCAAATGGTGAACGAGAATATGCGTATAAACCCTGAGTCGGCATCCCTTACTCCTGAACTGCGCGTTCTTGCTTTAATGAAGATTGGTGTGACTTCAAGTGCTAAGATAGCCGAATTGCTACATTATTCTCCGCAGACAGTGTATAACTATAAATTTTCAATCAGAAACTCCCTTATAATCTCTAAAGATGAATTTGAAAAGGAGTTTCTCGAACATCCCGGAGAAGAAAATCCTTAATATATGCACGCAAAAAATCTACTTTTGAATGTTTTTTCAATGAATTACACACCTAACTATCAACGTTTTATAAAACTATAATTCTACTTTTCGGATTTACATTCATTTTTTTGATAATAATAAGTAGGTAATTTTACGCCATAAACCTAATTTTTATTATCAAAATGAAAAAACGATTTTTATTGTCGATTTTGGGATTGCTTGGCTGCTTTTTATTCTCGGAGGCGGTCACTCTCAATGTTCGTGTGCCCGAGGGCACAAAAGTAGTCTATGTGGCAGGCTCATTCAACGGTTGGAGCACATCTTCTCATCAGATGGATAAAAAAGATGCCACACATTTCAGTATTGATTTGCCCGGGTGCAGCGAATCAGACATCAACGCCGGGTATAAATACCTCAGCGGTCCGGATTGGAAATATGTGGAAAAAGATGCAACCGGAGGCGAAATCAGCAATCGCACCAAGATGTCGGAGGAGGATGTCGTGGCGAGATGGGCTAATCTTTATAACACCGATATTATTCAGAAGCAGATAAAGGTAAACGGATATGAGCGTAAGCTTAGAATAGCACTTCCGACAGACTATGCTTCCTCTTCGAAGAGTTATCCTGTGGTCTACATGGTAGGTGTTCAGCAGCGTTTCTCTGATGCGGGAAGCGATTCGGACGCCGGTGATGATTTCTTCGGCGAAAATTCGTGGAATGCTTCAGCCACTGCTGAAAGACTCCAGGAAGCAGGGCAAAACGGGTGTATTATGGTTGCCATGTATGGATTTGTGGCGGAGAATATTCCTTATCCTTATCCGAGTTTGCAGGGAGTGGAGCCGCAGACAAATTTATGGAGGATTTCATTAATGTAGTGGTAAGTCACGTTAATTCCAACTATCGTACACTTGCAACTCCGGCATCCACCACTATTTTGGGAGCAGACTTGGGAGGTCTTTTGAGCATTTATGCAGCAAAGACTCACCCCGATGTTTTCGGCAATTGCGTGGCTATGTCTCCACTGTTATGGCTCAACCGCAACGAAATGCTTAGTCTCGCAACAGAAAACGGAGATGGCGTGAAGTATCTTCTGACCTATGGAAGTAACGAACCGGATATTATCAAAACAGATGTTATCAACATGGCTTCAGCATTAGGTTGCACACCAACATGTCTTGAAGGGGGCTTGCACAATGATGAGTCTTGGGGCGAAGCATTCCCTTCCATCTATCCTTTCCTTACAGGCAATATCCGGGCTACGGCAAAAGTCATTCCTCTCCCCGCGATTTCAGCAAAGGCGCGCGCGATGAGTCTGAAGGCTGCGACCTTGGCTGATTACACTACAGCAAAGTATGCTTTTTATTATGCTGAAAATTCCACTAATATCAAACTTGACAATAGTGTAAGTTTCAACTTGATTAATGATTATACCCAGACGAATCTGGAAAAAGTTCAGGCTCAGGTTCTGCTTAAAAAGATTCCGGCAAGTGTAAAGTCAAAGGTTTATTGGAATGTTGCCCGCAAAGATGACGACGGTTCTGAGACATTCCTTAAGGATGCAGTACAGAATGTGGGATTCAGCAGTAAGAAGACAAAGGAAAGCTGGCTACGCGTAGTGATCAGAAGCGGCGAAAGTGTCAGCAGCACGGCGGCTTCTTCAGGCGGTTTCAAAATATATGCCGGAGATAATAAAATATCTATGACTCCGACTACTGATTATAAGGTGTCAGCTACAGTTTCCTTCCCGGGAGACGATAAGACATTTACCGTGCATTTCGGGAGTGTAAATTCAGAATCGGATATGGGTGCCATCACAGGGGTTCACAGTGTGTCTGATAAGTGCACGGAGGCAACAGNTNAATATGATNTCCCTTCCAACTCCNTAAAAATTACCGAAACAAAATGGGGTGNAGTAATCGNCAAGGTTTCAATCGCCGGTTTCTCAGCCGTACCATCCTTTACAGAAGAAGGAGAATCTTCTGATATCACTATCGAATTAGATGAACCCACACCTTTTACTGCCAATCTAAATTATAATTTCAACTACGGCTCTTCCTCTGCTTTATCTCTTACACAGGTGGGACAAAACAAGTGGACCGCCGGATTGAATAATCTTCAAGCCGGTATTTATACCCTTTCGTTAGATTTGCAACAAGGAAAGGCAAATAAGGAAAATGTAGCAGAGATCTGCATAAAGGTTGTGAAAAAATCATCCGACATGTGTGAAAACCACCTCACTGTCAACGCATACGAAAATGTGGATTGGGCGACAACAGGACAATACAAAGCCAATTTCCATACTCACACATCCCAATCATTCGACACGAATTTTACAACTACTCAGGTCGTGGATAAATATGCTAAAGCAGGCTATAAAATATTGGCATTGACCGACCATGATGCCAATTCATATCCCTGGACTTTCTTTGACCTCTTTAATCCCTCAGCTCAATCACGTAATCCTGAGGAACTCGGAATGCTGGCAATTCCGGGCGTGGAATTAAGCAAGGATAACACGAATAGCTGGCAGGAATCCACCGGAGGCGATTTCAACCACCATAATGATTTCTTCACCGGCAGAAAGGGGCAGGAATTTGCCACATTGCGCGAATCTTACGCGTATACCAATGCGTTAGGGGGGATGCAGATTATTAATCACCCGGGTCAATATTGGAGCCTTGATAAGGAATACAAAGCGGGTGAAAAAAACTCTCCGGAATGGCATGCGGAGAATTTCCAAATGTATCCGTCATTGATCGGACTTGAGGTTTATAATCAGGGCAACCGTCGACCCAACGACAGAATCCTTTGGGATCAGATTCTGGATAAGACTATGCCGGAACGTCCGGTTTGGGGCTATTCTTGCGATGACACCCACACTGCAGAGCAATATTTCCGCAACTACCAATTTATGTTGATGCCCGCTTTGACGGAGGATCATCTGAAAGAAGCAATGAGAGGGGGATGCGAATATTTCTGTTATGAATTCACCGGCTCCGGAGAAGCCAAAGCTCCAAGAATCAATTCCATAAACGTGGATAAGGATAATCACCATATTATTATTGACACGGATGCTCCCGAAGTCTACTGGATATCTTCCACCGATAAGCCTTCTTCTGCAGCCCCCGGAAAGAGAAAGAGCACAATTGTCGGTATCGGCAAAGATTTCGACTACAATGGCTTTAAAGGATCTTACGTTAGAGCATTGCTTAAAAACGACAATGGTGAAACCTGCACTCAGCCCTTTGGATTTTCAAAACAGACCTCGACTCTGAATGAAAGGGTTTACGCTGAAAAAGCAGATGAACTCATAGTGTTCCCAAATCCGGCAAGGGAGATAGTGACGATTCTTTCCAACGAGGAGATTCTTAGCGCGGAAATATACAGTATGTCCGGAATCCCAATGATGAAGTCTGAAAACGGTTCAAATTGCATGGAAATGAATATTGCATCCCTTCCTTCAGATATTTATCTTGTAAAAGTTAAAACCCCATCTACATCTAAGGTGACACGTCTGATTGTAAAATAATCAAATATTGATGCACCCTGCGAAACGGGTGCATCAATATTTGAAAATTTCAGTATTCCCCCTTCAGTTAGATAACGAAAATTTTAAAGCGGAGTCTTCTTCACGAAGATTCCGCTTTAGTTTGGATTCCAATAAACTCTACAAAATCAAAGAATCCTTGAACATGTACCAATATTCAACCAAATTAACACTCCGACATTCTTCCACTCATGTCGGAAGGTTGAAGATGTCTGTGTATTGTTATTCTGTTCCCACAGTTTTGCAAAAGACATCAGTTAAACTATCTTTTTCTTATCTGTATTCGCGACTGCAAAGATAATACATAATTTTCCAATTGTCAAAATATTTTTTAAAAATAATTAAAAAAGATAAATATTTTTCGTTGATATTTTACAAAAATATCAAAAAGATTAAAATTGCTAACAAAATGACAAGTATCAAAATGCTAAGAGTTGTTTAACTCTTATGGACTCTTATCTTTTTAATTTTCGCATTTTTCCATTAATTATATCATTCCATAAGACAATGATTATGCTATAATTGCATTTTGTCAGAATATGCCATAAAATTATTACACTTACTATTTAAAATATGTTATCATATAAATTTATCAGTATTAAAAAATATTATTTATATTTGTAATCTAAACATTGACTTTTATGACANNAATAACAATAAATATTGAGGNTAATACCATCCTCCCACACCTTAAGAANATATTAAACGCTATNGAAGGTGTTTCTATTGTCAATCAGAAAAAGAAACACAAAAAAAGTGGTATAGAGGAATCTTACGAAGATGTCAGAGCAGGTAGAGTAACCTCATGTGATTCTGTAGATGATATGTTTAAACAGATTCTTGGAATAAGAGTTACCAACTTAAGTATTCCACAAAGTTCAAAAAATCATTGAAAAAATGTTTTAAGAGAGGACTTGATGTGGAAAAGCTCAGGGTCGCCATCAATATTCTTGTTGAAACCGGTGCCCTTCCGGCTCAATATCGACCACATAAACTGACAGGAAAATTCCACAAAGCATGGGAATGTCATATTGAACCGGATTGGTTGTTGGTATGGGAACAAAACGATTTCGAATTAACGTTATTGATGATTGAAACAGGCACTCATTCTGACATTTTCGGGTAATTAATCAATGGAACTGCCCGACAGGCAGATTGTTTTTTTACCCTATAGACCCATCAAATATACGAAGAGGCTGCGCAGTTATTGAGTTTTACAGCGCAGCCTCCCTTAATGAGTTATAATTTCGGTTAATTTAACCGTTAACTTTCTTCATGTAAGAAATGAGGTCAAGAACTTTGTTTGAGTAACCGATTTCGTTGTCATACCAAGAGATAACTTTAACGAAATTGTCAGTCAAATAAACACCTGCAGTTGCGTCGAAGATTGAGGTCAAGGGGCAGCCGAGGAAGTCAGAGCTAACAACAGCATCTTCAGTGTAGCCGAGCACACCCTTGAGTTCGCCTTCAGCAGCAGCCTTCATTGCAGCGCAGATAGCCTCTTTTGAAGCGGGCTTTTCAAGGTTGCAGGTGAGGTCAACAACAGATACGTCAAGTGTGGGGACACGCATTGAGATACCTGTAAGTTTGCCGTTAAGTTCGGGGATTACCTTACCTACAGCTTTAGCAGCACCTGTAGAAGAGGGGATGATATTGGCAGAAGCTGCGCGACCGCCACGCCAGTCTTTCATTGACGGACCGTCAACTGTCTTTTGAGTAGCAGTTGTGGAGTGAACTGTAGTCATCAAACCTTCTTTGATACCGAAGTTTTCGTGAAGAACCTTAGCAAGAGGTGCCAGACAGTTGGTTGTGCAAGATGCATTGGATACAATTTTAGTTCCGGGAACGTAAGAAGTCTGGTTAACACCTACCACAAACATCGGGGTGTCATCTTTGGAAGGAGCTGACATTACCACGTATTTAGCACCTGCTTCAAGGTGGGCTTCAGCTTTTTCTTTAGTGAGGAAAAGACCTGTAGATTCTACAACATATTCTGCGCCAACTTCACCCCAACCGATTTCTTTCGGGTCGCGGCATGCAGTTACGCGGATGGGCTTACCATTGACAATAAGAAGACTCTTTTCAAGGTCATAGTCAACTGTGCCATCGAAACGACCGTGCATTGTGTCGTATTTCAACATGTATGCCATGTAGTCTACGGGAAGAAGGTCATTGATTGCTACAACTTCGAGATCATCTCTTTTTGTAGATGCACGGAATACGAAACGTCCGATACGGCCAAAGCCATTAATACCAATTTTAGTCATTGTTTTTTACAATTTAAGTTTGGGTTTATATTTCTATAAGTTATTNTTTATTATCTTTTTTACCAATTGTGAGCGTTTTGAGGTTTTCAGATTGNAANTTTAACAAAAAAAATCGTATTTTTGTGGAAACNGATACTGAATTTTTAATTTTCAGTGTTTTTCCACATCTATTTTTCCTCTCCGTTTGTTATAACACCAAGAGGCTTCCTTATGTTGAAAAAATTAACATTTTTTAGTACATAAATACTTTAGTTAATTGATTTTATCATAAAAAGCTTCCGGATTAAGAGCAGACATAAACTATATCAAAACTTAAAGAATAAAAAATATGGGTAAATTTTTAGCAGATTTCAAAGAGTTCGCTCTGAAAGGAAATGTGATTGACATGGCAGTCGGCGTAATTGTCGGCGGCGCATTTGGCAAAATCGTTGCCTCTCTGGTAAATGACATCTTGATGCCGGTGATTTCGCTCTGCACCGGCGGAGACGGCTACAAGAATTTGAAATACGTAATCACGGAGGCAAGTCCGGCTACAGCCGACGGTGTTGCTGCCGTGGAAGAAGTGGCCATCAACTATGGTCTGTTCATACAGAACATCGTGGATTTCGTCATTATCGCTTTCTCAATTTTCGTAGCTCTCCGATTCGCCATGAAACTGAAGAAGAAAGAGGAAGAACCGGCTCCCGCTCCCGCTCCGGAACCCTCAAAAGAAGAAGTATTGCTCACTGAAATCAGAGACCTTTTAAAGAAAGATTTAAAATAATTTAATTCCCGACTGAGGATAGAATAAAAAGAGAGGCGACCCGGAAATCCGAGTCGCCTCCGCTATTTCATCCGAGAGACTTTTATTTCTTCAAGAACTTCACGCCATTGGCAATGTAAAGACCTTTCGGCAGATTTTCGAGCTGCTCTGCGGAAGCACCTTTCAATACCAATCTTCCGTCGATTGAATAAACGTCAGGATTTGAGGGCAATTGATATGCATCAACCACTGCAACTCCCGTATAACTCGGGTCTACATTAAATATTTGCATGAGCATGCGTGAATCCAAATCATCGCATACAAAAGCACCTGCAGGAACTTTGAGAGTGCAAAGTCCGGATTTCGTTACCGGAGGTTCAATTGAGATAGTAGCAGATTTCACCTCTGACAAGTCGTCTACAGTGACCTTGAATTCATAACCTGACTGGGGTTTGCCAAGACGATTGAGAAGTTGAATTTCATCGGCTATATTATTAAGATTATCATATAATTCCTCTTTTGCGCCGGGGAAATAAATTGTCATTTCGCTAAGACTTGCGACAGTCTGAGTATCCTCCAGTCTTGTTTCGCCCTGAGCGGGAGAGAGCACGATGGTATAGTAATAGAGGTAATTACAGTTATTCCATGCCTCTACGATTTTGTCGGCTTCATCAACGTACATCGGAGCGAAAGTAAGGGGGGAAGGAGTAGGACCATTCCAATCTGACGGGTCGCGATCGTCTTCACCTTCTTCTTCTTCATCATCTCCGAGATATTCTTTGTCGTAATATGGTCCAACACCGCTGAATGAAGATTTACCGAGTCTGACGATGTATTTACCGGGAGTGGTGACGGGGCCGTCATCCATTACGAAGTTTGCCGTCTTATCGCCTCTTACAATAGCTTTCTCTTTATTCCAATACGTAATCTTTTCGCCAACTTCACCGTTTTTGTCTTTAAACAGAGAGGGGAGACCGACGAATATACCAAATGTGCCGTCAGTAAGCGTGAATGATATGTCGCCTATTTCATAGACATCGCCTTCTGCCGGAGAAATTACCGGAGCCGGGATAAGAGCTATGGTCCATGCGATGCGGGTATAGAGTATATCTGTCTTATTTCCTTGAGCATCAACCAAAGTGATTGAGCCATTGTAGAAAATGAGAGCGTAAGTTCCGGCACCTGTAATGGGTTTGGAACCAATCTTAAACGTAATTTTATTGCCATCGATTGTCATATTGCCGTCGCCATCCTGGTAAGTGGTGACATCATAATAAGAATCGAAGGCGATAGAATTTTCTTTATCGTCATTTGGCGGAATCTTGTTGTCAATGATGCTGACATATCCGGGGAATTCCACTGTGATTTCAGCAGGCACTGATTTCACGAAGCCGGCGGCGGGGACTGAAATAATTTTTGTGGGTTCCGGAATTATGTATTCCAGCTCCAGCTCCTTACTGTATTGCGGAGAGTCCTCCAATTTGTTGAAAACAAAATATTTAGCGGGGACGTGCACTTTATATACGCCCGGATCCGTCAATTTTTTTGTCACGAATACTATTCTGACGGATTCATCAACCTGACCTTCAGTGTATTGCTGAAGTTTTGCTGTTTGATAAGTGTAGATTTCACTTATGGTTTCACCGTTGTAAGTTAAAATCGCAGGTTCGGTGCAAGCCTTATTAGGCGTGGGGATGGTGCCAAACACCAGGTTGGGGGTGCCGAACTCTGCAAGGACGCCCTGTGCCGGTTCGGTGGTGACCAAATCGGTCGGAGAGGTCTCTGATTGGGCGAGCATAGAGCCTGCTGCCAAAATCGAACAAATTAAAAAGATAATTTTTTTCATAAGCATAAAACAATTGGTTAATATTAAATTAATTATTTCCCAGGTTACTATACATTAAATCGGAAATGCATGATGTCGCCGTCATTGACAACATATTCTTTCCCTTCCACAGCCATTTTGCCGGCTTCTTTCACTGCATTTTCAGAGCCTAACGTTACATAATCGTCATATTTGATAACTTCAGCCCGTATAAAGCCTTTTTCGAAATCAGTGTGGATAATTCCCGCAGCCTGAGGAGCTTTTGTGCCGCGGATGAAAGTCCATGCCCTTACTTCGTCAGGACCGGCTGTAAAATAAGTCTGGAGGTCTAAAAGCCTGTAGGCAGCGCGAATCAATCGGCTGACTCCGGATTCTTCCAATCCTATTTCGGCAAGGAATTCCTGACGTTCTTCGTGCGTATCCAGTTCGGCTATTTCGCTTTCAGTTTTTGCTGCAACAACCATCAGGTCTGAATCAGTGCCGGCAATCGCTGCCCTGACCTCTTCGACATAGTGATTTCCATTGACCGCCGAATTGTCGTCGACATTGCATACATACAATACGGGCTTGGCTGTGAGCAGGAAAAGTTCTTTCGCAAATTTTTCCTCATCCTTGGTCTCGAATTTCACACTTCGGGCAGGCTTACCTTGCTCAAGGGCTTCCTTATAGGCTTTGAGTACTTCCACCTGCATCTTAGCCACTTTGTCGCCTCCGGTTTTTGCTTGTTTTTCCGTTTTGGCGAGACGGTTATCTATAGTTTCGAGGTCTTTAAGCTGCAATTCATAATTGATGATTTCCATATCGCGCACGGGATTGACCGTGGTGTCGACATGCGTGATATTATCATCGTCAAAGCAACNGAGAACGTGGAGGATGGCATCGGTTTCGCGGATATTCGCAAGGNATTTATTTCNGAGGCCTTNTCNCTTNGACGCGCCTTNGACAAGCCCGGCAATGTCAACTATCTCAACAGTTGCCGGAACGATTGATTTTGGTTGACACATCTCAACGAGTTTCGTGAGCCGGTCGTCAGGCACGCTGATGACTCCCACGTTGGGTTCAATCGTGCAGAAAGGGAAATTCGCTGATTGAGCTTTTGCATTACTAAGGCAATTGAAGAGAGTGGATTTCCCCACATTAGGCAATCCTACAATTCCACATTTTAATGCCATAATTATTTAGTTATATTTATTTAATTTGTAAAGATAATTAATTTTTTTGAAAATCTTTATCCATCGCTGTTTTTTCCCAAACATATAATCTGTCGGAAGGACGGATTTTTTCCGGCACGGGCATTGAGAAGAGTTGTCCTTTTACCACCTTTTCCACCGGATCGTAATCCAATCTCAATTCTTCAGCCTTAAAAATTAAGGCGCCCGTCGTGGGTCCGGTGATTATCACTTCCTCTCCGGGAGTGAGTTCACCGCTGAGCATTTTAAATTCCCCTACTCCAAGTTTTGAAAAATAGCGGGTCGCCTTGGCAATATATTTTTTCACACGCGTGGCTGAAGAGCCATATTTTGCGCTCCATTCTCCGAGTCGCTGACCCATATAATAGCCGTCCCAGAAGCCTCTGTTAAATATTTTTTGCAGTCTTGCATCCCATTCTTTAATCTTTTCTTCTGTAAATGAACCTTCACACAGCGCCTCCAAGGCTTCCGAATAGCAACTGACCGTCTCGTAGACATATTCCGGACCGCGGGCACGTCCTTCTATCTTGAAGACCCTTACTCCGGCATCTACCAATTTATTGAGAAAATGAATTGTTTTCAAATCTTTAGGCGACATGACATATTGATTCTCAATATCAAGACTGTCGCCTGTCTCTTTATCGATTACGGTGTAGGAGCGGCGGCAAATCTGATTGCAGGCACCTCTGTTTGCGGATGAATTCATCTGGTGAAGACTCATATAGCATTTGCCGCTGACAGCCATGCACAATGCGCCATGGCAAAACATTTCTATTCTGACGGGCTTGCCGGAGGGTCCGCAAATATTTTCGCGTTCGATGGTTTCATGAAGCTCTTNGCCACCATCANCTCCATATTCAATTCGCGGGCCAAAACCATCACATCGGCAAATTTTGAGTAAAATCTGACGGCTTCGATATTTGTGATATTGACCTGCGTGGAGATATGCACATCGACCCCAACGCCGACGGCATAACTGATTACAGCAATGTCCGAAGCAATGACGGCGGATATTCCGGCTTCTTTGGCGGAATCAATAATGGAATGCATGTAATTGATGTCGGAATCATATACAACAGTATTTACTGTCAGATAAGTCTTTACATTCTTTTCTTGACATATTCCGACTATTTCCCTCATATCCTCGATTGAGAANTTGGANCTTGACCGCGACCTCATGTTCAGACCCTCAATGCCGAAANACACGGCATCAGCACCTGNCNAGAGAGCGGCGGCAAGAGATTCCCNNCTCCCTACGGGAGCCATTATTTCAAAATCCTTTCTATTCATTTTTTATTTTTCTCCGATATAAATGCACACGACCCCGGGGCGAATGTCTTTCCATTCGGTTTTTCCGAAACCGGTTTCTTTCAATATTTTTTCCATTTCTCCGCGCTGCGGTGTAGCCTCGATGCTTTCGTGAAGATAGGAGTATGCTTTGGAGTCGCCGCTAATTAATTTTCCGGCTATGGGAATAAGATTACGGGTATACAGATGATAAAAAGCCAGAGGAAGTCCTGCCGTGGGACAGCATAGTTCGATGACGCAAATAATTCCTCCGGGTCGAAGCACACGATACATTTCCTTATATCCTTGCTTTATATTCTCAAAATTACGCACACCGTAAGCCACTGTAATTAAATCAAAAGAGTTGTCTTCAAAAGGCAACGCCAGGCAATCCCCTTGAAAAAATGAAATTCTATGGCGATCCAACGGTGACAATTTATCAACTTTCTGTCTGGCTTTTTCAAGCATCCCTTCAGAAAGATCTAACCCGCAAATTTTACTTGCGGGGAGCAGGTCGGCAAGCGCCAATACGACTTCGCCGGTGCCTGTGGCAACATCCAGCACATCTTTAATCGGCTTCCGATGTCTGCCGATTGCCATTTTCAGAGCCTTGTTTCTCCAGTGGATATGCATCCAAAGGCTCATGATATTATTCATCAGGTCGTAGGCAGGAGCAATAGAATCAAACATTGCTTCAACTTGATTTCCCTTGGAATCAAGTTGATTATACGGCTTAATGTTTTCAACCTCTTCGCTCTGCTTTGACATGATTTATCCTATCACTTCAAAAGTTTTACGTATGATCTTCTGCGTCTATGCTGACGGGGAGAGAATGCTTCCCATTGATTTTGCACTTTGGAATTTGTCTCCATTTCCGGATTTGACTCCGCATATTTATATCCATTTTTGATATATTNTGGAATCAAATCAGTGAAAAGTAGCGCATTAACANCTTTAGACNGNTATTCCGGCAAGACTCCTACGNGAAGCAAATCCACTCTGTCGTTTTTACCTTNCAATCCNTTCAGTAGATGAATCCAACCGANCGGGAGGAATTTGCCGNCNGATTTCTGAAGAGCCCTACTCATTGATGGCATAGAAATTCCTACGCCAACAAGTTCGCCAGTAGCTTCCTTGACAATCAGTGTGACCAAATCCAGATTCAGCAGATTGATATACTCCTCTATATATTTTTCAATTTGTCGCTCTGTCAGACNCGAGNATTGNTATAGGTCTTTATATGATTCGTTGATGAGNTNGAAAAGTTTTCTCCCATATTCCTTTTTGAGTTTTGGGCGAGATGTGTATTTCAAGACTTTCAATCCGAATTTTTTTTTCACAATCTCGGCTATTCTCAAATGCTTTTCCGGAATTGCATCCGGCACGGGAATGAGGAATTCAATCCAGTCGGATTCTTTTGTATAACCCAAATTCTCAAAATGAGAGGCATAGTAAGGATAATTATATATGGTCGCCATTGTGGAGAGTTCATCAAATCCCTCAATCAGACACCCTTCCTTATCCAAGTCGGTAAAAGAGAGGGGTCCGATAACCTTCTCCATACCTTTTTGACGACCCCAATTTTCAACTTCTGTCAATAGTGCCTTGGAAACTTCGGGGTCGTCAATAAAGTCTACAAATCCGAAGCGGGCAGCTTTATGACCGGAAGATTCGTTGACCTGAGTATTGATGATTGCTGCAATTCTGCCTACCGGCTTCCCATCCTTATANGCCATAAAATAATCANCNTCGCAAAAATCGNATGCNGGATTNTTAGAGGCGTTCAAANTATCNAGGTNATCNATTATCAAAGGAGNAANAAAATATTTGTTTCCTTTATATAAATCGGTCTGAAACTTGATAAATTTCTTTAAATCCCGTTTATTCTCTTTGTCTAATTTGCGTATTTCTATCATTTTATTTGGCAATAAGGAGGTAAATAATAACGAGCAATGCGGCGAGTAAAGCGGCGATGATTACATAAGCAGTCACCGAAGAGCGCCGCTGCATATCCAGTTGAAGGTCAAGGAAACTTCTGTATGGCTTAACTTTATCCTGCGCTTTATTTGCTATTCTTCTCAATCGCGGGAGAGATTCCGGAAGATTATCAAGCACTTCTGACAACACTTTGCCATAGCTTTCGATGTCTTGACGCGTATCTTGCTCTGTTAATGAGGAAGTTTGGTCATAACCGACGTTGATCAATTTCAGATTTTCGTTATATTCAGTAAAAATAATAGACTCCGGAGTGATCGGATGATGAATTATATGATTTTCCTGAATATAATCCAGTGCATCCAACAGCTGGGTTTTAAGTCTCTTTACGATTTTGGGAGTCAGGCGTTTTTCATCTATCAAACGTCTGAGAGAATATCCATATACATCATCGGTAATAATGGCTTTGCCAACCCCCGGAACTTCTTCGAAATCATTGACCATCACTATATTCGGATGAGCCAAATTATAGCGTGTGTCAAATTCCTTTTCCAGCATATCAATAAATTTAGGGTCGTCGGCATATTCTTTTTTCAAAGCCTTAAGCATCACCCATTTTCCATGCTTGCGCACAGTGAATACATCATAATATGGCTCTTCCCATTCCGGAAGGAGAGTTAAATCCGACCATTTTCCCGAGGGGTCATTAATCGGAATTTTCTTTTCTTCTTTGCTGATGTAGCCCGGATAAGAGTTTGCTGCTGTTTTATTATTCATTATTTAAATTTATTGATAAGGGCGTTTTTATATGAATATGGATAAAGTTAATCAATTATGTCAAAGCCTGTGTATTTTCTCAGACACTCCGGTATGACTATCCCTGCGGGAGTCTGATTGTTTTCAAGCAACGCTGCCATGATTCGCGGAAGAGCCAACGCGGAGCCGTTAAGAGTATGACAGAGATGTATCTTCTTGTCGTTGTCGCGATAGCGGCATTTCAAGCGATTGGCTTGATATGTTTCAAAATTGGAAACACTTGAAACCTCGAGCCATCTTTTTTGAGCGGCACTCCACACTTCAAAGTCAAAAGTTATTGCCGATGTGAAAGACATATCTCCTCCACAGAGGCGTAGGATATGCCAGGGGAGTCCGAGGCTGTCAAGAAGGCTTTGCACATGATCTTTCATTTCCTCAAGCGCTGCGTAAGATTTATCAGGACGCTCGATTCTGACAATCTCCACTTTATCGAATTGATGCAGTCTGTTGAGTCCGCGCACATCCTTGCCATAACTTCCTGCTTCACGTCTCCAGCAGGGNGAATAAGNNCAATTNATTTTGGGGAGTTCCGCCTCCGGNATGANTACATCACGATAAATATTTGTTACAGGAACCNCAGCAGTAGGAATCAGATACAGATTGTCAAGTGTTACATGATACATTTGACCCTCTTTATCCGGCAATTGTCCTGTGCCGTAGCCGGATGCCTCGTTCACAACATACGGAGGCTCTACTTCAGTATAACCGGCTTTGCCTGCGGAATCAAGGAAAAATTGAATCAGAGCGCGTTGCAGGCGGGCACCTTTGCCGATATAAAACGGAAAACCGGCTCCCGTAACTTTAACGCCGAGTTCAAAATCTATAAGATTATACTTTTTTGCCAACTCCCAATGGGGAAGAGCATCTTCCGGAAGATCAGGCATGATGCCACCGTTCTTTTCCACAACATTATCTTCGGCAGTCAACCCCTCGGGCACATTCTCATTCGGAAGATTGGGGACAGTCAGAAGAAGTTCCGTAACTTTCTTTTGACACTCCTCCAGACGATCTTGCAATCCCTNTGTGGCACCTTTGATTTCAGNAACTTTNTTTTTGGCATTTTCAGCCTCNTCTTTTTCCCCCGCNTTCATGAGNGTGGCGATAGAGGTTGCCAATTTTTTCAATTCTGATGCATCAGAGNCGCATTTTGCTTGCAATTTGCGGCGCTCCGCATCTATTTCAAGGATTTCTGTTATGACGGCTCTTCCATCGAACCCTTTCACGGCGAGACGCTTGATTACGAAATCCGGATTTTCCTTTATTGTTTGAAGAGTAAGCATATATTTTTTACACTCATTAAAATTAAATACCTGTCTTATATCTGCTTAGCCTTGTGCCAGAATGGTTCTGACGAGCGTGGAGATGGCTTTGCCTTCGGCTTTTCCGGAGAGACGCTTTGTTGCCGCGCCCATTACCTTACCCATGTCTGCGGGTGAAGAAGCACCGACCTCGGCGATGATGGCACGAATCTCTTTTTCCAAATCTTCGGGGGAGAGTTGCTTCGGAAGGTATTCTTCGATCACTGCCGCTTCAGACAATTCATTTTCAGCTAATTCAGGACGTGAATTGGCCTTGTAGATTTCAGCACTCTCCTTGCGCTGCTTCACCATTTTCATCATGATTTTGAGAGCCGTCTCATCGGAAAGTTCACCATTGGCGCCCTTAGCGGTCTTTGCTTCCAAAAACTCTTTTTTTACGCCACGAAGCGCCTCAAGACGCACTTTTTCGCGTGCGAGCATAGCTTTTTTAATATCCTCGCTTATTTGGTCAAAAAGATTATCTGCCATTATTTATAGAATTAAAAATTAAGAATTAAGAATTATAAATTGAGAAATTAAAAAATTNAGTNNTTTGNGNANAACAGCTCGNNGACACCGAAACATAAAATTAATTAACTTAAAAANTTAAAATTACAAAATTGNCTATAANTTTACAAAAATAATCTAAAAAACTNATNATCCCAAAAATATTCCTATAAACTCACTGAAATCGCACATAACTATTGTCGAAAACAGGATGTTAGTGGCGTGAAAGGAAACGGTCGGAATCACGGCGGGTCTTCTTTTCAATGCTTTCTTCGAAGGCTTTAGTTAAATCTATCCCACTTTGGTTTGCCAAACATATCAATACCCACAACACATCCGCCATCTCCTCAGACAAGGATGCATCCAAATCTCCCTTCTTCGCTATTTGATCGCCATATTTTCTCGCTATTACCCGAGCCAGTTCACCCACCTCCTCCGTCAGCAACGCCATGTTTGTCAGATGCGAAAAATATCCCTTCCCTATTTTCATAATCCAGTCGTCGACTATCTCTTGTGCCTTGTGAATACTGATTTCTTCCATATCGCTTTTCCAAATAATCCTCTTACGCAAATTATTTATACTGAAAAATATATTGCTTAATCAACTTTAATATTCTCTATTTTTTCACAAAGCATTGAGATGATCAACTTTATTTTATACTCTATCCGCTCCATTGAAAGCACCTCATCAGTCATATACACAATCCCCACTCCTAACAACCGGATATCGGAAGAATCCTCAATCTTTTTTCTCAATTCTCTCCGGTTCAGGCGCCACGCTTCGCGTATCCGACGCCGCAATTTAACACGGTCGACAGCATGGCGAATCTTACGTTTGGGGATGGTAATCACTACCTGTAATGGTGCCATTTTATCCGGCAGAGCGATTTTAAAGCTATTCTTCAATTCCTCCTCACTCCAAGCCTTATACATCACTCTTACAGGGTATTCAAACTTCTTGTTGCCATTTTCAAAAAGGGTGTCAACAAGTGTTTTATGCCGCAGCCGCTCCGACTTCGGAAAGGTCAATTTATATACTGAATTATTTACTGTTAAATCCTCCATTTCAATCCGCCGCCGATATTAATTTTTAATTTTCAGAAAAGAGCGTAATCTTTTGCTGATGAAAGGTAGGTCTTCAAAAATCGCCACAATGCAGATATATGCCATAAGCAAGATTAGCCTGATTGAATAGGTTATCCACATCGAATTTTCAAATTCCGTCCAAAAGCCTATTGCATAGAAAATCACAGCTAATGCCAGATAGCCTCCCATTCTCTTTATCGGATAGGGGAGCGGATAATAGTGTCTCCCTACGAAATAGCTCAGCACCATCACCAGGAAGTAACTGATGAAAGCCGCCCAAGCCGAACCAAGATAGCCGTCCGGAATGCCGATTAGCGGCACGAGCCACAGATTCAACCCGAGCATTAAAACAAAGCATATTAATGAGAAATACATTCCCCATTGAGTCTTATCTGTCAGTTTATACCACAGAGAAAGATTGAAAAATACTCCGAAAAAAAGTTCCGCCATCATCATTATCGGAACGACCCGCAAGCCTGCCCAATAACCCGGCGCCACAAAATATTTAAGCAGGGGCAAAAAGAATATTACCCCGAGAAAAATAAGCAAACCGAAAATCACAAAATATTTCATTGCATCGCAATACGCCCGCTCCCGGCTTTCCCCTTCAGCGCGTGCCTGAGAAAAAATAAAGGGCTCGTAGGCATAACGAAAAGCTTGTGTAAACATCACCATCACTATGGCAATCTTAATGTTAGCTCCGTAGATACCAACCATAGTGCGTGCCGCAACAGGATTATCGGGGAAAATATAGGGAATTAATAATTGACCCATATTTTGGCTCAATATTCCCGCTACACCTAAAATAAGCAATGGCCAACTGTAATACAACATCTTATGCAGCAATTCCGCATCAAATTTCCATTTCCTCCCGGTAAGCCACGGCAGAAGTAACACCAAAACCGTCAGCGTGGAAATCAGATTGGCTATAAAAATCCAGCCGATGCCGAAAGCATTACCCCCCAAGGGCTCATACCACCACGATATCCAGCCGGGCGAATGAGCCATAATCTTCGGGCAGGCGAGTATGAAAAATAGATTCAACCCGATATTAACGCCTATACTTGCAAATTTTATTCCCGCAAATGTCCACGCCTTATTCTTATATCTCAAGTAGGCAAACGGAAGATTTGTGAAAGCATCAATCGCCACAATCACTCCGAGAAGCCACACATATTCCGGATGTTTCGGCAATTTCAGTGCCCCGGAAATTCCAGGTAAAAACAGAGTCAGTGCTATTATGAAAAGAGTGGAGGTAAAAAGCACCGACCAAAGCGAAGTCGTATATACCTTCTCAGGCTCCTCCGATTTGTTGGCAAAACGGAAAAAGCCTGTTTCCATTCCATAATTCAGTATTACGAGAGCCACAGCCGTGAATCCATAAAGGAAACTAACTATGCCATATTCGGACGCGACAAAGGTATAAACATAGAGCGGCGTCAATCCCCAGTTGAGGAAACGCCCTATAATACTGCTCAAACCATACACCGCCGTGTCTTTTACAAGCGATCTTATACCCGCCATTAAATTGTCAAATTAGTTAATTAATCGTTAGCAAAAAGAGAATCCGGAGATTTCAGCGGACTTCGTCCCAGATGAGTATATGCCAAATCAGTCACTTCTCTGCCGCGAGGAGTACGCTTGATGAAACCCTCTTTTATAAGAAACGGCTCGTATACTTCCTCGATAGTGCCGGCATCCTCCCCCAATGCGGTGGCAATTGTAGTGAGCCCGACAGGACCCCCTTTGAATTTATCAATAATAGTCAGGAGAATCTTATTGTCAATTTCATCCAGACCATATTTATCTATATTCAAAGCTTCGAGAGCCATACGTGCGATACCGAGAGTTATGAATCCATCCCCCTTCACCATAGCAAAATCTCTTACACGGCGAAGAAGGGCGTTGGCGATTCTCGGGGTTCCGCGACTTCTCAGAGCAATTTCCATTGCCGCTTTTTCGTCAATCCCTACGCGCAGCAATCGTGCCGAGCGCTTCACGATGCCGCACAATACGTCATGGTCATAATATTCAAGATGGCAATTTATGCCGAATCGGGCTCTCAGCGGCGAGGTGAGTAATCCGCTTCGCGTCGTGGCTCCAATCAAGGTGAATGGTGATATGGTCAGTTGCACACTCTTGGCACCCGGACCTTTATCCAAAAGAATATCTATGCGATAATCCTCCATAGCGGAATAAAGATATTCCTCCACTATCGGATGAAGCCTGTGGATTTCATCTATAAAAAGCACATCATGAGGTTCAAGCGACATCAGAATGCCCGCCAAATCGCCGGGTTTGTCAAGCACCGGACCCGAAGTGACCTTAAAGCCCACTCCGAGTTCATTCGCGACTATATTGGAGAGAGTGGTCTTACCCAATCCCGGAGGACCATGCAGGAGCGTATGGTCGAGTGCTTCACCTCTCAGGCGCGCGGCGCTGACGAAAATGCGGAGATTGGAGATAATTTTCTCCTGACCGCTGAAATCATCAAATGCCAGCGGGCGTAGAGCCTTCTCCACATCTCCATCGCTTCCTTGAGGAGCGCGACTGCCATCATGTATATCAAAATCGTTCATTTTTCGAAAAGCAAAATTATGGAAGTTTATAGGGAAGAAGTCCGATTGCCCTAATTGAAGTAATCGGATGCCGGATTTCATTCTCTTCTCAATCAGAGTTGAAGAAGGGTCAATTCATCGCGAATTTCCAAGCCGCTCAGCGAGCGTCTACGCGATAAAATTCTCGCCAATTCAGTGATTGCTGGACGCAAACGAGGATTGGCAAAGATTCTGCGATTCTGCATATATATCTTATTATAAAATGCTTCAACTTCATCTTTTTCCAAACCACACGTTTCCAGTCCTTCCGACTCAATTTCAGAGTATATCTTATCCAAGACATCTTTGGGGGTCTCTTCTCCGAGTCTCACGAGCGAACGTGCCATTATGTTGGCAACTACCATAGATGCCGTGATATGATAATTTCTAATGAGATTTTCCCATACCATTTTCGGAGAAACAGCGGGAGAAAGTGAATAATAATATTCCTGTGAGAAGGTAACCATCGGACCATCGGCATCAATTGAAATCTCCACAATTTTATCAATTGCGTCAAGAGCTGCCAAAGACACTGTCATGCCTGCCAATCCGTAAGCACGATCATCTTCATTACTGTAATTCAGAGTCAATGCCATAATTTTCTATTTTTTAGAGTCCCGGAATAATTCAATTTTCAAATCCGGATTCTTAGATTAAACGTAGCAAAGTTGAGAGAGGTTCATTATATTTCCATTGTCAAAAAAGCCATTGCAAGCCTCCGGCAAACACAATTCCTTCCCCTTTCAGACATGGAAGAATCCAAACATTCTGATTCAGCAAATTGTCAACTTTAAAATATATTGAAAAATGTTGATTAAATTTCCAGGAGGCTTTGAAATCAATGCGGTTTATATCCTTTAGCCGAAGTCCGGGATAAACCACTCTGACTCCGCGATATTGATAATTTAAACCTAAGGTTAAAGACTTCAACGGCGAGCCGCTTAAACCTGCATTCAGAATCCAACGCGGACGGTCTAATCCGTTAAAAATTCCTCGTTTATCCCCTTGTGGAGAATATTGACCGGCAAACATCACCGAAAACACATCTCCATAATCATATTTCAGATCCACATCAACTCCGAAGCCGGCGAGATTATAGCGTTCATAACCTTCATCAAACTCAAAATCTGAATAATCTTCAATTTCAGGATACAGAAGTTCTCCCAGGTGAGCATAATTTAGATATACTGTATACCATCCTCCCGCCCAAACATTTCGCGTCACCTTAAATTGTAAATTCAATTTTGCTTTGAATCCGGAGAAAGGTGATATTTCCACTCCCAAATTACCGTCAAAAGGAGTGTAGGTAGGCAAGGTGGAAAGAAGTTGTGGATTGCGATAAGGATCCAACTGAGAAGTGGAGGCAAGCGTATGCAATTCCGTTCCACCCAACAGATGAATATAGAAATTCATCTTTTTGCCCGACACGTCAAACCTGACATCGGGAGCGGCATGAAAAGCACCGTAATGTGATTCCTTATCAAGCCCGGAAGCGTTGAAAGTCAAATCCAAATCTGCCCCTGCGCGAAAAGTGAGATTCTTTTTTTGCCATCGATAAAAGGGAGTCAAAAATAATGCTCCGTAGGAATGAGGATTCACGATATGAGGAGCGGAAGTGTAATTAAAATAATCCCCTCTCAAATCAATCCCTATTTGATTGATAGATTTACCCTTATTCCATACATGAGCAAATCCCCCGTCGAGAATTATGTCAAGTTCCCGCGTTGCAGTGCGATAGCAGTAATAACGGGTTCCAAGGGCAATATNCCAAATGTTTTTANCTTCTTCATTGCGATTGGANANCCATTCCACCCTCNCTGNCACGTCATTNNANGTCTGAGTANNACANTCAGNATCTGCCTGCATATATTTTTCAGCAGGGCGGGGAGTATTCGGAATTCTCCACGCAGGGTTGCAACCATAATAGTTAAAATAGCCCAGATGATATTGCAGCGAAGCAGAAAGTGAGCCGAGATGAGCGAAATCCTTATAGTAATCCGCTCCGATTCTCTCCTGATAACTGAATCTTTTTGGTGAATCATTCCCGTCGGGATGCCAAAGAGAAGTGGAATTATGTTGTAGTCTTATGCCGAGATGCTCGTTGTCTTTTCTGATAATTGAATATCCGGCAGACAAATCGGAATTAAGCCACGAGCCTAAAGAGAGATTCAAATAGCCGCGAGGATTAAAATCCGACCTTCTGCCACCCCACACAGTGGCTACAGCATCCGGAGAAGAAGGCACAAATTCCGCCGGCACCCCCTGCGTCGTGTAAGCCAACTTATTATCTCCGACTTGAAAATATTTGAATTCCGGGAGCCTGTCGAGTCTGTTCACCGGAAGTTTTTCATATTCGTACTTACCTTGAACTTCGAGTCGCTCATTCAATTCCTGCGCTTGAACTTTACCTAAAACCAAGTTGCAAATTGCAAAGGAAATAAATACTCTATATAGTCTTACTTTCATTTTTTCAGGCGTGAATTAATCAAATTAATAATATCCTCCTCTTTACCGGGATAATTATCCCGAAGAATTCTTAGATATTCTTGCGACAGATAATCTTTACCCTGCGCTTTATAGGCATCAGAGAGTACAATAAAACCTCTTGCCACCCAATATTGCTCTTCAGAGCCGGAAGAAGTGAATTTTTCCATCATCGAGGCGGCTTTGTCGGCATTGCCTGTGTCAAGAAGGTGTTGAGCGAGGGTGACGGCACTCATTGCCCCTGCTTCAGAGAAAGGATTTCCGGCTATGCGCTCCAATGTCGCGCGAGCCACACTCCTGTCATTTCCGGATGGAGATTTTAATCTGTCGGAAGCCACATAAAACTCCGCTTCATCGCGCACTTCCGGAGACGCCCCACCCAGGTTGAGTATTTTGCCGGCATATTCCGAGCGTTGCGCCGCATTATTTGTGGTGCGCATGATTCCGGTCCAGGCAGTCGTCTGATAATCTTTTCCTCCGGTGGTTTCAAGTCCCCTATAACAAAGGAGTGCATTTGCCTTATCACCCTTAGAATAATAATATTCTGAAAGATGCTCATAAGCCTCGGCAGCATTTTCGCCGGCAGGGAATTTGGCAACATATTCCTTCAAGCCGGATATGTCTGAATTATTTTCCAGATATTCATTTTGAGCCGTCTCAAACATCAGACGCGCCATATCTTTTTCTCCAAGTGAAAATCCGGGTATGGATTTAAGAAATTCGGCATATTCTCCAAGTTTATGATTTTCAGCATAATAATTTTTTAATTCTTTGTCAGCCAAACGCGCTTCAGCCGAATAGGGGCGCTCTTTCAATATTCTTTTGAATGATTGAATACCTTGTGAGGTTTCTCCTGCGTCTATATATGCCTGAGCCATACCTAACATAGCCTTTGATGCTGCCGGATCAGACGGGTTTCTTTCCACAATATGTGAATAAGCCTTTGCCGCCTTTGCAGGATTATCGATTGAAGTATAGGCATCCGCTAAATCTGAAAGAACATCATTTATAAGGATAGACCCTGAAAATTCTCTTTCAAATCTTTCCAATTCGGCAATTTTACCATTCAAGTCACCCTCTTTTCCGAGCAATCTCGCGTAACGATATGAGGCATAATCGGCACCTACACCCTCATTTTTTAATTGCTGATAATCTTTTTTGGCTGCAGAATAATCTCCGGTATAATATTTACAATCGGCAATTCTCACCAAGGCATCGCGCCTCATTTCAGGCGTCAAAGCCGTCAAGGAGCCTGCTATAGGTTTAAAATAAGTTGCCGCCTCGGCATACTTGCCAAGTTGGAATTTTGTATAACCTAAGTTATATTTAAGTATCTCTTCATTATTCCCGGCTCTGCCACTTTTGAGAGCCATAGTGTATGCAGACTCTGCATTTTTATATTTTCCAAGTTGATAGAGTGCATCCCCAAGCCAAATATTTGTTTGGGCAGTAAGTTCTTTATCATCACTTTTTATTCCGGCTGCCGCTTGCAGCAACCCTACGGATTTATTTGCATTCCCTTGAGAGAGAGCCGAAGCCCCGGCAGCATAATAAATCATCTGCTTCAGTTTCAAATCCTCCTTTGAAGGTTCGCGGAGTTTATTGATTGTGCCTACAGCTTTTTCATAATTTCCTTGCTTATAGAAAAGCATAGCCAAATGTCGCTCCACAGCCGGCGTGTATTCCGAAGAAGGGTAAGATTCTATAAACCTCTCAAGCATTTTCACATTGGTGTCAAAAGGAACATTTCCTCCGTGAGAGCAGGCTACCACATAATTATATAAAGCTGTTTCTGCCACTTTCGGATCATAACTTTGCCTGTAAGCCTTTTCAAAATCTATCGCAGCGGCTGAAGAATTGCCGGATGCGGCTTCAATCTGACCAAGATAAAGATAAGCNCCNTGCGCCAGAATATCGTGCCTNTCAATGAGTTTTGAAAAATGAATAAAAGCCNCATNATAATTNCCCGATTCATATTCGCAAACTCCTAAAGCNTATACGGCATCATCCAAGGCATTATCTCCCGTAGCCCCGACGTATGACTCCAGATGACCTTGCGCAGCATCATATTGTTTTAATTCATAAAGTGACANACCATATACCAGAGTTGTCTCATATTTCATCTNCTCTTCGGGCAAATTATTTCTCTTTAACACTCCTTGCGCCATTTTTGAGCATTTTTCCCAATCCTTNAGNCGAAAATAACATTGAGCAATATAAAATTCCGGATANAGTTTTTCACCATTAAGAATTTTCATTATTGCTGCATAATCATTATTCTGCGCTCGCGCCACATTTTCGAATTTCTGTAATGCCTCCNAATTTTTATTTTCAATATAATCTGAATAACCTTGATAATATTCCCCAATTATATTATAACTTTTCTCCCNTGAGAGATAAGAAAACAGGGGAGAGGCTTCTTTATAAAACCCTCTTCGCATCATACATATACCCTTGCGATAAATATACAGATTTTTTTTATCAATGGGAAGAATATTAAGGTCAACGAGTTTATAACGCTCCAATGCTTTACTCCAATCTTTTTTGAAAAAATAATAATCGCCGGTGAGCAACACGGCTTCCGGAACATTAAATGAAGAAGGATAATTATTTGCAAAAGAGTTAAGAATTTTCAGGCAACGTAAATCTTCAGTAGCAAAATAAGCCTTACCAAGCAAGAACATATACGTTTTTTGTTGAGCAACGGATAAAGGAATTTGCTCGGTAGATATAACCGAAAGGGCATCAATACATCCGTTGAAATTCTCTTGCCTACACATCATTTCTGCGCGATTGAGCTCAGAACCAATAGTGATGGAAGCGGCATCTTTAAATTCAGGGATGTAAGCTTTGGCATTAAAATTTACAAAAGCAATCAAAAAAACACAAGCACAAAAATTTATAATAAATTTTTTAATCATTATCCTATATTGACTGAAAGATAAGTAATAAGTAACAAATTTACATAAAAAAAGGCTCAACTCAAAAAATCACCCCATTTTTAATGAGAATAGTTGCGCGTGTGTTTGGTGGCGTGTGCTCCCTTAGCGAGTAATACACCCACCGGCTATGCCGATACGTGTCTACATTATTAATGATAATACTTGCTTGTGTGTTTGGTGGCGTGCTCGGAATACACGCACCGGCATAGCCGGTACGTGCCTACTCTATGTGGCACGCTACGCGCGCCAGGCATAGCCACGGAGCATTTACAGAATCAATCCTTTATCATGCCGGCGCGCATAGCGCGTCGAATATATTAGGCATGTATCGGGT
>WFMC01000067.1 GCA_009177205.1 Bacteroidales bacterium
ACCTTATAGATAGTCTGGAAAACATCGTGCGCCGTAACCTTATTGATATACTTGTTTACCGCTATCCGGATGCGTTGATAAGTCACCGAAGTGCCAAAGAGATGCGCCCAACTGCCACAGGCGACTTTTTCCTGACAAACTCAACTTCGAGGCGGGTAACCGATTTGCCGGGTATTATCCTAAATTTCGTTAAGGGTCCGAAAGCGACTTCATACGACATTCCATTTATGGGTTTGCACATATCAGGAGAATACAGGTACATGCTGGAGAATATGCAGGTGTCGAGAAAGTCAGGCGATGAATCGCGTGTTCTTCCGATGAGCGTTATAGAGAACAAGCTCGAACAACTACTACTTACAGGCGGAGAAGAACGACTGAACCAATATCGTGATGAATTGCGAAAAGTAGCCGATGAACTGGGTATGCAGACTGAATTTGTAAAAATCAACAGCATTATATCGGCTCTGCTTTCAACTCATGACGCGAAGGTGCTTTCGACTGATTCTGCTAAGGCACTCGCCGTCGGAAGTCCGTTTGACAAGACAAGGGTGGAACTATTTGAAGTGCTTTTTGACGCGATAAAGGATAGATATTTCGTTATCCGCAATAATCGCAATACAGATGAAGAGTCTTTCCGACTGTTCTCATTCTTCGAGAGCTATTTCTCGAACTATATAGAGGGTACTGAATTTGACGTAGAGGAAGCCAAAGCCATTGTTGACTCCGGTATTCCGATGCCACGGCGTGATGAGGATTCGCATGATATACTTGGCACTTTCAAGGTGCTGTCGAATCGCGCAGAAATGATTAAGACACCAACGTCTCCCGATGAATTGTTTGCGATTTTGAGCCATAGACATAGTGTACTGCTTGAAGGACGACCGCACATGAATCCCGGTATTTTCAAAATGAAAAACAATCGTGCAGGAATGACTGAGTTCGTGGATCATAAACTTGTGAAAGGAACCCTCTCACATGGCTTCAAGTATTACGCAGCCTTGACAGACCCGTTTGCGAGAGCAATTTTCATGATGTTCATGATTAGCGAAGTGCACCCGTTCAATGACGGCAACGGACGCATCGCCCGTGTGATGATGAATGCTGAGTTTGTGCGTGCTGACCAGTCTCGAATCATTGTCCCGACTGTATTCCGAGAGGACTATATCCTTGCCTTGCGCAAACTGACACGTCACANAGANCCGTTGGCA
>WFMC01000082.1 GCA_009177205.1 Bacteroidales bacterium
ATCATTCTTTGGAATGAATATTGCCACAACCATTGGTTTAACCTTTCAACAGGAGAACAAGCCGATGAAGAGGATATTTTCAACTTCTATTAAAATAATTGNNCTATGACATTNAAAGAACTACTCGACAAATATCAGTTTGAAGAAATTGTTCCCGAAATCAGAGATGTCTGGAAACATAATGACATTTCGGGCTTCAAAATGGCCTTCGATTGCTTGAAGGCGCTAACCCCNAAACCCTCAGAAGGTAGTGTGGANATCACTATCGCNGGNGATGAATCCGACCCTTATATACGAGTTATGGGTTTGTCGGAGGACNACTGGGAAAATGGTCTTTCCAAACCTATAAANATNAACAGNCTNNNTGATANCAATCTTCCTGAAAAGATGCTTCTCGCGCACTGCNTATGGGAAATTACATATTATGGTTTCACACNAAGAGCAGTCAGGGAGAAATTCCATNGTTTTAGAAATCGTTGGGAAGAGAATAATCAATTTGATAAGATGCTTCACGAGTTGATTATTCGGCACTANCGGAAAAATGTTAAACGTAAGAATCTAAAATTTACAAAAGAAGGTGAACCTGGCTTTTGCGCCAAAAATAAAGAAGAACTCAATAAATATCTCTTTTCGCCCCGAAAGACCAATCGTAGAAAACGTAAGGCCGAGAAACGTTATCGGGAACGCCGGGAGTATCTTGAGCGTATGAGCCGAAGAACCGAGATAATTAAAAGACTGTCTTGTGAAGGAAGTTCTTTCTCTTTCAAAGATCTCGAATTCATATTGACGATAAACATAGGACAGGAAGAAAATTATGAGAGTTTTCCCAATGCTTCTTCAAGCCGNGCTACTTATCTTGAAGACCTGATTCTAAATTATGCTGATCTTTCTGATTTGGTGGTTAAAAAAATTACAGACATCGTCGTTTTAGCCGAGTCATCTAAAGATACCCCGGTTTCCTCTGACGAGGAGGAAATTCTTAGAAGAATCTTCAGCCAGCTGTATCCTTCTGCAAGAATTCACTATGGTTTTGCTGTAAATGAGGAGGCTGGTTCAGAAATATTCCTCTCGATAAATTTTATAGACAGATAATAGGGTAACTGGGTAAAAAAATAATCCTGTACCGCAAAATGAGACAGAATTTGATTAATTTTGCAGTCATAAAACTTTTACTGAAATGAATCAGCTTCAGAAATACACTTGGGTGATAGAGACAATTCGCCGNGCCGGAAAGATTTCTCATAAGGATNTNTCNGAGAAATGGGAACGTTGTAAAGACNTGAGNGACTACAAGCCGNTACCTCGCGCCACCTTTAACCGATGGCGTGATGCTATCTATGAACAATTCTCAATAGATATCCAGTGCCAAAAGGTTGGAGGCTATCTCTATTATATAGCTAATCCTGAAAACATTGATGATGACAAGCTAAAGAAATGGATGCTTGATTCATTTGCAGTAGGTAAT
>WFMC01000096.1 GCA_009177205.1 Bacteroidales bacterium
GGTTAGCAGTTAAGAGGGGGAAGACTCCGCCTGTAAATGCCCTGTGGTATCTTGATGCAGTGGAAGAGGCTCTATGCTTCGGTTGGATTGATTCTACACTGAAAAATGTTGATGGCACCTATCTTCAGCGATTCGGACCCCGATCAAAATCCGGAAGGTGGACAGAACTGAATAAAGAACGTTGTCGCCGCCTTAAGAAACTTGGGATGATGACCGATAATGGACGCAAGGTATGTCCTGACCTTGATGCAGAATTTAAAATTGATCCAGAAATCTTTGAGGTCTTTAGCGTTAATCCGACCGCATGGCAAAAATTCAAATCCTTTCCAAGTCTTTATCAACGTGTAAGGATAGACAATATCCAACGAGTTAAAGCAAGTCCTGAATTATTTCGTAATCGTCTTGATAAATTGATTGAAGCGAGTGCAAATGGAGAAATGATTGGCGACTGGCATGATTACGGTCGCTTACTTGATTATTAACGACCTTCTATAAATTGTTGGGATTGAAATGATGGAACTGGTCTGTTATTGGCAAGATGAGCCTTGATATTGGCGTTACTGAATCATCGGTCGAGCTTCGATGCCGGGAATCGTTTACCTTTCCGGGTATACCATAGTCCNTGAATGATGTTCGTGCCACGTTTGAATTTGNATTCCCCACCCCACGTCAAAGNACGGTGTGTAAAAACCTAATCATGAGACAACGNGTTGTATGTGAATTGTTCCGCTATGGTCGCATGAGTTGTCACCACTATTTCTACACCCAAAAGAAGGTTCAAAAAGTNCGACGNATTTTCATGNTTTTCTTCANATGTNGGTTTTTTACCGCAANAAGTTCGACATTNGTNTGGCGAAATCCTCTTATATGCATATCTATCTTCTGCGAAATCCAATGCGACTCGGTACTAAATTTATTAGGATTTGATAAAATATCCCCCGGTTTTCTTAGAACCTCTATATTCAATCAATCCATCGTTTGTTAGTGTTTTTACACTCCGACGTATGGTAATGACACTTTTATTCGTTTCTTTTATCAGAGCATTTGCTGTAATGCCTGGATGAGATTTAATGAGATTTAGTATTTATTACTCAGTTGAATACTACCGGTTTATCCGCTGGCATTAATATCCATAAACATAGAACCTTTGCATTGGGAGTAAGCAAAGGTTCCAGGTTGTCTTTATATTATGNAAANACCANNAATTGGGGGATNGNCAGAATTTTTCNTAATCTGNAGNNATTATGNCAGCATNGGTNTAGTTGGAATTNACCGGTGAGANTGNTACGTAAANGGATTTTTTTGAATCTCCTTCAGGTGCTTGCCTATTGTCTGTTATGGCTGAAATATAATAAAGATTTTTTGCCATATAATTGTCGAGATAATCTTCTTTTGTCTGCTGACTTTCGTGATTCCAGTTTGCGTCTTCGTTAAGGAGCAGAGGCTTATTGGCAATTAAACGCTCGCGTACTTCTCCGGGATGAAGCATCAGCCCGTTTTCATCGGTTACGAAAGCAGCGAAGGTAGGATCAGCCCATACCCACTTGTTTAAAGAGTCAGACCATGCCATACAGATTATATGGCAATCAGGGTCTTTTTCAAAATCCTTTGACTGACAAGTCAGATATCGAGCCGGAATACCCTCCGCAAGTAATGCTTCCGTAAGCATTATTGCCATCATTCTGCAGTTGACACCCCGGTTATATTGTTGGCACGTGTCCACAATATTAGCCAATGTCTTCGGGCCTCTTGGATTGTAAGAACTACCGTCGTGTCTAACTATATCATGAACCCAATAAGTCAAGTTCTTTATTTTAGAGATATCATTTCCGTTCCCCGCAATGCTGTCTAAATTAAATCGCTGACGAACTTCTGCCAGCGCGGGTGATGTTGCCGGTTGATATGAAAATTCAACTGCTACAGTGTCCGGTTCGTATGCCGGTGAATGTTGCAATCTTTCAAGAGTGGTCCAATATGCCGGATTTTCTTTTGCCTTTTTATATGCCTCCTTATATGCTGATGCATCTACACCCATTTGCTTTGCCAGATCCTCCAATTCAGAATTAAACCAAACAAACCGTCCTGCAAATTCACTATCTTTATCAGAATTCGAAAGGGCTTCTGTGACTTGCGAAAATTGACGTGTAAATGCTTCGAGATATTGGGGATTCTTGGCAGCTACAATGGCTGGAGTTGCCTTTATCAAGTTGCTGTTGTTATTGTATAGCATTGCAAAATCACCCGTGTAGCCTTTGAATTTTGGAGTATTATATGGGTCTACCATATCGGAATATGTAATCAGACCATTGATTTCAAAGGTCTCGAATTCCGGGCAATGAACAACGGCAGTACTTCCGTTGATTAGAAAAGTGTTGCCGTTCATCACGACACGTTTGAGCTTGGGCAACTCAACATATTGAGCGCCCCCTACATTCAGGTTATCTCCATTAAGGATTACTTCTTCCAGATTTGGCAATCCTTTGAAAGTCAGAGCCGGAAGATAGTCTATTCCTTCAAATGTAATCTTTCTTAAGTTGTCGAAACCTTTCCCCTCAAAGGAAGAAGAAATAGTATGACACTTCGGTATGATAAGTTCTGTAGCAGTTTTATCAAACGAATCCACCTCGATAATTTGAGCTTTTAAGCCGCTTGCGCATATAAAACAAAACGCGGATATCAATAATAATTTTGTCATATTCTATTTTAATTGAGTTATAAAAAGATGATTTGTGACTTCCCGGATATGGGAGATGTTTATCATTTAAGCAGGAAGAAACGGGGATGGGAGGTTTGTAAATTTATATTGCCCTCTACGCTTTCGCCGCTTAGAAGGTCGATACAGGCACCCGGCAATGTGAATGAAGTTTCTCCGGACGGGAAAGCGACAATGACCGTCTGCCCTGTCTCAGAATCAACTTTAGTAATTACAAATCCGTCGGGGATATCTTCAGACGTGAGCTTTCCGCGCCATAATGCGGGATAATCACTCCTCAAACGATAAAATTGTCTCGTCTCTTTCCATTGCGCTTCTTCTTCAGCATTATTAGGAGTGAGATGACCTGATGTGCGACTCCAGTGACCTCCATAATCAATATTAAAGCCCTCACCTGTTTTATCACCGAATTCATCTCCATAATAATTAATTACAGGTTGGGAAGTGCATACAATAGCCGCATGCAACATACGCAATTTATCTCTATCATTCCCGATTCTGTCATAAATCCGAGCCATATCGTGATTTGACAGGAAGGCTGCCGGATTTACACCTGAGCGATAGCCTCTGCGTGTGGGTTCTGTGGTGACCAGCTTTTTAAAATTAGGAATGCCCCAGTTTCTTCTCACATCTATGATAACCCAATGCCACCATGTATCCATCACGGCATCAAGCCCCCCCTCTCTGATAGTTGTCAGATGCTGAGGGTCGCCCCACTCTTCTCCCAACATAAGACCCAATATTCCCCATTGCTCCCCTGCATCGATACGTTTCTGGCACTCTTCGAGTTGAACTTGTTTCAGATCTTCCCAATAATTATGACCATTTTGACATAAAGAATACGCCGAATCCAGACGCCATCCGTCAACTCCAAGCGAAGTCCAATAGCGGATCACTTCTTTTGCAAATTCAAGCGACTGCGGATATACTACCGTGGGGGTATATGTTTTCTCTCCGTTATCCGCCAAAAAACCTTCATAATCCATCGTAGGGAGCAAGCCTGAAGGCGATGGTTTCACAATACCGCAATTCTCACCGAAAGAACAATCGAGGAAAACATAAATATTCAAATCGTGAGCCTTTTGNATTNATTCCTTAAATTCGTCCAAAGTGCCGNAANGGGGGTNNATATTGAAATAGTCTGAAGGGAAATANNCGGTGGCTCTAATTTTATCGCCATANATATCCGGATTATCTGATGAGTCAAATATCGGAGTCATCCATATTGCATTCATACCCAAATCCTTGATATATGGAAGAGCATCAATAACTCCACGCAGATTGCCGTTGGTGCGATGGCCGGGAGACGCCCATAAGTCGCTGTAACCATCAGCTCCACCTTCACCGTGAAGAAAGGATGCCACCATTATTTGATATATCGAGAGCGAACGGACATCCCTTGATAAGGGATCATTAGCGGAGGTGATGATAAAATTATATGATGTTGAAACTTCAGAATCTTTATTCTTGACCTGNTAGGTCANTATTGATTCTCCCTTGGAGAGAGCAACGATGGAATGGTCGGTATATTCTTTACCATTAAAATTTATGCTTACTCCTTCTTGAGCGTTATCCAATTCGGCTGAAAATGATAAAGAGCCGGAAAGTGGCAAATCAATCTTATATTCATATTGATTTGGAGAGAAATCAATTTTAATTGGCTTGCCGTTAAGGCGCAAGTCAACTTCTTGAATTGCACCAAAGGAATGGAAACAGGCTATGTTAAATAAACAGAGAAACAAAAGTGAAAAGCGCATAGCACTGTGTTGAAGAATTTTATATGTTTTAGCCATGGTATTCTATCAATGAAGGATTTTGTAAGCTTTATTCTTAGTTTTGACAATATAAATTCCGCGAGGAAGTTTATCTAAGGAGTCTCCCATAAACATTCCTTCGAGACTGTAGATACTTTCAATGTCCATACAATCTTCTTCCACATTAAGAATGGAAGTCGTAAATTCTTCCGGCATAGGAGACGGGAGTTCATTTTTTACAATTCTCAATTCCGGAAATCCACTTTCACCTAGTTTTTTCCAATACCATACATTTCCAAAATCCCACTCCAATCCATCTTTATATGTTGATTGAGATTGAGGCATCAATTCCGGGCGATTTGCGTGGTCGGAAAAATATGACCAATTATCATGAGATTTATAAGGCATATCGCTCCAGGCATAATTGTCGATTGACTCATTCTGATGATTATTGTTGCCGCCAAATCTGCCGACGAATTTACCGGAACCCTCTATTGATTTATTCAAAGCAGCGGAGTGAATTATCTTTCCATAATTTGCTCCGGCAAGTCCCCCGATGTAGTTGGATGCCGTAAGACTGCCCGTAGCATAACAACTTCTAATTTCACCAGTATTTTTACCAACCAATCCGCCAACAGCCTTTTCATCGGGAGCAATAACATCTGATGATGAGTAACAATCTGAAATATCGCCACCTTCAAGGCATCCTACCAAACCTCCAGCTCCGAGTAAACTTGACCAAACCTCACCTTGCGATGAAAGCGACTGAGAAATTCGGCAATTCTCAGCCTTACCCACAAGAGTGCCGGCATATCCCGCTCCTTTAACCACACAATTTTCCAATACAACATTCTTAATAACCGCTCCGGAAGCAACACCAAATAATCCTGCGGCTGATCCGGGATTGCATTTAATCCGGAGCCCGTTTATACTAAACCCGTCTCCATTATAGATGCCCTTAAATGGAACAGTTTCGTTGCCTATAGGATTGGGCAAACGGTCAATCTCAATATTTGAGGTTTGGAGGAAATAAGTATCTTCAACCCAAAATTTATTATTATTTGCCAGATATTCCAGATCTTCCGCATTATTGATTTGATAAGGGTCAGTTGCANTGCCGATTCCTCCACTGAAATATTCTTGCTTAAAANTACAATCAATAAAAACATCAACTNTCTNCTNAGAGGTATTTCTGGCAATGAATCNCNCTTGCTTAAGATTTGCGCATTNCTCATCGGTCAATTTAAACNATTCTTGNTATGTTTTTGGNAGTTTGTAAGTGTATGAACCATCGGAATTGCGGGTCATACGATATTTTTCATTTATAGCATCTTGCCATTGCATGCTGAAACCGGTCTGCCCCGCGTATATTCCACACCATGAAAAAACATATACATCTTCCCCTAAATCGCCTTGGGGTGTAATCGTTATTGTTCCCTTCCCGGCAAGATTCAAAGGTGATGGTGAAGACGTTCCGCTCGCTTCAAATTTAGTGGCGGCATTTAGGTTTTGCATTGCTGCCGCAAGGAAGATAAATGACAATAATCTTTTGAGTTTAAATTTCATATCTATGAAGTAGATTTTAAGAAATGTAAAGTTCTTTAAATATATACTACCTTGACCCTATAATAGGACATGAGTTTCTTGATGAGCATTAAACACTATAACTACAAATTTATAGTAAATTTTTCACATCGCAAATGTTCAACCTAAATATTTTTCTTAAGCAATCTTTGGATTACAATAGACATTATCTCCATTTTGATATATCAATAATTTCAGGGAGCGTTATCTTCAACCCCATATTGGCACATTCATTCTCAGTTATTCTTATTGATAAGGTTGACGATGACTTTTATCATTGTGTCCTTCTCTTCGGTGCGACCCTCAGCTATCATGAGGGTAAGGGTAACCAGTGTTTTATATGCGATATGCTTGGTGCTATTTTCATTGGAGAGAACACTTGAATTGATATGAGTATNTCCAAAATGGAANNAGTCTTANNACTCACATAATTATCATAANAACAAANNATGCNNGCATGANGAAGGGATATGCATTATTAATATATTANTNAANTAATAAAGGATAAATTACATNCTTTAGTAATGTTTTTCAACTTCTACCATATCTCACGGATTTTTAGTAATTTTGCAGTCTGAAATCCAACAGATCAGAATGATAGCTAAAGAAGAGGTTTTGGACTTATTGAAGTCCACAGAATCATATCGCGTAGAACGCACCACGAGTACAGGCAACATGGACAAGTTCTGTGAGGCCATTTGTGCGTTTGCCAACGATATGCCTGCTTCTCGCAAGAATGGCTATCTGNTTATCGGAGCATACGATAACTCCTTATGAATGCCTGTATGCACAGGGATTATCAAGCCAATATGCCAATACGATTATATCAGTTTGATGACTATATCGAAGTGATGAACGCTGGAGGTCTGTATGGCGAAGCACGACCGGAAAACTTCCCGTCAGTCAACGACTATCGCAATCCTCTTGTGGCAGAAGCCATGAGAGTGATGAAGTATGTCAACAAGTTCAATCGTGGCGTCACCCGTGTTCAAGAGATGCTAAAGGATAACGGCAACCCTCCCGCTGAATTTGACGTGAACACCATTACTGCATTCCGCGTCAATGTCCACGCAACAAAAGAATCCGACTTAGGGGTTACCCCCAAGTCGACCACCAAGTCGGACACAAGTCAAACGCTTGAGGAAAAGATTGTAGAGTACTGTAGAGAACCGCATTCTGGAGCGGAGATTGCAGCTTATTGTGGCTATAAAGATGTGAAGAATTTCAGGGAGCGTTATTTGAATCCCCTTATTGGCACACGCCTGAGGATGACAATACCCAATAAACCCACAAGTAGATTTCAACAGTACATAATATTATAAATAATGGCAATCATTCCTTCAATCTAAAATGAAGATCAAATTCAGGAACAGAAAAATATCCTCATTGACATACAGAATTTCCCTGGAAATAGATTCTCTCTAACCTTAAAATCTTAATAATTATTATGATTTTCCCTCCTCGAAATGATTTGGAGTATAGCCAAAAGGCTTTGAATGCCATTTTGAGCCGGAAACGATTGATTTTTAATCCATACACAATATCAGACTCTAACCTCCTCAAGCTCGTAAACAACGCATCTTGGGGAGATAAGTATGATATTACTCAGGCAGTGATACTGACATTTACCCGCTTGAATTATAAAGACCGGCGACAAGAGACAATAGATAGGATATATTTTAGGTTGGGTTCAAATGATAAGGAATCCTTCATCCCCGCTTCATGGATAATTTATGGCATAACTTCAAAGGAAAATGCTCGCAAATTCAGGTCATCATGCGGCAACCGCATCTTGCGCAACGAAAATGATCTCAAATGGATTGTAGGCAAAAAGTTTTTTGTAAGTTATATTATAAGAGGGTATAGCATTTGTTCAGAGCCTCGCGTTGCATATAGAATGCACCGGCTTTATGGAAATGTAGCCAAAGATGCTGCAATTATACGCCGGGCTATGTGTGAAGGAAAAATTGAAATGCTTAAACGTGTAATGACCTTTCCTCATTGTGAAGACTATCTCAGTTGCAGTCCCAATCTCTTTGACTATAAAACCCGCATCTCCCGGGCAATTGGAATCATCTCCCATTATTCCGAAATCACTCCTCCTGAATCATAAAAATAATAAGTATCCGTTAAAGAGAAAGATAAAGCATTTAGAAAATTTATAATGAATAAGAATAAAACAATAATTTTCAGTCTACTCTTCAGCATTCTCCTTTTGCAAGGCGCAGCTTGCAATAACACTCCAGTAATCACTTCAAACATTGAAGAGAAAGTCTATGTGCCGGTTCCTCCGGATTATTCAGATGCTCTAATGTGGACAATACTGCGCAACGATGCCGATGGCAAGGGAGCAGACGTATTTTATATCCCCTCAACATGGGAATATGATTGGGTGACTTCGGAGGGTCAGACATGTCATTACGCCGACCCTTCAATAAAGCAACATCGCGACGACATGAAGATTGAGATTGACGGCGTGGCTGAATATATGGCGGAAAACAATAATTTCTATTCCCCATATTATCGGCATATAACTCTTGATTCCTGNGCGACTCTGAATGNNGACACCATTAATCGCCGNTATCATGATGTAGCTTTTGANNATGTCCGCANTACCTTTTCATATTNTTNGANAGAGCATAATGCCGGCAGACCATTTATTCTCGCCGGCTTCAGTCAAGGTGGCAAGTCTGTTGTTGAACTCCTCAAAATAATGGATTCCGACACGCGAAGCCGCCTGGTTGCGGCATACGTTTTGGGTTATAAAGTAACACCCGAAGATGTGGCACATCATCCATATCTCCAGGGCGCTAAAGGAGCAGAAGATACAGGTGTAGTGATTTGCTATAACTCAGTTTCGGATGTAAAATACACTAAGCCCGTGGTGGCATCGCCAAATGTGATGTGTATTAACCCGGTGAATTGGAAGACGGATGATACTCCAGCGTTGCTTGATGACACCATTACCGTAACACTCAATCCCGCTGCAAAAGTCTTGGTCGTTGAAGGGTATGACGGAAGTTCATTCCCCAATATTCTTGATATTCTCAACACAGGAGACTATCATGGCGCCGAACCATGGCTTTACAAAGAATGTCTGCGCCAAAACTTCCGTCAGCGCATACGTTCTTTCCGCCAATCCGGATTTCACTGAGTTCAGGTCAAACAAAAATGTTATGCCTTAAGACAAATACTTCAGGTCTTAAGGCATAATAATTTAAATAGATATCTTTACTCCAACGATTGAACTTATTATTCTTCAGTCCAAACGCGGGTTATGCGCCCAATATAACGTGTATGCAAATCACGGTTAGGATAAACCGCGTCTATGATGCTCTTATCAAGAAACGAATCCTCTTTAAACTCATCGGCATATTTTACATCACATTCAACAATCAATTTTGCCTCTTCAAATCCGATCAATCCTGAAGGCAATTGCAACGCTGTCAAGCCCGGATAATGCATCTTGTCAATGTCGCGACCGCTTTGGGAACCCATAACACCCAAAATTTTGCGCATCTCGGGATGGAAAAAGGAGATAGTGAAGCGACCTTCACGATCAAAAAACTTGTGGGTATGTCTTTGAGGACGGATAAAGACAACGGCAGTCGGCTCAAAAAACAGAGTTCCGAACATACCCCACGAAATTGTCATGGTATTGAAATCGTCAGGTGTACCCGCTGTAATGAGAGCCCAATCTTTGCTGAAAAGTTTAAACGGATTTTCCTGAATTTCCTCGGCAGATATTTCTTTCATAAACTTTAATTAATAATAAAAATATTAGTGAAGATATCAATCATTGGTGGTGTTGGATTGAAGGGCAAGACGATTAGCGAGTTTTACAGCTTTTGTGATGTGGTCGCAGATATGTCCTTCCGGGAGCAACCTGTTGATGCCGTCATGATCAAGAGAACTTCTTACAGCGGGATTGACTCCGGATAATACCACTTCTATCCCTTCAGCTTTTGATGAAGATATCAGAAGTTCCAGATTGTGTAAGCCAGTGGCATCGATAAACGAGACTTTTCTCATTCTGATTATTCTCACTTTCGGCTTAGTGTGCAATGTATTGCGCATCATTTCATCAAATTTCGTGGCAACTCCAAAGAAAAACGGCCCGTCAATCTCATATACCGATACACCCTTCGCCACATCAAGCACTTCCCCATTCGGCAAGTCCGTGCCTTCCGTTACGTCCAATTGCTCTCCATAAACCTTGATTTGCGTGTTCCCCATGACACGCTTCAAGAACAACACCATTGCCAACAACAACCCCATCTCTATGGCTATCGTCAAGTCGAAAATAACTGTCAGCAGAAAGGTTACTATCAATACCGAAATATCACTCCCGGGCGATTTGAAGATATGCGCCACAGTGCGCCAACCGCTCATGTTATAGGCAACCATAATAAGTACTGCCGCCAAACATGTCATAGGCACAAGGTTGATCAATGGCATCAGAAAGAGAAAGCAAAGCAACAATACGATTGAGTGTACGATTCCTGCAACAGGTGTGCGCCCACCATTTGTAATATTGGTCATGGTGCGTGCTATCGCGCCCGTAACAGGAATACCTCCGAATAAAGGCACTACTATGTTTGCGACTCCTTGCCCTATAAGTTCAGTATTGCTGTTGGTGCGTGCTCCGGTGATACCGTCTGCCACTGTTGCCGACAACAGCGATTCAATAGCGCCCAATACTGCTATAGTAAAAGCCGACGGGAGAAGCAGGTTAATTGTTGCCATATTCAAAGCAAAGCCTTTTGGCTGAGGAATATCGGTGCTCATTTTGCCGAATCTCTCTCCGATGGTTTCCACTGAAAAGCCGGGCATCAGCAAGGAGGCTACATAGCAACCTATTGTGACAAGTATAATTGCAATCAAAGCTCCCGGCAACCGCTTGGATATTCGAGGTGTTAAAATTACGATAAGAAGAGAAATCAACCCCACAATGGTCGTAGTCCAATCAATATGTTTCAGACTCGTAAGATATAAATTCCATTTGGGAAGGAATTCAGAAGGCACATCTCTCAAGCCCATTCCGAAGAAGTCATTGATTTGAGTGGAAAAGATAGTGAGGGCGATGCCGGCAGTGAAGCCAACCACGATAGGATAAGGTATAAATTTTATAATCGTGCCCAGACGGAAGAGACCCATAGCCACCAGAATTAATCCTGCCATAAAGGTAGCCACAGCCAAGCCTGTAAGTCCGTATGTTTGGATGATATTATATACGATTACGATAAAGGCTCCTGTTGGTCCACCGATTTGCACGGAACATCCGCCCAAAGCTGACACTATGAATCCACCGATAATGGCGGTGATAAGTCCGATAGTCGGACTGACGCCGGACGCTATACCGAAAGCGATTGCCAATGGAAGGGCAACAATACCAACCACAATACCCGCAATCAGATCGGCTTTAAACTTTTGAAGGTTATAGCCGCGCATAATTGTAAATAGTGCCGGCTTAAAATCCAAAGGCTTACTGAAATTCATATAAAAATTATTTAGTAGCGGTCGAGGGAGGAGGGCTTGGGAGTGATGAGGAGATTGAAAGATTTGACGCCCATGCGCGGGTCGTTGCGACGGGTTTTTATGAGCCATGAATTGAAATCATCAGCAGATATCGACGGCGGCGCTCCGGGAACCCGGAATTTCACCGGTGCCGGAGAAAATATTTCAGGTGAGAACATAACATAAAGTTTGTTATATTCCGCATGGTCGGGTGCCGTTAAACGCAAAGCATCAATCGTGCCGAAATCAGTGCCGCGTGAAGGATCAAAAAATATATAATCATAACCCTTTTTTATCTTTATCTCATCCACTTCTCCGCTTGAATACGGGAGCAAACAATATACTTCTCCACTTTCATCTGCCAGATAAGCGCCGAGATAGCCCGAAAGAGGAGCTGAAACATATAGATACAGGTCATCGTTGTGAGCGAACAGTGTGGAGGCATTTCGCTTGTCTGTGGAGTTTTTAAGTACTACTGACTCGAAATCCACGGCTTTATTGGTCAATTCCCTTGCCCGTCCCCTGATTTTACACTCCACAACGATGTTGTCGTTGGCGTCAAGCGATGTCTTGAATTGAGGTTCACCTATATCCCCTATCCATTCACCTTTAACTTCCGATTTAGTCAATGACTGAAAATGGGTTTCCTGTTGGCTACCATGCATTATATCAGTATTATCAGAAACTTGAGTAAGGGTTGTGCCGAAAGCCTTGGCAAGTGCATTCACTCTGGCGCCGTCTGCCGCGAGACGCTTACACTCTGCAGGCGACAATCTGCCGTCTCCTCTGAGGGTATATTCTCCCTCCACATTTTTAATATCATCTGCAGTCGCTACAAACGATATTAAGGTAAAAAGAAGAGTTACGAGTCGATTAAAATATTTCATTGAATCCGATAAAGACATATTTTATATAATTAATCCACAGATGATAATCTGATTTTTCAAAAAAATCAAGGTTTTAATTTTTTCTTCTCCCAGGTTGTGCGCATATTTCCGGATGTTGTAGTGGTGGGATTTTGCGGTTTACCGTAGAGGTAATCTGCTGTGGAACGCACATTCTTGGTTACATAATTGGATAATTCCCTCAATGTTGCGTTACCTTTTGATTCTTGTAATTTTTTCAAAAGATAATAAGTGAATATTCCGTGATGTTTCTCCTTATAAGGGAGTGCGGTTTCCTGAGCGGAAGTAGCAGAAAGCACAAACATATTTCCTTGAGGAGCTACCTCTTTGGTTTTTATCTGCACGCCGCGTGCTTCGTTGATAATATCACCGTTGCGGTCAGTTCCGCTGAAGCAGGCATCCACAAACACAGATGTTGATTCCGATGGCAGATTGCCGAGAAGAGAGTAAATCTCTTTCATGGGAATAAGAGTTGACATAGTAAGAGGATTTGCATCCACCGGCATCATATACGCCTCCTTTGACGCATCGTCAGGCAGACCGTGTCCCGCATAATAGAATATCACTTCCGGATTGTTGTTATTAGCTTTCACACGTCTTGCGAGAGTATTCAGGGCATCCCTCACTTGATTGCCGGTAGCATTATTCACAAGGTGAACCTGATGCTCGGGGATTCCGAGCGTACGCACACAATATTCTTTGAAGGAATGTCCGTCGTGAAGCGCGCCAAACACATCTTTGGCATTGGAATAATGTTCATTGGCAATAATTAGCGCATAGAGATTGCCGGCGCGTTTGCCGGTGACGGGAATATCTACATCTACATCCGAATCCTTCCAAATCATATCCCCTGATGAAGCGATTGTAGGCGTTGTTCCACCGGATGTTCCTCCTAATCCCATTGCATCAGCCAAGATACTGTTTAGGTCGACATATACTTTCGGAGTCTGATAATTCTTAAAGTCATCGGCATTATAGGTATATTTTTTGCCGTTGACCATATAGGTTATGCTGCCGAGAGCCACTTTATTATCTCGAATAATGAATTTGGGAGTGCGGATTCGGGCAGTTTCCCATCCGGCTTTAAATGCTTCAGCCTCATGCTTTTTAGAAGGCACTTTTACATAAGTCGTTCCGTAAGGAGTCTTAATGGGAAACACCTCGTTATCAATATCGTAGGTATCACATTCCAAATCTGTAATCACAAGATTTTTACTGAAATTCTTTATATATTCCTCTTCCGCTTTGGTGTTTATTTGATTATAAGCCGATTCGGCGGCTCCTCCCGTGAGACGTTTCTTATAATCATCGGTAGTTTCAAATTCACCTCGCTTTGCCCATTCACCCAGATGCTTGGTGATATAGGGAGCCGCAAATTCCTCGTATGTAGGAACTTTTTGAATTGTTGCTATTCCTTTATTATTGGTTTTCGCCGAGCCGATAAGCACAGGCATTGAATTGAATGCGATCTCTTTCCCTCCGAAACTTCTTATCTGGCGATTGACCTCTTCAAATTTGGATTTATCACCCAAAGCAGCGTAGGTTGAAGCTAAAGCCCGGAGATATTTCATATCCGAAGGTGTATTGGCAAGGATGTGAGAAAGGGCGGTCACTGCAGCCGAGAAATAACCTTTTGATTGGCGTCTGTGGCGAGAGGCTGATTTCTCATCTTCATCCATGATTGAAGAATTATAGTGAGAAGCGCCGAGATTATAATAGCAGGTAGCGATATGCTGGCGTATTTCCAAGCTGTTGGGATGTTCTTGAGCAAGTTGATTAAAAATTTCCACAGCCTGAGCATATTCCTGATTCTTTTCATAGAGTTGTGCCTGCAGATTTAGCAATTTTTCATCATTCGGATCCAACGCAATTGCTTTATCAAGCAAGGGTTGCATCCTATCGGTCATATCGCCGTCAAGACAGGTCTGAATTGCCAGAGTGAGGAGCTGCATATCAGTAGGATAGCGAAGGGCGCCCAACTCCATAGCTTCTATACCTTTCAGATAGTCCCCTGTAGCCAGACATGCCTGTCCGTAATATTTGATTACGTTCTGGCGATATGCCATATCATCAGTGTCGAGATATGCTTCAAAATATCTTTTAGATGCTTCAATGTCATTATCTTGCGTTGCGCCGAAAGCCGCCGCGTAAGCCAATTGAGGAAACACTGCTTTTTCGCGATAAAGATTCAGCGCCTGCATTTCCGGCATGATTTGCGTGTCAAGATAAGCCCGGGCAAAATCCGATTGCTTTTTAGTGTCTTTCTGTCCCGACCAATAGATAGCGCCATGCAAAATCACAGGATTCAAATCCTGCAATATGCTGAGTGCTTGCGTCTTTTGAGATTCATTATAGGCACTGTCAAGTAATTCCACAGCGAGTTGATTTGCTTCAAAAGCGGCAGGATAGAGATTTGACTCCAATTCTCCCTCATTGAGCATAAATTTAACTGTTTTATATTTCTCCACGGCCGAGGAGGCTCTTTTTAGAGAATTTTCATATCTTATTGATTCCAATACCGCGCGAATGGAATCTTGCTCAACCTGAGAATAAATAATCGGTGCCGGCTCCGGAATTGTGTCCGTGTCGGAAGATGAATAAGCTGCTATTGTGAGAGTGGCGATTGAAAGTAAAAAAGCACCCGAAAGAAGCGTATATCGCATTTTAAAATCAATTTTTATTAATATTGCAAGGAGCGGACTTTTCATCCCCTCCTTGCATTTTTCTATTTAAGATTCAAAGTTAACCAATAAATTTGACATCGCCAAGCGATGTGATTTTTATCAGTTATATCAGAAAGCATCTATGAAATTGAATTGAGCAGTGATTCTGCGGTGTTCACTCCCCTTATCTTGGCTCACCCCTACTTCATAATCATACTCAACATTCATTCCTTCGGGCACATTGATATTCTTTTGCAAGAAATCCTTAACTCCGGCTGCGCGAAGGAGTGCGAGCTGAGGATTAGTCCTGATGCCGGATTGTTTGGTCACTGTGAGCGGAGTCAATACACCGTCTACCAAGATCGGTTCCTCCTCAAAATCACCGTAAGAACCATCGTAAGGAATTCCATGCAGAATGGGAGTAGCATCGGCAGTTCCGGAAAGAGTGACTTTAATTTTCTTTCCCGGTTTCAGATATTGCTTCATATCCCCTTCGAAAGCCTCCTTCACGATTTTGAGCATTGAAGAAGCAGCACCCGATTCTTCAACGTGATATTTACCCGGAGCAAAGTCTTCCGTTGCAGAAAATTCCGGCTCAACTTCGTAAGTTACTTTAACGATATAATTCAAGATCTTATTTCCTTCAGCATCATAATCCGGTTGGACCTTCGAATCTATAGCAATATTTGTATGGTCAGATATCACATTGTTATGGCGCGCTTCGTCTACAACTTTCTTTCTGATTTCCTGGAGAGCAATTTCTTCCATTTGTTGCTGGCGAAGAATGTCGAGCGACACGAAATTGGCATCGTTTGTCAGGAGATCCATCGGTCGGCGATCGATGTTATCAAAAATATAAGTTTTCCCGTCGTTTTTATTATAGAATTTAGCGTAGATAAGTTCGAAAGTGTCGTCAGCAAGAAGTCCGTATTGAGCCTCCTGCACTGTCAAATCATTACCTGAAGTGAAGGCAGCCATATCTGTTTCCGCCACGGGGAGCAGGATGGTGGGAAGGTTGCTGAATCCCACCTCGAGTAATTCGTTGGCGCGGTCGTATTTACCGAGTGTAATTTGCGACATTGCCAACATATCACCGGCAAGCATAGTGGAAATTTCATCCTCAAACAGTCGGCGTTGAGCGGCGCGGGTCTGGTCGTTGACACGTTTGTTATATTCTTCGAGGGTTTCTCCCGGCTGCATTTTCAGCCATTCGTTCATTTTCCCGTCTACCGTTTCGCTGACAAGGCGATTATAATATGGCTCCAGGTCATGCATTCGGCGAGCGTTTAATTTAAGATCCGAATTATATGTCAGGAGAGCATTATTATTGAAATCGGAAATGAATTCAAGCACTGAAAGTNCTGTCTCTTCCAGGTTATATGTTCGGCGGTCGGNGNTTCGNACAAGGTTGATTACCTCAATTTCACTCGGATTCACCGCTACGGCGATATATTTCCCATTATTGGTGAAAGAGCAAGAGAGTCCTTCGCCCAAGCCATCTATAATGGTGCGAACATCAAATGTGCGTGTATCATAAACGTTNAGGNNTCCGTCTGATGTAAGAAGCGCCATTANCTGAGAATTCCCTGAGAANGTAACGNCAGTGNCCTCANCTTCGNCATCGATTCTTTTACGCACCTNNTNTGCTTCAAAATTAATTATTATAGCATCCTTACCTTCCACCAAAGCCAGGAAATAACCGTTAGGGCTGAACACCACAGAAGTCGGGGTCATTCCGAGGCCTTCAATTTTACCCACTAAATCATATTTACGCGCGTCAAAAATAAAAAGTCCGGTGTCAGTGGCGAGGATAATGTATCTTGCGTTAGGAGTATAAGCAATGGCTGATGCCATTCCATATTTTTTAGTGTCAAAAACATGGAGTGTTTTATAAGCCTCCACCGTCGACATTATTCTTGCTTTTGATTCGCCGCTTTTCAAACTCTTTTCAATAATAGCAAAAGTGTTGCCCGCAGGGCTGACTTTGAAATCGGCGATTTCCTTATTCTTTCCCACTCTGTTCAAAAGGTCGCCACGCATGGTGTTGACCCGCGAAGCTCCGGCTGAGAACACGGTTGTGGCATAAGGCTCTATGAACAAAGGGGTTTCCTCGCGTAAGAAAGAATAATCATTTTTCATGGTGGATTCCTTTTGAGCATTCGCTGCCATACCGGAATAGAGCAGAGTCATCGCCAAAAGACACCTGAATGTGTAATTTCTGAAGTTCATAATATATTGTTATTGCTGTTAAATCATATTGAAAATTATGACCGAAAAGAATCAGATAAGTCGGATAAATACAGGTAGTGTAGGATCCGGGTCATCAATGATGAGCATATCATCATTAATGATTTTTTTGAGAGACTCAATAAGCGCATCTATGTCAAAATTGTAATGACATGCTATCAGAAGATGCTTTTCTCCGTAAGGGAACGAGCCGGTCTGGGCACGCCACATTGTCTGACCCGCCGGCAAAACGTATGATGCAGCCGGCTGACCGAGTGTTGAAATATCCGCATTTCTTTCTTTCACTCCCGAAAATCTGAGCACGTTGAAATATACCGGGGTCTCAAGTGGATTATGGAGTTTAAATCCTATTTCATTCTTCTCCGGGGCTGGCGGGTCAACCTCTATGTGTAGGGTTGAGAAATTCAGGGTTGAGTCGCCGTTGACATTACCGAAATATACGGTATTGGCAATCAGCTGAGCCAATGCATCCGGGGCAATCTCAATATTAGAAGCCACAGAGTCAAAAAGATTTAGTGAGCGCGTCACCATACCCTTTTCGCGATAAACTCTCGAGCCGGGCACTACCTTCTTTCCGCGCTGCGAAAATTTCAGACGAGAATTAATGTTAGCTGNATTGTCGCCTGATTGNTGGATAGACCGGCTGATGAGCATTCCCACTGNAGTGTGTCCTGNCTTTGTGGNTGTATAANTCTTATTATCTTTCTCATCTCTAATTTCAATTGACGCTCCTTCGGGAATTGAAAGCAGATCGCTCGGCTTAAGTTTGTCTCCCTTGGCGCAGGAAGAAATCTTGCCTGCCGAGGAGACCTTGATGTTACCTTTAACGGAATGTATGACATATTCCCCGGCGGCATAAACGCAAAGCGATGTCAGCATCACCGAGAAGAGAAACATCAGACGTTGTAAAGATTTTTTCATATATTATATTGTTGTTCAGTGTATTCTTATTTAATTTTTCTTATGGAGCCTTCATAACTTTCTTCTTTATGAAACCATAAAGTTTGGTAGACAAAAATTCCAATCCTATCCAGATATCGAAAGCAAACAATCCAAACGTCACCATCAGCATGATATATGCGAAATTGAATATCTTGTTGCTGTCGACATAAAGGCTGTAACCTATTCTGACGGCCAGATACACCACAAGGAGTTGAAGCACACGCGTAATCAATCCTCTAATCCGGGCGCTGCTGAATTCCCTGATAAGGACAATCAGGAAACACAATATGCAAGCCGGGAGCCAGTCAGGCATTGATGTAGCTGAATCATAGAATTTCGAGCGCAAGATAGTGGATGTTGCGGCTGCCTGTATACTCATTCCAGACATATAGGAATGAATCGGGGTGGAGTGCATATCGTCGGCATCTGAAAAAGCCCCGACAATTACGAGTTTGTCGGTGAGATACTNTCCGTTTGGANCTATGTCATCAGGAGTGAGGGTTAANAACTCGCGGGAANNGAAATCTATTGTCTCAAGATGATTCCNNCTTTTCTCAAGTTTTGATATGCAAGCGGGATTATACGCCCGTGCCAAAGCCAATGGGAAGGATTCAATCGACTTTCCGTCAGAGAGTCTGAAAGTAGTTACAAATTCCCTGATTGTCGCACCCTCAAATTCTGCCGGCAGATTTACTGCAGCATAACAGTCCCTGATCTGATTGTAGTAGAACGGCTTGTCAGAAATCTTGAAAGTTCCGTNTGATTCTTCGGTCAATCCTACAGCCAACACCACTTTAGGTATATTTTTAATAGCATCCACTAAAAGGGAATCAACCGGCGACTCACTTGCAAACATAATGTCAATGCCCACGACCTTCGGATTCCAGAAACTTACATTATTAAGAATATCTATAATCTTTTCCCGGTCGGAATGACCTATATCAATGAGCACGATATCCTGATCGAGTGTTTTCACCGGTCGGCGATCGGCTATCTGGGCATACATATCAGTGACGGAAAAATCAGATTTTTCAGGGGATGAAAAGATTGAGAGTGCCGAAAACGACAACGGTTCGATAATAAGGAATGAAAAAAGAAAGGCAAGTGCCGTGACCAAAGCGGCACGCCAGAGACTTCGAAGTATAAATTTCCAAAGATATATGCCTTTCAACATTCCTTATTATCCGTTATAAATATGTATTTCTATTCTATTTTATTTTCTCAGGGGCACGAGAATAGCTTGCGAATTATCGTTTGAAGGAGCNGTCTTCCCTACCCCGGCATAGAAATAAGTCGGATCACACACTGTGTATCGTTTCCCTTTGAAGTCAATATANTCNNCGGNAACATCTCCCTCAGTAAAAGCCACACAAGAAGATAAATGCCCCGGATAATAAATCAAGCAGGCATCCAAGCCGAGGATGTCGCGCACCATTCGGGTGAAATTGATGGAATGGTCTTCACAATCGCTATATGGATAAAACCATGATTCATCCATCCAGAAAGTGCGGTCGCGACCCCAAATATTCTCATCATATTCATAAGGGAAAGTTTGCGCTACTTTCAGCAGAAGTTCCACAGCCTCCAGTTGCGTTTTCCCCTCCACAGCCTTGCGGAGTTCGGGATAGACCTGTTCGCGAATTTCGCGGCTCACCGGAGTGTTGCCATGGATTGCCCAAAGGGAATAAGGTGACGAATCAAGAGTTGCATCCGGATAATCGTTATAGAAATCTATCAGATTCTTGTTAGGCGCAACTGACACTTTCACGTTGGGATTGCGATAAGTTTTAATTTCGCGGTTGTCGGAAGGCGCATAATCCAACATCGGTGCATTCTCCAGTCCCATATATATCGCCTGCTCCTTCGGCATTCCGAAATTGCAAATGTAGACTTCCGAGCCTTCCGGGTTGGAATAAGAATAATACCAGTCATTGTCAATGACATACCGACGATGATTATAGATAATACCCTTCGTGTTGAAGAGAAGATGCAATTTCTTATGGGCGTCGTAGGCAAATCTTACTTTGTAGCCCGACTGATTTAGGAGGAAACCTTGNAAAAGCACTTTTTCATTTNTGTCNGCNCCTTTTAATTCAGAACTCAGGGCATCAAGAAATTTGATATAGCCNCAATCNGGAAGTTGGAGTTTCTCACGAATTGCCAGACAATCTGCTATAAGATTATTCGTAGAGCGTGAACTCAGCAGAGTCCAGCCATCGGCAAAATCACCCTCCGAAGCTCCGTTAAGTTTGAAATTATCAAGTTCCGGTTTGCGCAATTCCACGTTGGTGCCATAGAATTGGAATGTCATCGGGGGCTCGGGAATTTCCACGGGCACCTCCTCAATCGGCTCCACAGGCTGAGGTTGAGGTTCCGGCTCAGGCACGGGCACGACCTCTTCAATCACCACCGGCTTCGGATTCTCCACAGGTTTCGGAGCCTCCTCTTCCGGCTCGATATCCGGTTCAGGCTCTTCAATTTTAGGAGGTTCTACAGGCTTCTGGATTTTTGTAGGGGTCCATGNGTGAGCNNNCATNAAANCAGCATATTCCTNATTTACCTTATCNCGGAATNAATTATATTCTTCNNGCACCTGCTTNGCAAAANCCTCGTATGATTGATTCATCAGTTGCGAGAATTCATCGGGAGTTGTATCAGCAATAATAGCCGAAGGCAATATCATAGCCCCGGCTATTACTACTTTTATAATATTGTTTTTTAAACTCATTAAAGAATGATAAAAAATTGATGGATTTATTTGCCTGTTGCGGCTTTTTCAATCGCTTTTTGAGTTTTTATATTCTGGTCAATTTTGTTTGCCAGAGATTTTACGCGAGCCATGCCGTTGGCTTCATCAATCACATAATATCCGGTTACGGTGTAGGTCTTTCCGTCGGGATTCATACGGTAGATAAGGAGTGAGCGCTTGAGGTCGCNGNTAAATTCANTTTNAGATTTAGCCACTGTGCTTGCGATGTATGTGTCCAGTTCGTCAGCGCCGGTAGCAGAACCTTGACCGGTGATGGTTTGTGCAAGCATAGTGCGCACTTCTTGAGCATAAGCGGATTGAGCATTTAAAAGGAGACGTTTTTCAGCCATTGATACTGTCTTTGCATCGCTCACCATGTGTTCGATTCCGCGTTTTTCACCACCGCAGGAGGGTTCGGTTTCAAGATAATATGTCACGAGGGCAGTTTCCATATCGGTAGAGCCCATAGATTCCCATTTACCTTTTTTCAATTCTTTAGCTTTTTTCTTTGCTAAATTCTTCGCAACTTTTTCGTTGTTGGCTTGCTCTTTTTTGTATTCTTTAGATTGCGCGAAAGCCACAGAAGTCATTCCGAATACGATGGCGAGAGCCAATACTAAAATCTTTTTCNTGATGTTTTTATAATTAAAGTTAATATTTTTTAAAGTATGACAAAATTTCTTATCAGGAGTTTAATCATCCTTCATTTAATATGTCTTTTCTAAGGATATCAAATTAACCCCTTAGATTTAAAACACATATAATTCGCCCCTAAAAAGGTGAATCTGGCTTAATTTTACAAATCTACTAAATTAATATCATAAAATCAAAACTTTTCAGCAATATTTACAAGAAAGGAAAAATGTTGTGAAAGAAATAGATGAGTTCAAATGAATATGCCGGTTTTAATAATTTTGTTAATCAAAAACGCATAGATACTCTTTCCCACAGGAAAAGAACGCATATTTTGATATTGTTTCATAAAAATTTTAACATTTTTATTAATTTCGCACTAATTTGTTTACTCTGCGTGATTTTTAATTCAGCTACATTTTATTTAATGATTTTTACCGGATATGTGGATTGATATTTTATGGTTGATTGTGGGCTTGGGGTTGATACTTTTCGGAGCCGATTGGCTCACCGACGGAGCTTCCGCATTGGCAAAACGCTGGGGAATGTCCGACCTGTTGGTAGGATTGACAATAGTGGCATTCGGCACTTCCGCTCCGGAACTTGTCATCAGCGTAATCTCATCAATTTCCGACAACCCCGGGATAGCCATCGGCAACGTTGTCGGTAGCAACATCTTTAACATCTTTGTCATCATCGGCATCACAGCCTTATTCAAACCGATAAAAATTGAAAAATCAATAATGACGAAAGATATTCCGCTTGTGATTATCGCCTCCATAGCCCTTCTCGTTATGGGGAACGCGGACCTTGCAGGTGTCGATGGCAGCAGAATCTTGAGCCGCGCCGATGGCATAATTCTTCTACTCTTTTTTGCCATATTTATGCGTCACTCATTCTCTGTAGCGTATGATTCCACTCTTACCATACCTCAGGCAGAAGTCGTTGAAATCAATAAAACCGAGAAAGAGACCGCTCTGTGGAAAGCGATATTGATGGTTGTCTCAGGGTTGGCTGCGCTTGTATTCGGAGGCGACAGATTTGTTGACGGAGCTTCAGGCATTGCAGCCGGATTGGGAGTATCGGATGCCGTCATAGGCTTGACAATTGTCGCAGCAGGCACATCTCTCCCCGAATTGGCAGCCTCATTGGCAGCTGCGCTTAAAGGTAAGCCGGGGCTTGCCATTGGGAATGTCATCGGAAGTAATATCTTTAATATATTCCTCATTTTAGGGGTTTCCTCCATCATCAGACCTTTGCCTTTCGGCAATGTAGATAACATAGACTTATTGACAATGACCGTAGCCGCTTTTCTCTTCTGGGCTTTTGGATGGTGGATAAAAGAGCGAACCATTACCCGCGGAGAAGGGGGGATACTTTTTGCTTGCTATATCGGTTATATAGTATATAAAATCTGCATGTTATAATATCAAATACCATATACCCTTATGATACAGGAAATAAAAGAATTCAATAAGCAATTCGTTGCAGAAAAGCAATTTGAAAAATACGCCACGAGTAAATATCCCGACAAGAAGATTGCCATAGTGACCTGCATGGACACCCGCCTCGTCGAATTGTTGCCGGCAGCATTGGGATTGAAAAACGGGGATGTGAAAATCATAAAGAATGCCGGAGCCACCATTGTCAATCCTTTTGATTCCACTATGCGCTCCCTCCTGATTGCAGTCTACGAACTTGGGGTAAATGAGATAATGGTAATCGGACACACCGGCTGTGGCGTTCAAGGGATGGATGCGGGAGAGATGTTGCATCTAATGCGTGAAAGAGGTGTGCCGGAAGACCACATAACCTTAATGGAACATTGCGGCATCAATCTCAAAGAGTGGCTGCATGGATTTGAAGACACGGATGCTGCGGTTAAAGAGACTGTGGAATTGATAGCGCATCATCCATTGATGCCTCCGGAAGGTGTCAACGTGCAAGGATTTGTAATGGACTCATACACCGGTGAATTACGCTCTCTCTAATCCCAATCGTCTTTAAGCTCAGTCTTATTTTTTCTTTCTTTTGAGTATGTCAAGAGAGAAGGATGTGCCGATTTGAAATTGATTATAGGGATAATCCTTAACGCCGTTTTGCATCGTGGCAAAAATTTCCCATTGCTTGATTTGATAACTCAATTTGGTCTTAAATGACATGGGGCAATCACGCGCATCTTTGCCATATTTCTTTGATTGCCAGCCGGCATATCCGTTAAATGCTTCGCTGAGCTCAAATTTGCCAAATTTCACCCCCACAAGTGCGCCGAATTGAATGGCATCATTCTGCTCACCGTTATCAGTTTGCCAACACAAGAACCCGCCACCTCCACACAGTTGCAAATCCACGGGTCCGAATTTGAAGGTTTTTCCAATGTATGTATCAAAGAAATATCCGGCACTGTCGTAATATCTTCTCAGATCATAACCTCCTCCGGAAGCTGTCTTCAAAGCGGCGCGAAGAGTCCATGACGGACGCTTTGCTCTCTCTTCAAGCAATTGCAAATCAATGCTTACGTACACGTCACCCGACATGGTGCCGTGGTTTTTACCATCATTATACCATTCATTCACTACCCACCACAGAGATAAATTAGCACGACTTGTCCAAAGAGGCACTTGCGCCTTCAGCATAATATCGGTTGTGTTTTTGGTAGACACAATCTCTGTGGCGTGGAAATAATCTACCGCCAGACTGAATTTCAACTTATCGGAAGTTTTTACCAGAATATCCGGAATAGGAAAGGCATTAGGTCCGAAATAATAGGGGGAAACATAAGTCGGAGCTGCCGGAGAAGCTATTGCTGATTCCCCGGCTTTGGCAACGGATAGATGGAATGAAGCAAAAAACGTAAGTATCCAGCCAATGAGGAGGTTTCTTGAAATATTCATCATATCATTGAGAGTCCGAATTTAATAATTNTTAATTCTTATGNTTNCTGCANNNGTCGCATCCCGAGCCGTCNNAGCAATGGGTGCAAATCATTGATTTCGGCAATCCGATAGATTCCACAAGCGTCTCTATGGGATTAAACTTTAAGGATGTCAAGCCGAATCTTTCACGGATTTTTTCTACCATCGCGTTATATTCCTTACTCCCTGTTGCGGAATATGCTTCAAGATTTTTATTGGCATCCCCCTCCAATTGCTCAATTATCCTGCGGGTCAATAACTCCATTTCGCCCTTTGAGGAAGTGAATCCGATATATTTGCAACCATATATCAGCGGAGGACACGCAATGCGCATGTGCACCTCCTTGGCTCCATCATTATAGAAATCAGCCACATTATCATTGAGTTGGGTGCCTCTTACTATTGAGTCATCACAAAACACCACACGCTTACCCTTCAACATCGTGCGGTTGGTCACCAATTTCATTTTAGCCACCAAATCTCGCTGAGATTGCTCTGCAGGAGTGAAACTTCTCGGCCAGGTGGGAGTATATTTCGCTATGCATCGGTGATAAGGAACTCCGTGACCGGCTGCATACCCGAGAGCCATGCCCACTCCGGAATCAGGAATGCCACAAGCGCAGTCAACCTCCGTTTCATCCATCCTGCCCATTTCAAATCCGGATTGAAATCGGGACTCCTCAACGTTTTTACCTTCATAAGTGGAAGTCGGGAATCCATAATATACCCACAGGAAGGAGCAAACCTGCATCTCATCTTCGGGCTGCTTAAGCACCTCCACACCGGTTTGACTCACTTTCACCACCTCTCCGGGACCAAGGTCTCTCACAAATTCATAACCTAAATTAAAAAAGGCTGTCGATTCCGAAGCCAGGCAATATCCACCATCCTTTTTGGCAGCGAGTATAATCGGAGTGCGACCCAATCTGTCGCGCGCGGCTATGATGCCGGTCTCCGTCAGTATCAATAATGAGCAAGAACCCTCAATTTTATCATATAGATTTTCTATCCCCTCTTCAAAAGTCTTCCCTTCATTGATTAGAAGCGCCACGAGCTCAGTCTGATTCGTCTTTCCCGAACTCAACTCTCCGAAATGCACTCCTGAATCCAGAAGTTCTTTCTCCAATTCCATTAAATTCCTGATGTGCGCCACAGTGACAATGGCAAACTTCCCGAGATGAGAATTGATAATGATCGGTTGAGGATCATTGTCGGAGATTACGCCTATCCCCATCGACCCGTTGAAATCCTTCAACTCACTCTCAAATTTTGTGCGGAAGTGTGAGCGTTCTATACTGTGGATTGAGCGGCAGAATCTATCTTCTTCAGCATCAAAGGTAGCCATGCCGGCTCTCCGTGTGCCAAGATGAGAATGATAATCAGTGCCATAANACAGATCAGTGCGGCANTCGNCNGCGGGGGCTACAACGCCCATCATTCCTCCCATAATTTTCTTTTTTTCCTGTGAAACTTTCAGCCTTCTCTCTCAGAAATCTCAAAGGCCATACAAAATTACTAATAATATTTGAGACTACCATTTTTCGTTCTTAAAATTATTTCTTATCTTCGCATAAAATAAGCGGCTGCAAAATTTTCCAATGCAGGCGAAAAGGTTTTATTCATTAAGAAAATCTATATTTGAAAAACACATATTTTTTATTCTATCCCATTATGAATTTCATTTCCGAAAGAATCCGCAATTTGTCGCAATCAGCTACTTTGGCTATGTCGCAAAAGAGTGCCGAACTTAAGGCTCAAGGTATTGACGTCATTAATATGTCGGTAGGCGAGCCGGATTTCAACACCCCCGGGCATATCAAAGAAGCTGCAAAAAAAGCCATAGATGAAAACTTCAGCCGCTACTCCCCCGTGCCGGGATATTTGAGTCTTCGCCAGGCAATTTGCGAAAAACTTCTGAAAGAAAATAATATAGAATTCACACCCGAACAGATTGTTGTCGGCAATGGAGCCAAACAGGAATTATGCAATGCTCTGTTGGCTTGCATCAATCCCGGAGATGAGGTGATTATCCNCACTCCGGCNTGGGTAAGNTATNNTGAAATGGTGAAACTCGCCGAANGGGNGTCTGNNGAAGTCCCGGCAGGAATTGAAAATAATTTCAAAATCACTCCGNCTCAATTGGAAGCGNCTATCACTNCGCGCACACGCANGGTGNNGCNTAACTCCCCNTCAAATCCCACCGGCTCCATCTATTCCTACGATGAACTGAAAGGGTTGGCTGATGTTCTTTCAAAATGTCCGGATATTCTCATCCTCGCTGATGAAATTTACGAGCATATAAATTTTGTGGATAAGGTCCATAGCATCTCAGAATTTGAAGGTGTGCGCGACCGCGTGATTATTGTCAACGGCGTCTCCAAAGCATACGCGATGACCGGCTGGCGCATAGGCTATCTTGCAGCTCCGCTCGCCATCGCCAAAGCAGTAAGTAAACTTCAAGGACAATACACCTCCGGAGCATCATCTATCGCTCAAAAAGCAGCAGAAGCAGCCTACACGGGATCTCAGGAATGTGTCGAAGTGATGCGCCAGGCTTTTGAACGCAGAAGAGACCTTATTGTAGATTTGGCAAAACAGATTCCCGGATGGGAAGTCAATTGTCCGGAAGGAGCCTTCTATCTCTTCCCCAAAGTGAAAGATTATGTAGGCAAGACCAAGCCGGACGGCAATAAGATTGAGAGCGTTGCCGACTACGTCATGTATCTACTCGAAGAGGGACACGTGGCGTGTGTCAATGGCAAAGCTTTTTGCGCTCCCGGATATATGCGCCTGAGCTATGCCACTTCTGACGACAACATTCGCGAAGCCCTCCGCCGCATAGCCGAAGCCTCCGCACGCTTGAAATAATATTTCCCGATTCCGGAAGGAATCTATATTTTTCCAAACCATTATCATCTTATATGTTAGCCTCATTAACACTTCTCGCTGCTTCTTTATCTCTCTCGGGAGCGAACATCGTAGATAAAATTGAACCCCCACATTGGTGGGTCGGGATGCAGAACGACACCCTCCAGCTGATGGTCAGCGGAAAAGATGTGGCAGACGCGAGTGTCAGCTTCAATTATCCAGGTGTCGAAATGCTTGAAAGTGTTAAGGGAGACAGCAAAGATTATAAATTTCTTTATCTTAAAATATCCGAATCCGCCAAACCCGGCAAAATTCCTTTAACTTTCTCCCTCGACGGTAAAGAGCAGACAATCCCGTACACTTTGGCGGAACGTAAGAAATCAGGTGCCGACCACCTCGGTTTCAGCTCTGCCGATGTTCTCTATCTCCTTATGCCCGACAGATTTGCCGAAGGGAAAATGCAGGAAGCCGATCCTTATAACGGGCTGCAATATAAAGCAATGCCGGATAGAAACAATCCCAACGCCCGCCACGGAGGGAATATTGCCGGAATTATCGACCGTCTTGATTATCTTCACGACCTCGGCATCACCGGCATCTGGGTATGCCCGGTTCTGGAGAATGATATGCCCGGAGGGTCTTATCACGGATATGCCACTACCGACTACTACCGCATTGACCCCCGTTTCGGCACAAATGAGGAATGGAATCTCCTCATTGAAGAAGCAGGCAAAAGAGGAATCAAAGTCGTGATGGATATGATTTTCAATCACTCCGGCTCTGCTCATCCCTGGCTGAAGAATCCTCCCACANANGACTGGTACAANCACCCTGACGGGGATGNCCNNACAAATTNCCGTCTATCAACAGNCCATNNTNCATACGCCTCNGATTACGACAGAGATGCCACCGTTAACGNTTGNTTTGTATCCTCCATGCCGGATCTGAATCAAAAAAATCCTCACCTGATGAAATATCTGACTCAGAATAGCATCTGGTGGATCGAAAACAGCGGAATCAACGGAATAAGGATGGACACTTATCCTTACGCCGACATGACAGGGATGGCAGGCTGGGCTGAGGCTGTGATGAAAGAATATCCTAATTTCAATATCGTCGGCGAATGTTGGTATGCCAACGAAGGAGGAGCTGCATTCTGGCAACAACAGAACACCATTAATCCTAATGACACCAAGTTGCCATCCGTTATGGATTTCAAACTGACAATCGACGGCAGAAATTATTTCAACGAAGAGACTACACCATGGACCGGGCTTAACGGACTCTACGACCACTTNGNAATNGATTNTCTTNTCCCGAACCCGAAAAAAANTCTGACCTTCCTTGATANTCACGACACCGACCGATTCCTCCTCGCCGAGCCGGAATCTCTCGACTCATGGAAACAAGCTGTAACTTTCCTCTTGACTTCAAGAGGTATCCCTCAGATATATTATGGCACGGAACTCCTAATGAACGGAAGCAAAGAGGGGAGCGATGGCTATGTTCGCAAAGACTTCCCCGGGGGCTTCAGCGGAGATCCTGTCAACGCCTTCTCGACAGAAGGGAGGACACCCCTTCAAAATGAGGCATGGGATTATCTCTCCTCTATTCTCAAATGGCGGCGCGATGTGGCTAACGATGTTATCGCCGAAGGCTCTCTGAAACATTTTATGCCTATCAATTGCGCATACGTCTATGAACGTAAACTCGGCGACAAACAAGTCATTGTCTTAATTAACGGGACTGACTCGGAAATGGACCTTGACACGGAAAGATATTCCGAGATTATGCCTGTCGGCGCTTCATACACCGACCCGCTGACAAACAATACAATAAAAATCTCCGATTCAATTCTTCTGCAACCGCACCAAACTCTGATTCTCCAAAATTTCTGATTAACTATTATTCTAAATATTTCATGATATGCGTACACTGAAATTCTTTTATCTCCTGTTCATTGGGTTAATCATATCATCATGCTCTTCCGATTCTGAAGAGACGGCAAAACAATTGTTTGCAAACGTGCCGGCGGACGCCGATGTAGTGGCTCTGTGCAATATCAAGAAAGTTATCGGACACTCCGGCGCGGAAGTTAAAGACGGAAAAGTGGAAGATGCCTCAAAACTCACAGATCTTATATCTTTAAATGACGCTGATCTGAAAAAAAAGATTCAACGCCTCTTTTCAGAAGATTCCGGGTTCGGATATGACATGGCGGTCTACTTTCTGAAAGGGGGACAACCTACTATAATAACTTTGCTATCAGACCCTGAAAAATTCAAAACCGTCCTGCTTAAGGAGGTGCCGGGAGACTGGAATGTGGTGAAAAACGGAAAACTCACCATTTATGAAAAGGAAGGCTTCGGAATTGTGGAAGACAAACTCTTTATCAGTCGTGCGATTACCGCTGATCAAATAGCCCGCCTGATGACTCTATCTGAAGTGGAGAGTTTCAATTCTGTGGATTATGCTGAAAAAATGGCAAAATCAGATGATGATGTCACTCTCTGGAGCAGCATTGACGGACTCTTTGATGCCTCGGGACTCGGATTTGCAAAAAAGACACAGGCACGCATGGCTTTGGGAATGTTTTTCAATAACCCCAAATATATCGTTGGCTCCGCAGACCTTAAAAAGGATGAACTTGAATTGGAATTCGAAATACTTGATAACACGCTAAAACCCTCGAAATGCGAACTAAAGTTGTCAAAAATAGATGTAGCAAACGTGGCTGCTCTCGGGGGAAATGCCGATGTCATAGGAGGTGTGGCGATATCTGAGAAACTCGTGGAGCAATTGCTTAATGTCGCTTCTTCCGCAGGGGGAGCCCTACCCAAAGCATATTCCGACCTTCTATCACCCATTGATGGCACAATTGCGATTGCAGCATCCACCGACACTTCTAACCCTATGTATATCATGAATGCCGGTTATCGCGCCAGCATAGCCACCAACGGCAAGCAGAACGCTCAACTTGCCCAAGCTCTTCAAGCATTGGGAACCGTAAGTATTGATGGAAATCTCATCAATGTCTCCAAAGGAGCATACGGAAACGGAAGCATGGATGTCAAGGAGACCGCCCAAAAATTCAAAGATGCATGGCTCGGAGTTGCATTCAATATAAGTCAGGAAAAACTCCCGGGTGTGAAAAACATTATCATAACCGCTCAACCCTCCGACGGCTCTCTGAATCTGAAAGTCACTATCCCCTTCAAGTTATGAGAATTTCATTCCATCGGAATGATGTCACTGAATAAGGTATATGAAGATTGAAAAAATTGAATTGGAGGATATGCTGCCGAATGTATTTGCCGGCGAAGAGATTCCCCATTCTGAAATCTGGTCGACAAATTGCATTTTCGAGCGTGGCAAGCACTATCTTGTAGAAGCTCCCTCCGGAGGGGGAAAATCCTCTCTGATGGCATATATCTATGGAGCACGCACAGACTTCCGGGGCAAACTCCTCTTTAACGGCAGGAATACTTCCGACTTCAAAATATCTGATTGGCAGGAATTGCGACGCCGACATCTCGCATATCTTCCTCAAGAATTAGACCTTTTCCCGGAATTGACTTGCATTGAAAACATCAGGCTTAAAAATTCGCTGACCAATGCGGTCACGGAGAAGCAGATTGATGAATGGCTTGAAAGACTAGGCATAGCATTCCGCCGCGACTATCCTGCCGGCAGGATGTCAATCGGTCAGCAGCAACGCCTGGCTATCATCCGCGCCCTCTGCATGCCTTTTGATTTTATACTCCTTGACGAGCCTGTGAGCCACCTTGACGCGACAAATAATGAGATTGCGGCAACAATCATATCTGAAGAAGCCCTCCGCCGGGAAGCCGGAGTTATCTCTACATCCGTAGGGAATCCTCTGTTGCTTCACTCAGCTGTGAACTTAAAATTATGATTTCAGTATTTTATGACTCCTAACCGATGATTAATAAACTTCTAAGAAAAAACACCTCTCCCGCCCGCATTGCGGGATTCATCATATCCAATCTTATCGGTCTCACCATTATGGGGGTAGGACTCCAATTCTATCTCGATGCCTCCCCCATCTGGAATGAAGAGGATTCTTTCTTAAAGACTGAATATATTGCAATAAATAAAATTATAGATGCGTCCCACACACTGGGGAATGCTTCCCCGGATTTCACTCCTGAGGATATAGCCGATTTGGAGTCGCAGCCATGGGTGAAGAAAGTCGGTAAATTTACTCGTGCTGATTTTCGTGTTTATGCCAACCTGGGACTTGACATGGCTGATGATTCTGCCGGTGAAGAATCAGGAGAAAACCACAGACGCAATCTGTCAACCGCAATGTTTTTCGAATCAGTGCCCGATGATTTTTTAGATGTCAAAGAGGGTTTTTCATGGTCTGCCGGTAGCGAAGAGGTACCAATCATAATCTCCAAAGACTATTTGGCACTATATAATTTCGGTTTTGCCGGCGCGGCAGGACTTCCCAAAATGTCGGAATCCTTTTTCAGCGGACTCCCCCTTCAATTGACCATCATATCCGCTGACGGAACTTCACGCCGACATTTCTACGGGCGCATTGCCGGATATTCCAATCGTTTCAACACAATCTTAGTGCCACAAACATTTATTGAAGAGATGAATCAGTCTGAGGAGACACCCTCACGGTTGATAGTCGATGTCAGTTCACCCGGCGATTCCGCTATAGGGGAATATCTGAAATCNAAAGGATGGGAGCAGGCAGNCGACAANTNAGCATCCNCAGCCGCCTTTATGCTCAAAATTGTCNGCGGCATNATCATTGCCATNGGTACGCTTATTACTCTNCTANCCTTATTTATTCTNATACTCTCCATGTNTCTGCTGATGGAGAAAAACCGCAAAAAGATTCACTCCCTTCTGATGCTGGGTTATTCTATTCCTCAAGTTGCGCACCCATATCAGAAACTGACACTCATAGCAACCCTCATAGCATCGGTTTTGTCATTATGCGGCATGCTTCTCCTGCGTGCTTATTGGCTTGAGCCCCTTTCGGGACTCGGCGGAGCGAAAGGTTCGCTGCTTTGGAGCACACTTTTGATAGCGACATTGACCATCCTTATCATTATAGTGAATTTCATTGCAATTCGCCGTAGGGTGAATGAAGCCTGGCGCGTATGATAATCATGGCAGGGGATGAACATTTTATCCATCAAACCTGCCTAAAAAAAATAAATGTTAAAAATATCTTAAAATTTCTTTTTTTTTGTTACATTTGCAGTTGCAACCTCCGTCACATTCGGCAATAGGAGGAAGATTCTAATACCCACATTTCTTTAAAGAAATGAATTATAGACAATTAGGTGGAAAACTCATGGTCTTGAATCCAATAGGAATCCCCGCACCCGGAATGTCAGCAGGCTCTCAGGAGCGCTGTGCGGCTTTTTTTGTGTCCGGACTCAACCCCGAAATTTAAAACAGACAAGAGATAATTAAACAATAATATTAACTAATGTAGAACTAAATCAATTCCTGCATGAAAAATTACAGTTTTCATCTGAATCGGAAATTATGGGTAACAGTCGTCATGACTTTAGCCCTTGCATTTCCGGCTTTAGCTCAAAAAATCACCGTTAAAGGTACGGTGCTCGATGAGTATGGCGATCCGATGATTGGCGCCACTATCATGCAAAAGGGCACTTCCAACGGCACAGCCGCCGACGTCGACGGTAATTTTGAGTTAAGTGTAGAGCCCAACGCTACTCTCGTAGTCAGCTACGTAGGCTATGACCCAATGGATGTGGCAGTTAATGGAAAGACCGATCTTCAGATCGTGCTTAAAGAGAATGCTACTCTTCTTTCCGAGACTGTCGTAATCGGTTATGGTTCAGTTAAAAAAGCTGATGCCACAGGCTCCGTTGCCATTATCCGTCCGGATGATGTGGAAGCCGGTATCTCAACATCGGCTCAGGACCTCCTTGTAGGTGCAAGCCCGGGTGTTGTCGTTACGACTTCGGGTGGTGACCCCTCGGGAAATGCAACAATCCGTATTCGTGGCGGTGCTTCTTTGTCAGCATCCAACGACCCGCTTATCGTTATCGACGGTGTGCCTCAGAGCAACCAGAGCAACGCCGGCGGCACAAACGCGTTGACAATGCTTAACCCGCAAAACATCGAATCAATGACAATCCTTAAGGATGCTTCTGCCACCGCCATCTACGGTTCTCGCGCATCTAACGGCGTCATCCTTATCACAACTAAGAAAGGCACAAGCGGACGTCCGCAAGTTAACTTCGCAGCTAACTTCCACGTAAACACCGCTCGCAAGACATTGAAGATGATGAACTCATCTCAATTCGTAGACCTTATGGAAAAATATGGCAACGATCGCGCACTCGAAATGCTTTATGCCAACCCCGTGCCCGGAACAGTTGCTGAACCCGGAACTGCCAACAACCTTTATGACACTGACTGGCAGAAAGAAGTGCTCCGCACATCTTTCTCTCACGACTATTCTTTGAGTGTCGGCGGAACTGTAGGTTTCCTCCCCTATCGCGTGAATGCTTCTTATACCAACAACCAAGGTATCATCAAGACTTCATCAATGCAGCGTACTACAGTAGGCTTTAACCTCACTCCGAAATTCTTCGACGATCATTTGAGCATCTCCCTTAACGCACAAGGATCATACGTGCGCACCGGTAATGCCGCAGGCGTTATGGGCACAGCTGTAGGTATGGCTCCTGTTTATCCCGTATATAAGGATTATGCAATGAGCGACGCTACTAAAGCCGGTATGCCTGTCATGTACAACGGATATTTCAATATCCTCCAGACTACAGGTCAACCCGAGACTAACGGCTCTGAAAACCCCGTTCAGCTCCTCAACGACCAAAAGACTATCGGCAAAACCCTCAACTCAACTGGTAATATCCAGATTGACTACGCTTTGCATTGGGTTCCCGAGTTGCACNTCAACCNCAACCTCGGTTATCAGGTTTCAAAGAACACTTCTGAAACATCTGTTAACGAAAACTCAATTATGGCTTGGCGCGGCAACTACAAAGATGGTGCTTCAACTCGCTATAACTGGTATGAACTCCAACGCAACACCCTCCTTTCTTTCTATATCAACTATAAAAAGAAATTTGATGTTATCAAGTCTGACTTCGACATCACTCTCGGTTATGACTGGAACCGCCACGATTGGCATGGTCGCTCCGAGACTGTCATGACTTCTTTGGGCTTCAACAACAACTGGGATCAAATCTACTCAGGCGGTCAATATACTTTGCAATATGACCCCGCAACTCAATCTCACGTTGGTCAACGCTACAATAATGTGCCGATGCTTTACTGGGGCAATATCGAACAACTCCTTTCATTCTACGGACGTATCAACTACATCTTCGATGATACATACTTGTTCACATTCACTCTTCGTGACGACGGCTCTTCTCACTTCTCAAAGAAGAATCGTTGGGGTCTCTTCCCGGCTGTAGCTCTCGGTTGGAAAATCAACAATATGAAATTTATGGAGCACACTCACGGATGGCTCGATGAATTCAAACTCCGTNTCGGNTGGNGTCAAACCGGTCAACAAGACTTGAANGGTCAATACTTCCCNTACCTCCCGGTTTACTCTTTGTCANAANAACCCTTCCAATATCTTGACCCGACAGGTACAGAAGGTAAATGGATCAACGTTCTCTATCCGAATGCTTATAACGAAGACTTGAAGTGGGAAACAACCACTACATGGAACGTCGGCGTTGACATGGGCTTCATGAACAATAGAATCACTCTCGCCGCTGACTGGTATCTCAAACAGACCACCGACCTTTTGGCATACGTTCCGACTGCTGCCGCAAATACAGCCAACTACTCATGGCGTAATATCGGTGAGATGGAAAATATCGGTATTGAGGTTACTATCGGTGCAAAACCGGTCGTTACTAACGATTTCATCTGGAACACAAGCTTCAACATCGGCTGGAACAAAAACAAAATCACCAAACTTCAAGGTGAAGGCACAGACTCCCGTATCTCTGCTATAGGTCTTCCCTCAGGCACAGGCGGTACTCTCGGATGGCATATCGTAGGTCAACCCGCTTCAACTTTCGTGGTTTACGAGCAAGTTTATGACTCCAACGGCGACCCGATCGAAGGTCAGTATGTCGACCAGAACCAAGACGGCAAAATCACTGAAGATGACCTTATCATGTATCACAGCAAAGACCCGAAAGTCACTATGACTTGGAACAACAACTTCTCTTGGAAGAACTGGGACCTCGGCATCTCTTTGCGTGCAAGCCTCGGCAACTATTGCTACAATAACTTGAAATATAGCAACTCCCGTATCTTCAACGTGTCTGCCGCTCAATATCAACTCGGCAACCTCCTTGCTGATACTTACCTGTTTGAAGGTAAAGGTGACGTAACACTTCTTCCGCTTTCAAGTTATTTCGTGGAAAATGCAAGTTTCTTGCGTTGCGACAACATCACTTTGGGCTATACTTTCCGCAACCTTTTCAAGGATAAGTTGACTCTGCGCATCTTCGCAGCTGTGCAAAACCCATTCGTGATTACTACATTCTCCGGCATCGATCCTGAAGAATTCGGCGGCGTGCAGGGCGACCCGTATCCGCGTCCGATCACTACTTCTCTTGGTATCGTGGCAACATTCTAATATTTTTCATTCGAATATTTTTTCAATATGAAAACATTAAATAAGATTTTAATAAGTCTCGGCATTGTTGCGACTGCCTTTGGATTCTCTTCTTGCGTTCGCGACCTTGACCTTGAACCTCAAGATCCAAGACAGCTCACCGACGTGGCTAACGATATGGACGCTGTCTTCGCTGACATCTATTTGAACTTCTCCACTTATGGAGCTAACGGCAACAGCCCCGTGTCAGGCTTCGACGGCGGTATGGCTGCTTTCCAACGCGCAATGTTCATTGCCGAAGAAATCCCGACTGACGAAGCATCATGGCTTTGGGACTATGCAGACTATGGTACATTAAACAATGGTCTTCCCAATGTGGCGCAAGGCGCGCTCTACGGCTTCTACTCCCGCTTGATCATCAACATCACTCTCTGCAACCAATTCATCAGCAAAGTCAACGAAGGTTACTTCAACCTTGATGCTGCCGGCGAAGCAAGAGCAAAAGATTATGTGCGTCAAGCTAAAATCCTTTGGGGCGCATGCTACTACTACATGCTCTCTTTCTACNACANAATCCCCTATGCCGATGAGTCAACTCCGGTAGGTTCATTCCCTCCACAGCTCTCACGTAAGGAAGTTTACGCTAACGTAACTTCTAAATTGGAAAGTGTAGTGGCTGAATATGGCTCAAACCAAGTTCCTCACTACGGCTTCGTAGGTCTTGATGCTGCTGAAGCAATCCTTGCCAAAATCTATCTGAACGCTGAAGTTTTCACAGGAACTCCCGCATGGCAAAAATGCTACAGTCACTGTAAGAACATTATCGACCGTCTCGGCAAAGGTGGCACATACGGCAATGGACTTGTCTACAGCTACNACGCCCTCTTCGGAGCTAACAACCGCAAATATGCTCTCGNCAATGCAGGTAGCCCCGTCAATGAAATCATCTGGCCTATCGTAGGTAGCGAACAACACTTGAACTCTTACTCAGGTGCAGGCTTCCTTATCGCCGGCTGGATCGGAACGAATGCTGTCGAGGTTACAATGAAGAAACCGACAATTACTACCGATAAAGCTCTGAATGGCAAAATCGAACTCCCCGATATGAATGACGAGGAGGCAGAGAAGGTCGTGCTTCAATACTACTACATTGCAACTGCTGAAGACCAAGCCGCTTACGACAAAGCTGCTGAAGACTATAAAAAGACAGCTGATGACTCCAAAGAGAGCTGGAAAACTATCTGCAATGAGGTTATGAACGGCACTCCTTATTCTTTCAATCCTACCCTCAAGGGTTATGTCGCACAAGACTGGTATAANTTGGNTGNNGGTTGGAAATGTATGGTTGCACGCAAATCTTTCGTAAGCAAATTTGACTGGAATGACTATCAGAAGACTGAAAGTGACGACCGCCGCGTGAGCCTCTGGCAAACTGCTAAACACGGCTTCAATATCGAAAATGAATCTCTCGTGGGCGACGATTGGGGCAACAACGGCTATCTCGCAGTGAAATATTCTAACTGGGCATATAACGACGACGGCACTATCAACTATGCAGAGTCTCCCACACAAATCGGTAACGCTGACGGTGACTACGCAGCAATCCGTCTTGCTGAAATCTATCTTACTGCAGCTGAAGCTATCCTTAATGGTGGCGGCGGTTCTAATGCCGAGGCAACTGAATATGTAAATCATATCATCACCCGTGCATACGCAGGTAATCCCGGCGGACACTTGCTGAAGACTCTCTCTATGAAAGAACTTCAGGAAGAGCGTTGCCGCGAACTCTATCAGGAGAACGTAAGAAGAACTGACCTTATCCGTTGGAATCTCTGGTGTTCAGGTTATAACTGGGAATGGAAAGGTGGCGTAAGAAGCGGCACTAACCTCCCGGCTTACACAAAACTCTACCCGATTCCTTCACGTGTGATGAGCGCTTCTAATTTTGAGCAGACAACCGGTTATTAATCTGACTAAAATCTGACTAAAAAATGAAAAAATTATCTATAATATGTGCGATGGCAGCTATGGTGCTCGGCGCTACTTCCTGTAAGCAGGAAGACAGACCAGAGTACATGGAGCCCACTTCGTTCTATATCAACGAACCCGCACTTAAATATCAGGCGTTGTGCACCGCTGATGACATGCTGGACAACTCCACTTTCAACATTTTCTGCAATCAGCCGGATTACGGATACTCAGCAGTGTGTCAATATACTGCCTTAGTCTCTCTTAATCCCGAAGCTGAAGCATCTAAATGGATTGCTCTTAACAACACCACTCCCAACAGCGCAAATATGGCTATCAAGACCTATGACCTGGGTGTGGCTGTCAATAAACTTCTCGGCGTAACAGATGAAGAAATCTTTAATGAAGAGGGTTATGGNAATCAGGCTTTCAAAGTTTATTTCAAAGCTGTCTGCGAAATCCCCGGCATCGAAGGTTCTCAAATCGTTAGCGACAACATCGTCTCTTACGACAATGTATGGATTAAATATGCCGTGGAAAAACCGGGTTGGTTGTATGTCTGCGGTGATGTTCAAAACATCGAGACAGGAGAAGTCAACGGATTTACCGGACCTGCCGCCGCTAACATGGATGCTTATCTTGCTAACTGGGTGCTTTATGAACCCGCTGATATGATTGGCGAAAAACTCTATGTCGGTGTATTCAACCTCGTGGCTAAAGATGATGCCAAGAATCCTGCTACCGCTAATTCTGATGATCCCAACCAATGCGCTCAATTCCGCTTCTTCACCGAGCTTCTCGGATGGAGCCCCGACGCATCTCTTGGCTCTAATCAGGCTGACTTCTATTGTGAAAAGATTACAACTGAAGCAGAATCAGATAACGGTTATGAAGGCAAGATTATCGAACAGGGTCTTGGCAACTGGGGTATCTTCGTTACTGAAAACACTCCTTGCACAATGGTTGTAGACGTTCCTAACGGTTTTGTTTACTTCAAAGTAGGCAACTATAATGTAACCTTCGATGGTCGCACACCGACTTTTGAACCTAAAGAGAATTAATTGATTCAATGTTTATACAGGGTTATGGAGTTTGACTTAAAACTCCATATCCCTAAACAACAAAAACTTTAGCAAACAACTATGAAAACTATAAAATTCATATCAGCAATAGCTCTGGTTCTCGGTTTGGCGGCTTGCGACTATGACCTCCCCAATCCTCCCGGCCAAAGCTTCCCCGAACCTGAGGGATATTTGACTGACGTGGATGTTGAGATTAAACCCATTGCCGGTCAGCTTGACCTTGTGAAAGCCAATGAGGAAATGGCACAACTCCCCGTCGCTACAGTCGATAAATTGGTGAACTTCCCCGAACAATACAATTTCGTAGTGTATATGGAAGTCGCTTCTGATGACACTTTCACCAAAACCGCTTTGGTGCCCACTACAATTCAAGGCAAAACAATTTATGTGAACCCCGACAATCTGAATGCAGGCGTCCAGACTGCCCTCACTAAAGAGCCGGGCACATATCACGTAAATGCTCGCTATGTGGCTTACGCAGAACTCGGCAACACTAAGCTTCGCCTCGGCGGAATTGACGGTGCTTACTCCCCCTGCGTATATAGAATCACAACTCTGAATCCCGCTACTGAAATTGAGGATGCTTACTATCTCGTGGTTTGCAATCCCGCAACAGGTGAACCGGACTACACTCAGACTTATCAATTTGTAAACACTGAAGGTAATGTTTCACCCTACGACAATCCTCAATTCCGTGTTAAGGTTGACATTCCTACAGGCACATCCTTCTCTTGGTTTGTAGCTCCCGCTTCAACTGTAGATGCTCAATCAGGTGTCGTATTCGGTGCTAACCCGGCTGAAGACCAATTGAGCGGCAAACTCGGCGATTCTTACGACCCGGGTGTATCTCCGCTGACAGGTGACGTAATCATCACTATCAACATGGATCTGATGTCTTACGAAATCAATCCTGCCGTCAATGTATTATATCCCTCTTATGGTGTAGTTAATCCCGGTAAGGCTATGAACCTTTACACTAATGACTATGTGCATTACACAGGTGTAACCGCTCTTAACCAACAATGGACTCTCTACTTGCAACCGGATAAGAAATCGGGTCAAATGTTCAAACTCGATGAAAACGGCACAGTAACCACTAACGGTTATGAGACTCTTGGCGACATGGAATTGTATTCTTCAACAACCGATTTGAAGACATCTTATCTCGTAGCTCCCGTGAAGAGAGTATGTCTCTATTATACTGAGGTGAATATGCTTAAGAAGACTTATAATCTTAAGGCTCTCGAAACTTTGAGCATTATCAGTTCTTCTAACGGCTGGAATGTATCACTCGGTGCAGAAAAAGCAACTTTGACCAACACCAAGTCTGACCTCAAGGGTTGGACAGCTACAGATGTTGAAATCAAGGGTAATATCAAAGTTAATGCCAACATTGAGGATAATTATTTCTTCGGTGGCACTGCTGTACCCGACAACACCGGCAAACTCGTCTACAACCTCGAATGGATGGGCGAACCGATGACTCCGAAGGCAGGTAAGTATGATGTTCAGATTGACTTCTCTAACGTGCCTTACGTAATGACCTTAACTCCGAAAAACTAATTAATCATTCGGAAAATATAATTGAGAGGCTGCCCGTAAGGGTAGCCTCTCTTGCATTATTGAATGATTTTCTTTTTGACCATTAAAATTTTAAATGAAACTCGCTTTGCGAAATTGCAAGAACCGATCAAGTCTTATAGATTTGACATTAAATTGCAATGGAGCCTGCAACTAATTTTTTTTAGTTTTATTATAATTTTTAGAAAAAATTTGTGAATATTAAAAAAAATATCTAATTTTACTGCGATTTTAGGCTGAACAGCAAAATATTCAGGCTGATGTAGAGGTAAATATTGAAATTTATGCTGAATAAAAAGCCGAAAAACTCAAAAGTAGAGAAACTGATTTTAACTAAATAATTATTTGTTTAACCAATTAAATCTAACTTCAGTATGAAGAAAATTTACGCTTTCGCAGCAGCCGCTCTTTTCGCAGTGGCAGCAAATGCACAAACACTTTACATCGCTGGTGCAGGTGATTTCACTAACGGCGAATGGAACGCTGAAACTCCCGATGAATTCCAACTCGTAGGTGGAGAATACGTTTTGGAAATTACCAACTTGACTCAATTCAAACTTTCAACTGCAGCCGGTTCTTGGGAAGATTTCAACGCTGGTTGCTATGGTTGCAACTATGGTGAAGAGCAAGGTGTGACAGTTGCTTTGGAAACTCCCTGGGAAGCTAACATCGCATGCCCCTGGAAAGGTGATTACAAAATCGTTGTAGCAGCTGACCTCTCAACTATCACTCTTACAACTAACACTCCCAAACCCACAGGTCCGACAGCTATCTATCTCCGTGGCGGCATGAACGGTTGGGGCGCTGATGACGCTTGGAAAATGGAAGACCTCGGCGGCAACGTTTGGAAATTCGTTTGCGCTGATGACCAAGCAATCACTACTGCTGACGAATTCAAAATTGCTGATGCTGACTGGAATGCTTACAACATCGGTGGTAGCGGTGACACAGTTGCTTTGGAAGCAGCTTACGAAGTATTCAATGGTGGCAACCCTGCTAACATGACTCTTGATGCAGATTTCAACGGTGTTATCTGGTTGGTGCTCGACCTCGAAGGTGAAGGCGCTAACTACGTTGAATTGAGCAACGACAAAACTTACGTTCCTGAATGGTATGACGCAACAGGTGTTGCTGAAGTAGCAGTTGCTGAAGAAGGTGAAGCAGTTTATTACACTCTCCAAGGTGTGAAAGTTGCTAACCCCGCAAACGGTATCTATGTTGTAGTTAAAGGTGGCAAAGCTTCTAAAGTTGTTGTAAAATAATATAACACTAAACTAAACCTTATGGAGGCTGCTTGAATCGCTCAGGCAGCCTCTCCTTTTTTATTCTTATCAGACTGATTAGTCAAATAAATCTTAATAACTTTTCTCGGGATTTTTTATCAATATCTCAAACATTTTGACTATTTTTGTGTAATAACTATATGGAAAGAAAAGGTCAAAATGAAAAACTTACCTCGCAAGAACTCCTTGACGAGGCGGCTAATGCCGAATATAACTACGGTTTCACATCTGATATTGATACCGAAATAGTCCCTCCCGGCATCTCGGAAGAGACCGTAAGACTCATTTCTAAACTCAAAGGAGAACCGGAATGGCTCCTCGATTTCCGACTCAAAGCTTTCCGCTATTGGGAAACCTTGACCCCTCCGCATTGGGCACACCTTAATATTCCCCCTATCGACTTCCAGGCTATTTCCTATTATGCTGCCCCTAAAAAGAAGGAAGCTAAAAAGAGCCTTGACGAAGTAGACCCGGAATTGCTTGAAACATTCAACAAACTCGGCATCTCGCTCGACGAGCAGAAAGTATTGTCGGGAGTAGCCGTTGATGCAGTGATGGACTCAGTCAGTGTCAAGACCACTCATCGCGAAAAACTCGCCGAACTCGGAGTGATATTCTGTAGCTTCTCCGAAGCAGTGAAAGATTATCCGGACCTCGTAAGGAAATATCTCGGAAGTGTAGTGAGTTATCGCGATAATTTTTATGCCGCTCTTAACTCCGCAGTCTTTTCCGACGGTTCATTCGTATATATCCCGAANGGTGTAAGATGNCCNATGGAGNTTTCAANCTACTTCNGCATCAATGCCGNCGGANCCGGACAATTTGAACGCACCCTGATNGTNGCGGATGATGATGCATACGTCTCCTATCTTGAGGGATGCACTGCCCCCATGAGAGATGAAAACCAACTCCACGCGGCTATAGTGGAAATTATAGTGGAAGAACGCGCCGAAGTGAAATACAGCACGGTGCAAAACTGGTATGCCGGCGACAAAGAGGGGAATGGCGGCATCTACAATTTCGTCACCAAACGCGGACTCTGCCGGGGACACCGATCCAAAATATCCTGGACTCAGGTGGAGACCGGCTCTGCGATAACTTGGAAATATCCCTCCTGCATACTCAAAGGGGATGAGTCAATCGGAGAGTTCTATTCCGTTGCCGTCACCAACAATTATCAGCAAGCCGACACCGGCACCAAGATGATTCATATCGGCAAAAATTCCCGAAGCACGATTGTAAGTAAAGGTATATCTCTCGGTAAGTCGCAAAATTCATATCGCGGACTCGTGAGAATTGACAAGAATGCCTCCGGATGCAGAAATTTCACCCAGTGTGATTCCCTGCTGATAGGCTCCGAATGTGNNGCTCACACATTCCCNTACATAGATGTCANAAACAAAGAGAGTATGNCNGAACATGAAGCCACAACTTCAAAAATAAATGAAGAGCAACTCTTTTATTGTCTCCAGCGTGGAATCCCGATGGAGGAAGCGGTAGGACTCATAGTCAGCGGCTATGCAAAAGAGGTTATGAATAAACTCCCGATGGAATTTGCCGTAGAAGCCCAGAAACTTCTGCAAATTACTCTCGAAGGAGCAGTAGGATAAAAAATATAGATAGTAATAAAGTGATAGAAAGAACCGTTATAGTTGACGGCATTGATTNGCCAACCTTCTACGGAGTNAACAATTCAAANANCAATCTCATCCNCAACCTCNTCCCGAAGTTGAGGATGGCAGCTCGCGGCAGTGTCATCAAAGTAGTGGGTGAAGATNCGGAAACGGCTGAGTTTGAGCGCNAGATTAAAGCGATAGAGGCATACGCCGCTAAATATAATAAACTTACCGATGAAGCCATAATCGACATTATCAAAGGGCAGCCGCCGAAAGAGGTGAATTCGGAAGGGGTGATTATCTTCGGACAGAACGGGCGCCCGATAGCTCCGCGTAATGCCAATCAGGCAAAGATGGTGAAATCTTTTGAAGAGAATGACCTCACCTTTGCTCTCGGACCCGCGGGAACGGGTAAAACCTATATTGCCATAGCCCTCGCTGTGGCGGCTCTGAAGAATAAAGCGTGCAAGCGGATTATCCTGTCGCGCNCTNCAGTGGAAGCCGGTGAAAAACTCGGATTCCTTCCCGGCGACATGAAGNATANGATTGATCCATATTTACGTCCTCTATATGACGCTNTGGAGGATATGCTTCCCGCAGTGAAATTGAAANAATATATGGAGTCTGACACAATTCAGATTGCCCCACTCGCCTTTATGCGCGGACGCACTCTCAACGATGCCGTGATTATTCTTGACGAAGCGCAAAACACCACCAAGCATCAGATGAAGATGTTTCTGACGCGCCTCGGTGTCAACGCAAAAATGATTGTGACGGGTGATGCCACTCAGATTGACCTCCCACGAAGCGTGCAGTCAGGTCTGATGCAAGCGCTGAAAATTCTTCGCGGAGTGAAAGGGATCGGAATTATAGAATATGTGAAGAAAGATATTGTGCGCCATCCGCTCGTGCAAAGAATCGTGGATGCTTACGAAGCACGCGAAGAGAAAGTCGACAAGGAGTTTGAAGAGAATCTCCCGGTGCATATAAAAAACGATAATGCGCCCGGCAAATAATAAGCGCGGCGGTAAGTAATTGAAATTATCCGCAAGGAAGCAGAATGTTTTTTCAACTATCAAATGTTGAATAATTCAGCATTTTTTTATAATTTTACATCTACACTGTATATATTCAATAGCAACTGGAATAATAATCTTAAAATATAATATCAGATGTTTAAATCAAAACTTTTCATTCTTTGGGGAATGCTCGCGGCTTTTGCAGCCGGCGCATCAGCCCAAGTAGTTACCTACGAGCCCGATCCGCTCTATGACAACAGCGAAAACGTAGTGATTTACTTCCATGCCGATCAAGGAAGTAAAGGGCTTGCCAATCAAACTNAANCTACTGCAATTTATGCTCACACAGGTCTTCTCACAGCCTCTTCAAAAGATGAATCAGACTNGAAATATTCCACTGATTGGAGCAAGAACCTGGCAAAATATAAGATGACCTACGTTTCGCCTAACCTCTATAANCTCGAAATCGGAAATATCAAAACTTTCTACGGCGTCACCAACGCTAACGAAGTGATTAAAGACCTCGTATTCGTTTTCAGAAACTCCAACGGGTCAAAAACCGGCAAAGCAGCCGGCGACAAGGATATCATTGTTCCGGTTATCTCAACTGCTCTGCAGACAACCTTCACAATGACTCCGGATAAATTAACCTATACCGAAAAAGACAAGAGCGTCTTCATCTCTTATTCAGCCAATCGCCCTACCGACCGCATCTGGATTGCTGTCAACGGCGTTGCCGTTGCTGAGGCTTTCGGCGCTTCAAAAATTGAGGCAGAATATACTTTCCCGGGTCCCGGCTCCTATCTTATTTATGGCAACCTCAATGTAGACGGCTCTACAAAAAACATTTCTACAGGTAAGACTGTAAGATATGTCAATTCTGCCGAACAGAAAGATTATCCCGGAGGAGTGCCTAAAATGGGCGCGCACAGAGACGCTTCCGGAAATGTGCTCTTCTGCCTTGCCGCTCCCGATAAAGAGAATGTGCAACTCGTAGGCTCATGGAACGACTATGAGAAGGACACCCCCTATCAATCCATGTATCTACAGGATTATGACGGTCAACGCTATTTCTGGACTTCAGTAGCAGGTCTCGACAAGACTTCACAATACTTCTATTATTATAGTGTCGACGGCGGAGCTTACAATGTGGGTGATCCTTACGCAAAACTCGTGCTCGACCCCTCTAATGACAAGTATATCCCTAAGGATGTATATCCCGACCTTCCGGCATTTCCTACAGGAAAAGTACCCGCTTCAACTTTCCTTGCAGTTTATCAAGAGAATATCAACGACTTCAACTGGACCGACAAAGATTTCAAGGCTCCGGCAAAAACCGATATCGTGATTTATGAATTGCTCCTGCGCGATTTCACCGGAACTGAAGGTAAAGCAGCCGGCAACGGCACAGTGAACAAAGCCCTTGAGAAAATCCCGTATCTCAAGGAACTTGGTGTCAACGTCATTGAGCTTCTTCCAATCAACGAATTTAACGGCAACATCTCATGGGGTTATAACCCGAATTTCTATTTCGCCCCCGATAAGGCTTACGGAACTCCTGATGATTACAAAAACTTTATCAACACTTGCCACGAAAACGGCATTGCAGTCGTGCTTGACATGGTGTTCAATCAAACAGACTGGCAACACCCGTGGTATCGCATGTATCCCGTAGGCTCCAACCCGATGTATAACGCGGATGCTCCACACGCCTACAGCGTTTTGAACGATATTAATCAAGGTCACCCCCTTATCCGCCAGCAATNGAAAGATGTAGTGAAATACTGGATGACTGAATATCACGTCGATNGCTATCGCTTTGACCTCGTGAAAGGNCTTGGCAACAACAACTCATACGNCAACAACGGATCCTCTGCCACAGAAGCCTACAACTCTTCGAGAGTGGCAAACATGCGCGCAATCCAGGAGGCAATGAATGAAATTAACCCGAACGCTTATTTCATCAATGAAAATCTTGCCGGGGCTAAAGAAGAGAATGAAATGGCTGCAACAGGTATGCTCAACTGGGCAAATGTGAATCATGCAGGTTGCCAATATGCAAAAGGAATTTCTTCAAGCTCTTCCCTTATGAGANTGAATGCNAAATCTGATTCNNGCACTTGGGGCTCAACAGTGNCTTATCTTGAATCNCANGATGAGCAACGACTGGCANACNAACAGGAGAAGTCCGGAGTAGCTGCAATCAAAAACGACCATGCAGCCGCTTGCCGCCGACTCGGCTCCGCAGCCGCTCAGATGATTCTCGTGCCGGGCGCTCACATGATATGGCAATTCTCTGAAATGGGCAACGCGCAATCAACCAAAAATTCTGACGGCGGCAATAACGTAGACCCGAAAATTGTAAACTGGAATCTCCTTAACGATCCGGACAATAAGGCTTTGATGGAAAACTNTGCAAATCTCATCCACNNCCGCCTTGCCAACCCCGACCTCTTCGTCTGAGAATGCCACTTACAATGCANGNACGGGTGGATGGGCAACAGGTCGCACTATCACCGCATCAGCAGGAAATAAGAATCTCGTCTGCGCCATCAACCCGACTACAGATAAGGAGCTTACCATCAAAGTTAATTTCGCATCTGCAAATAACTCCGACTATTCAGTTGCAGCTATCTCAAAAGATACAACACCTAACTTCAATGCAGCGGAAGGCACCGTTACAGTTCCTGCAAACTCTTTCGTATGCCTGGTGAATAAAAACGTTTCAGCCGTAGAATCCATTGAGGCTGACCCGGGAAATGTAGCTTTGATAGCTTACTCTTCCGATGGAGAATTGGTGGTAAACAGTTCTGCTGAAGGAATTGCCGTGTATGACCTTCAAGGAATCTTGCGTTATGAGAATGCAAAGGCAACTTCCGCTCACGTAGCTCTCCCCTCCGGGCTTTACATAGTGCGTTCAGGAGCGANAGNTATTAAAGTCATAGTAAGAAATTAACACACCTTCGCGTGTGACATTGCCATCGGAGATGGCGCTATTTGCCGGCTTTCGGCATTTAGCGCCATCTTTATATTTATTTAACTTTTTTGAACTAATATTTACATAATATTCAACGTTTTACTATTGCCTGAATCAAGAGAGGGCAACCCCTCAAGGCAATTATCTATGCTTTTTCCTCAGGGTATAGCCCTCTCAATTTTTAAAATACCGGAAAACATGAATTGTCTAAATTTTGGGTTATATACATTAGTAATTTCTATCACTCCGCGATCTGCAACTCACGCGGAGGAATTTATCCGGACGTCGGGATGACGCCCGGATATTTTTTCTCCCCTCTTCCCTTTAATTCCATTTTGTTTTTCTGAAAAAAATGCCGTAAATTTGTAACTATGCAGAAAAACCTTTCTCCACAGGAAATTCAGGATGAAAATCTGATTAATGAAGCCTTTCGGGGTCTGCTGAATGTCTATCTGAAAAGCAACCATCGAAGAAAGGTGGAAATAATTGAAAAAGCTTTTCGCTTTGCCAAAAACGCTCATCATGGAGCCCGACGGCGAAGCGGCGAGCCTTATATCCTGCATCCAATCGCCGTGGCAAGAATCGTGGTGGAGGAATTGGGTCTCGGCTCCACATCCATCTGCGCTGCCCTGCTCCACGACGTTGTGGAAGATACTGATTATACTCACGATGATATCCTGGCGGCTTTCGGCACGAAAATCGCTTCAATCGTGGAAGGACTCACTAAGATATCAGGGGGCATTTTAGCGGCACGAGCTTCAGTGCAGGCAGAAAATTTCCGAAAACTCCTCCTCTCGATGTCTACCGACGTCAGGGTTGTGCTCGTGAAAATGGCAGACCGCCTTCACAATATGCGGACTCTCTCCGCACTGCGACCTGAAAAACAATTGAAAATTGCCGATGAAACCCTCTATGTATACGCTCCCTTGGCTCATCGTTTAGGTCTCTTCAAAATAAAGACAGAACTTGAAGAACTCGCCTTTCGTTATGAGCATCCTCAAATTTATAAAGAGATTAAATCCAAGATTGAAGACAGCGAAGCGGAGCGTCAAAAAATAGTGGAGGATTTCGTCAATCCTGTAAGAAAAAAACTCGATGCCGCCGGATATAAATATGAAATTAAAGCACGCGTTAAATCCGCTTACAGCATTTTCAATAAGATGCAGAAGAAAGGGGTTCCCTTCGAAGAAGTTTACGACATCTATGCCGTAAGAGTAATCTTTGAAAATGAGGATGATGCACTTGAAAAATTGCGCTGCTGGGAAATATATACATTCTTCACGGAAGGGCATACGGTTCACCCCGACCGATTGCGCGACTGGACATCAACTCCCAAAGCTAACGGATATCGCGCTCTGCATCTGACCGCGATGGGTCCAGGCGGAAAATGGATTGAAGTGCAGATACGCTCCAAGAAAATGGATGAGATAGCCGAACTCGGCTATGCCGCCCATTGGAAATATAAAGCGGGTGATTCAGATGAATCCAAACAATCGGAACTTGACTCCTGGATGAACACGATTAAGGATATCCTCGCTCATCCCGAGCCGAATGCCATTGACTTCTTTGACACTATCAAACTCTCACTTTATTCACGCGAAATATATGTCTTCACTCCGAAAGGGGATTTAATCCCTCTCCCCTCAGGCTCCACAGTGCTCGACATGGCTTTCGCCGTACATTCTCATTTGGGCTATCATTGTGTCGCGGGGAAAATCAACCGGCGATTGGTGCCTCTCAGCCAAGTTTTGGAGTCAGGCGACCAAGTGGAAATTATTACTTCCTCAAAACAAAATCCGGCTCCGGATTGGATCAATTATTGCAATACTGCTAAAGCCCACAACCGCTTAAGAACTTTTCTGCGCAAGAAAACCTCCGTTAAAACGGATCAAACTTCCGGGGAAAATGCTGATGAGAAGCAACCTATCCAACCTTTTATGGCTAAAATCATCATCCGTGGGAAAGATCGGCAAGGAATGTTGGAGGATATAGTGCATCAAACCTCAAGAAATCGCAAAATCGCTGTTAAATCTCTTAATATCGAAACTCAAGGTGATATTTTCGATTGCCAGATTTCGGTGAAGACGGATTCCGGACATGCGTTGCGACGGGTGTGCCAGGGTTTGAGGAAAGTGGCTGACGTAACCAAAGTCACCAGAGTAATTAACCCTTAATCTCTCGGGATTAATAAAGCAACAAGAACATAATACTGTCAATAACATATTCAATGAAAAAAATATTCTCTAAAATAAATTTAATCCGCACCGGGCTCCTGATTGCCGCCACAGCAGTGATTCTTTTAATTGTGCCTCGCGCCGGACAACAATCTTACAATTACGACCTGAATCAGCCTTGGAAGTATCCCCTGCTGACTGCCGATTTCGATACTCCTATATTGCGCGATTCCGCTTCAATCAATCGCATGAAAGATAGTATTGAAGCTAATTTTATACCCTTTGCCGTCAAAAATGATTTGATTGGAGAAGAGAATATTACTCGATTCGTCAACGCCACCCATACTGATATATCCCCCAAAGAGATTAATGTCATTTCCGGTCTTCTTCGGGAAATTTATCAACGAGGAATTGCAAACTCCGACCTCTATTCAAAAATTCATAACGGCAACAACANCANGATNCGCACCGTCACAAANGATNATAAAANTTCACNAGATATAATCCGGACATACGAAGGAGCTTCTTTCTTCACGCCAAAGGAGGCTTTCGATTATCTTGATTCAGCTTATTCCGCCACATTCGGAATTCAACGGGGCGAACTGAAAGCATCTTTGGCAAGAAACTTAAATGCCGTCATAACCCCTGATGTGTTACTCGACACTGTCAACGATTCTAAATACCGTAATCAGGAACTGATTGATGTGAATGGTGCTCTCGGTGTGATTAAGAAAGGTCAACGCATCGTAGACAGAGGCGAAATTATAAACCAGCAGATTTTCACCAATCTGAATACATATCTTGACATGCTCGCGTCTCGCCAGAAAGAGGACACGACACACTATTATTTTTATATTGGTCAGGGACTGTATATCCTCATCTGCTTCCTTATTCTCTATATTTTCCTTGGGTTATACAGAAAAGATTTCTTTAATGACGCTCAAAAGATTACTTTCCTGATGACCTTCATTACTCTTTTCCTGGTGATAGCTACTCTGGTTTTGGAATGGAGTCCGACGGCTTTATATCTGATGCCCTTTGCCGCAATTCCGGTGATTATAATGGTATTCTTCGATTCGCGCACCGCTATTTTTTCTCTCTTCGTCTCGGTGCTCATCATGGCATTGGTGGCAACTTATCAATTCCAATTCATTGTGCTTGAAGTCACAGCCGGTTTTGCAGCCACTTTTTCCATAAATCATCTTTCAAAGCGAAGCCAATTGCTACGCACAGCTTTTGTGACTCTACTCGTCTATTCCCTCCTATACACAGTCTTATGTCTCGCTTTAGACGGGAATCTGATGAATTTCTCTTGGCGTATCCTCCTCTTCTTTGTCTTCAATTCCCTTATCCTTTCGTTTGCTTACGTCCTGATTCTTGTGATCGAAAAATGCTTCGGATTCACATCAATGGTAACGTTGGTGGAACTTTCAGACATTAACAATCCCCTTCTGCGCCGATTGGCTGAAGAGGCTCCCGGCACTTTCCAACATGCCATGCAAGTATCAACTCTCGCTGCTGAAGGAGCACGCGCTATTGGAGCAAACACTCAACTCGTCAGAACGGGCGCCCTATATCATGACATAGGAAAATTGGAGAGCCCGATTTTCTTTACTGAAAATCAACATGGCATCAATCCTCATGCCGGATTGAATCCTGAAACTTCCGCTCATAAGATTATTTCACACGTAACCAACGGACTTACTCTGGCTAATAAGGCTAAACTCCCTCAGGTTATTAAGAATTTTATTACCGAACATCACGGCAGAGGGCTGGCAAAATATTTTTATAACACTGCCGTCAATAATGCTGCAGAAGGTGAGGAAATCGATAAGTCACTTTTCCAATATCCCGGACCGAATCCTCAGTCAAAAGAGACCGCTATATTGATGATGGCTGACAGTGTCGAGGCTGCATCGCGAAGCCTGAAAGAATATAGCAAAGAGGAAATCGACAACCTTGTAGATAAAATTATCGATACCCAGATTGCCGACGGACTCCTTGCAGAATCCCCTCTGACTTTCGCTGATATAGCCAAAATTAAGGAAACCTTTAAAAAACGCCTTGCCACAATTTATCATACACGCGTGGCTTATCCTACAATAAAGAAATAATAGAAAACAGGAACGATTTTTGCTTCAATTTTTCATATTGACAGATTTTTCAATCCTCATTGATAAATATTATTCCCCGTTTTTGCGTTATAATATATATGAGACATTGAAAAATTGAATCAATAAATTTCTTAGGTTATGGCTATCTTCCTTATTATATTGAGTATCCTTTTATGGCTCGGCGCCTTGGCTGCCTTGCCGCGCAAAATTTTGATTGCCCCGGCTTTGTCTTATTGCGCAATGCTTATTATCAGTTTCGCCAAGTTTGGCGGATATCCGATTGTGCCTTTATCCACACCATTGACAATCTCGTGGCTCACGATAACCATTGTGGTGATGCTCATAGTAATCTTGCAAAATCCTGCAATACGCCAGCAGAGTCGCGGGGTAGGATATATGACTATAGGCGCACTGACAGGGATGGCATTGGGGTTGCTCGGATTCTCTCTATCAACATCTCTGCAATTATTATACGCCATAATGATCATAGCCACTGTCGCCGGCATAATCTTAGGAATGATTCTTTTCTCAAATACTCCTGACGGAAAGGCTGTTGCCCCGGCTTCCGGAAATTTCTTCCGCTATCTTTTGGCTAAAGGCTTTCCAATTCTAATCACGGTGGCTCAATTGGGAATCGTAGCGGTAATCCTCATTGCCGGACACTTAACCATGTAATTCTATCGACTTTATGAAATTTCAATTTGCTAAAATAGGTCTTCTGCTCTCCCTCTTCGCAATATTATTTAATGTTGATGCTGCTCCGGCTGCCCCTAAAGATAAAAATGCAAGAAAAATTGTGGTGGAGAAACCTGATTTTGCAAAAATTTCTGAAATCACCCGCGACCCGAAAAGTGAATTTTATTTCCCTACCCTGATGAAAAATTTCAATAGAAATGACACATCCATGAGTAAGGAACAATATAGAAATCTATATTTAGGCTATCTTTTTCAGGAAGATTATGACCCCTATCGCACATCTCCCTATAACCATCAGACAGATTCTCTGCTCGAGATTACGACAGCCACAAAAATGCGTCTGACTGCGCAATCTGATTCTCTCAATAAATTGATTAAAGCAAATCAATTATCAGGTCATGAAGCAGAAAAGCAGAAAGAACGCTTGAAAAATGCTTATAAACGACAATTGAGGGAACTCTCCACCGTAACAGAACTTTCGCTCAAAGACAATCCCTTTGATTTGAGACAGATGTCGATTCTCGTGCATGCCTCGAAAGAGATGGGCAACATTATGAAAGCCAAAATCTGGGAATATAGACTGGAAAATATTCTCGGAGCAATTAAATCTACCGGCTCGGGAGAAAATATTGAAAATGCTTTTTTTGTGATTTATCCCATGCACGAGTATAATATGATTCAACTTCTGGGCTACTCTCCGACTGCCGTGGATTTCCCGGCGGATGGAATAGATTATATCTCAGTCACACCTGATCCGAATTCAGGACGAAAAATCAGGAAACCGGTGGATGGCTTCTATTTCAATGTGGGTCCTTTAACGGAACAATATGAATTGAAACACCCGGAAAGTGTTGAAAAGAATACCGACCAGGAACCTTCCGCGCCTGAAACAATTCTCTCTCCGGATGAGATGCCGGCTGATTAAAAACAGACAGACAGATAAAGAAATAAAACTAAAATAAAGGAAAACAAAAAAATGGAAAAAATAGAAAAAGTAGGACCGGGCAAATATGTTAAATATGCCTATAAACTTTATAATGAACCCGATGGAGAACTTCTTTTCGAAGCAAAAGCAGATGCTCCCGATGAGATGGTGTATGGCATCAGCCAAGAGGTTGTGCCCGGCTTGATAGCAGCCATGAAAGATTTGGCTGCAGGTGATAAATTTGAAGTTACTTTGCCTCCGGCTGCCGCATTTGGCGAAAGATATGACGATAATGTCGTGTCGCTTGAAAAAGAGATTTTCGAAAGAGACGGAGAATTGGCGGAAGAAGTAAAAGTCGGGGCTGAACTCCCGATGATGACCGCTGAAGGATTTCGGATTCTCGGCAGAGTTTTGGAAATAGATGACAACCACGTAAAAATGGACTTCAATCATCCTTTTGCCGGAAAGACCGTGAAATATGCAGGTGAGATTGTGGAAGTTCGCGATGCTACTCCGGAAGAACTCCAGCCCGTGCACAGCGGTTGCGGATGCGGGTGTCATGGCGGCGACTGTCACGAAGGCGAACACGGTTGCGGTTGTGAAAGTGGCTCCTGCCATGATGGCGAAGATGGTTGCGGTTGTCAGGAAGGGAGTTGCCGGAGCTGATGTGTATATCGATTCAGCTTTATGTAATATAGACTTCTCAAAATAGACTCATATAGACTCAAAATAGACTCATATAGACTCAAAATAGACTCATATAGACTCAAAATAGACTCATATAGACTCAAAATAGACTCATATAGACTCAAAATAGACTCATATAGACTCATATAGACTCAAAATAGACTCAAAATAGACTCAAAATAGACTCAGAGCCTGCCGAATAACAAATGTTATGGGGCAGGCTCTAAAAAATAATAGAAGGTGTTTCATCCCGAGACACCTTCTATTGTTCTAAAAAGTTGTTATGTCGTTTTATCTGTGGGCGAAGATGGATTCGAACCACCGAAGGTATAAACCAGCAGATTTACAGTCTGCCCCATTTGGCCACTCTGGTATTCGCCCTTTCGAGATAAGAAATCCATATCCTCATCTCTTGTGATTACAAAGATATAAAAATTTTTTATTCCGACAAAATATTTCTTAATATTAATTTTAATTCTTAATTCTTAATTTTTAACTCTTAATTCTTTGCGCGTGTGTTTGGTGGCGTGCTCGCTTAGCGAAGCGGCGAGTATATTTCCTAACAATTCCACTCCCTTAAATACTTAAGCGGCGCAGAGTTGCGAGAAGCTCTTTATTGATGGGCTTGTCATTTTTAATTGCGCGCGTAAACGGCACATACACAATCTCATCATTCTTGATGCCTATCATAACATTTCGCTGGTCGTCCTGGAGAGCATCTATCGCTGCGGCTCCCATACGGGAAGCAAGGATGCGGTCGAAAGCCGTTGGACTTCCTCCACGCTGTAGATGACCCAAAATCGAAACGCGAACATCATAACCCGGATATTCCTCATTAACGCGCTGTGCCAGACCCATGGCGCCACCCGTAACAGGACTTTCCGCCACCAATACAATTGAAGAGTTCTTGGATTTGCGGAAACCGTTTTGAATCAACTCCGCCAACTGGTCGACCTGAGTTGAAATCTCCGGAATAATTGCCGCTTCCGCTCCGGATGCAATTGCTCCATTGAGCGCCAAAAAGCCGGCATCGCGTCCCATAACTTCAATAAAGAACAGGCGTTCATGACTCGTGGCAGTGTCGCGAATCTTGTCGACACAATCCATAATAGTATTTAATGCTGTGTCGTAGCCGATTGTAGAGTCCGTGCCATAAAGGTCGTTGTCAATTGTGCCCGGCAAACCTATAATCGGAAAATTAAATTCATTGGCGAAAATACGCGCACCGGTCAGGGAACCGTCTCCACCTATCACCACAAGTGCGTCTATTTCATGACGCCGCAACACATCGTATGCACATTGACGTCCCTCCGGAGTCTCAAACTCCTTGCAACGGGCTGTCTTTAATATTGTGCCTCCGCGCTGAATGATATTGCTGACATTCTGAGTGGAAAACTCTTGTATCTCATCAGTGATTAACCCTTTATAGCCTCTATAAATACCATATACTCTGTAGCCGGCAAATATAGCCGCACGCGTCACGGCTCTAATCGCCGCGTTCATTNCNGGAGCATCTCCTNCNGATGTCAGTATGCCAATGGATTTAATGTTATTCATATCCGTTGAGATTTTAATTATGTTTCTTATACTACAAAATTAACAATTATTGCTAATTTTACAAAAAAATCGTATCTTTGAACTTAGAAGTTTAAGCCGACTCGGAAACACGAATCTTTTTGATTTCAAAATGGGAAAAATCGCCACGATCGGAACATTTGACGGCGTGCATATCGGACACCTCACAGTGATTCGGACTTTGAAAGATTACGCTTCAAAGTGCGGATTGAATCCCGTCGTCTTCACTTTCAGCAATCACCCCCTGTCAGTTATTAAACCCCAAAAGGCACCGGCTTGTTTATTATCAGCCGAAGAAAAATATAATATGCTGAGAAAGGAAGATGTAGAGGTGATTATGACCGACTTCACAAAGGATATGGCAAGTCTCTCCGCCAGCCAATGGCTCCGGCATCTACGCGACAAATATGATGTGAAAGCCATAGTGCTCGGATATGACAACACTTTCGGCTCCGATGGCAGACATCTCTCGCGCGAAGATTATGCAGCCCTCGGCAAAGAATTGGATATAGACATTATCCCTGCTCAAGAGATTGACGGAATTTCAAGTTCAAAGATTCGCAAACTTATCTCTGAAGGGAATCTGAAAGAGGCTCAATTTTTATCCGGCAAACCTTTCTCCATTTCCGGCAAAATCATCAAAGGGAATCAATTGGGAAGAACAATCGCATTTCCAACTGCCAATCTTCTCCCCTACAATCCCTGCCAAATCCTTCCCCCTTTCGGGGCATACGCCTCGGAAATTGAAATAAAAGGGATCGGAAAATTCCGGGGGGTTACTAATATCGGACTCCGCCCGAGTATTGACAAGTCTCTCCAAACATCCTCTCCTTCCATTGAAACCTTCATCATCAATTTTGATAAAGATATTTATGGCAAGGAAGCGAAACTCACTCTTCTTGATTTCTTAAGACCGGAGAAAAAATTCGGTTCTCTCGAGGATCTGAAATCTCAAATTAAGTGTGATGTAAAGAACTCCCTTGAAGTCCCCCTCCCGAAATAAATTTATTGTTAATTCATTAACACACCTAAAAAACTATATATAATGGAAGTAATTAATTTTGCAGAATCCCCATCATTGGTGAGCAAATATATGATGGAGCTGCGCGACATTAATATTCAGCACGACCCTTTGAGGTTCCGCACCAATCTCGACCGAATCGGAGAAATCATGGCTTACGAAATATCCCGCAGACTCACCTATAAGGATGTTGAAATTCAAACTCCTTTAGGACCCTGCATTTGTNAGGAGATTGATNATAAAATNGTGTTAGCCACTATTCTTCGCGCNNGGCTCCCCTTCCATCACGGCTTCCTCNATTATTNCGACNGTGCTGAAAACNCTTTCGTCAGTGCCTACCGCAAGTATAAAGAGAAAGGGGACTCCTTTGACGTTCTGATTGAATATCTCGCTTCCCCTTCAATAGAGGGGAAAATACTGGTGTTGGTGGATCCGATGTTAGCCACAGGGTCAAGCATGGAACTCGCCTATAAAGCTCTTCTGTCAAAAGGGGTTCCGGCTAAAGTACACATTGCATCCGTCATTGCGTCACGCCAAAGTGTTGACTTTGTGACTAAGCATTTCCCGGAAGATACGACCCTTTGGGTGGGAGCGATCGACGACGAAGTTAATTCTCACTCTTACATAGTGCCGGGACTCGGAGATGCCGGCGATCTGGCTTACGGCATAAAAGATTAATATGACATATTTTCCCGACGAAACCATATTGACTCATCTAATAAAGGAACTGAAGGGAATACATAACTTATAATTTATTTTTATGCGATTAAACTCGCTTGAAATACTCGATTTCAAGAATATTCCGGAGTGCCGTTTGGATTTTTCACCCGGTGTGAATTGTCTTGTCGGACTCAACGGAATGGGGAAAAGCAATCTCTTGGAGGCTATTAATTTTTTGTGTCTCGCAAGAGGATTCTCTTCGATTCCGGAGAACTCTATGATTCGCCACGGCGCTGAGATGTTTGCCATCAAAGGGGAATTCACATCCGATAGCGGCAGCATTGAGAAAGTCAGTGCCGGACTTGTCAGGGGGAAAGGGAAATCTTTGAAACGCAACGGGAAAGAATATGGCAAGATTTCCGAACATTTCGGGGCTTTCCCTATTGTCAGCGTCACTCCGGCTGATTCGGCTATTGTCAGCGGAAGCGCCGACATCAGAAGGAAACTCACTGACATGGTGATTTCTCAGGCAGACCCCGCCTATCTGTCGCGTCTAATAAGATATACACGCGCCTTGGAAAGCCGAAACAAAATGCTACGTGCAGGAGTGCGCGACAATCTCCTCTATGAATCTGTGGAGAGCGCTATGGCTGAAGCCGCTGAAAAAATTCACTCCGCGCGACTCGAATGGGTTAAGGAAATTTCACCCGTGCTTTCCGAATATTACAGCGTGATAGCCGGAAATTCAGAATTGGCATACATGCAATATAGCAGCGTGCTTAACGATGCCTCTCTGCAACAGATTCTCGAAAAAAATCGCGCAAAAGATGTTGCGTTGGGCTTCACTTCTGCAGGAATACACCGAGATGACCTGCTCACCCGACTCGGGGATTATTCAATGCGAAGAATCGGAAGTCAAGGTCAGATTAAATCCTTCACTTTAGCTCTGAGACTGGCTATTTTTGATTATATCAGTAAATCCAAGGGGAAGACTCCGATTCTTCTGCTTGATGATATATTCGACAAATTAGATGCCCGTCGAGTGGAACATATTTTGAGAATGGTGAGTCACAACACCGGCTTCGGGCAGATTTTTATCACCGATACCAACCGTAGCCATATCGATTCGATACTATCCGGATTGGAAGGGAAACCTTATCTTTTTGAAGTTTCCGAGGGTAAAATTTCTCGTGTAAACATCGATTAAAACTTTTACCATGAAGCGAACCGAAATTCAATCTGTAGGCGACATATTGAGGCAAGTATTGACGGAATCTAATATGAGCGGAAAACTTGCCGAGTTAAAAGCAGCGGAACTATGGCCCCAACTTATAGGGACGGATCTGGCTTCCCGGTGCATGAAGCCATACGTGAAGGATGGGATAATGACTATCCGTGTGCTTGATGCCCCCCTGCGTCAGGAATTTCACATGCAACGCTCGTCAATGGTGAGAGCCTTAAACAGAATATTGGAAATACCTGTTATCAAGGATATCCGCTTTGTCGGTTAATAACTTTATTTATGGATAAAAAAGAAANTGAAAATANCAACCTTGNGGAATTTCGCCATTCACTACCAGTGCAAATCCGCTTCAATGACATTGACATATTAGGGCACCTTAATAATATTGTCTATTTTGCCCTATACGATTTGGCAAAGGCCAGATTCCTTGAAGAAATCAGAAAAGGGAAAGTTGATTGGAAAAAAGTGGAGTGTGTTATTGCCAATATTAACTGCACCTATATCAAGCAGATTCTTTTCGGTGAAGAAATTGAAGTCAAATCGCGTTGCATCCACTTGGGGGAACGCTCTTTTACATTGCGTCAGTGTCTCGTTGAGGTTAAAACTCAAGAGATTCGCTCCGTTTGCGACACGGTAATGGTCTGTTTCAATCCCGAAACAGGCAAGTCAGCTCCAATGAGCGACACGCTGAGAAATGCAATCATCTCTTATGAATCTTCTCAGGATATTATCGAATATCCTGAATAGCCGGATTAATTCTTTCCTATTTTAAACACTTCCACTGATAACATTGTTATCAACTATATAAAGACCTTATTTTTAAAGAATAAAATATGTCATCAATAAAACTTCCGCTTGATCTTGCTTCTTTTGATAAAAAGAGCAATGATTATAATATTTTGCGCGTTGCCGAACAATCGCGCTCAGCCATAGCGTCCCTGATCGAAGAGGAGCGCTACATGGATGCCTTGGAACGCACCATTTCCATGATGCGCGACCTGAGGGAATTTTCAGATTTTGAAAATCGAGAATTCCGGGCAATCTTTGCCGCAACCCTTTTCGACTTGGCTGAAATCCATTTCTTCCTTAAGGATTACAAGCAGAGTGAAAAAGAATTGGAAACCCTCTTCAAAGTCCTCGGCAAACTCATCAAAGAGGATGCCGAACGCTTCGGAGAATTCCATATTCTCGCTATGGAATTGACCGCCCGGATTATTCGCTCACGCAAAAAAGTCATTGAAACCCTTGTAAAAGAGAAACTCAACACTGAAGCTCTCTATGAAAAGGTGAATGACGGAGTATCCTCCGCCACCGAACGTCTTGTGGAATCTCTGCGTAAGGTGGGAGAATTACTTGCCTCTTCAGGCAGTTATAAAGAGGCGCTTAAATTTTATGCCGAAGCAGTGAAATTCTCTAAAAACCGTTCAGGGAAAGTCGGTAGGTTTGAAATCGCGCTCACAATCGAAATGGCTGAAGTCATGAGTCGCGTCAAATCCATGCGTCAACGCGCCAAACGCCTCCTGGCAGCCGTCCTCCCCCACGCCATCGCACTGGAAATTGTAGAATTGGAAGAACAGATTATCTCCCTCATGGAAATGGTTGACAAAGAGGATGACCAACCTTCCCGCTGGAAATCTTTCTTGAATTCACTCTCTTATAATAATCTGAAATCTTATTTGTCAAAAAATTCGGAGAATAAAATTTCTGAAGAGGAAAATGTCGCTCCGGAAGAAAAGGGCAAAGAGAAAAAGGATAAAGATAAAAGGTCTAAGAAAAAATGAGTGATCTTCAGGATAAATATTGATTAAATATTAACAGATTTAGACTGATGTCAACCATATTAAATACAAACGGAGATACTCTTAAAATACCGGTTCCCTTTAATCGGGAAACTTTCAGATGCGATATCGTTACCGCTTCTTGGAATCCGCAAGTCACCCACGCCCTCAGAGACGGAGCCATAACGACTCTTCTGGCTGCCGGTGTGAAGGAAGAAAATATACGCAACTATGAGGTCCCCGGCACTGTGGAACTTATTAATGCTGCCGGAGTCCTGGTGAAGCGGCACCCGGATGCCGTCATTATCATCGGATGCGTAATTCGCGGTGACACCCCACATTTCGACTACGTCTGCATGCAGGCTGCTCAGGGAGCCTCAATTATCAATGCCCGGGGGGAGACACCTCTTATTTTTGGAGTTCTGACAGTGGATAATCTTCAGCAGGCGCTCGACCGCGCCGGGGGAACATTTGGAAATAAGGGCTCTGAAGCAGCGGTGGCTGCCATTGAAATGGCAAATTTTCATGCACAGATTTGCTGAATATGTGCTATTTTTTGTTAACGAATGTTAATTTTTCAATAAAAAAAGCACTTTTTTAGGATTTTTGCATGTGAGATTAAAAAATAAAGTGTAACTTCGCAACGTTTTTGATAGCAAAAGAAAATTGTTTTATTATTTTAAATTTTTACGATCATGAAAAAAGTAGTTCTCGCTCTCGCTGTTGTATTCAGCGTAGCACTCGTATCTTGCTCTTCTAAAGAAGCTGCTAAAGCTGATTCTGATTCTGTAGCAGTAGATTCAACTGANCAAGTTGCTGACACAGTTNTNNCTGANACAGTTGTTGCTGACACAGTTGTTGCTGACTCTGCAAAATAAGAGTAATCCATACGAGGATATCAAAAATTTAAGTGGATTTTCCAATCGGAAAATCCACTTTCTTTTTTATCAGAATGATGCAGGATTAGGGTTTATCACCCTTATCCGGCATCTATTTTATTTCATGTTGAAATGGCGGGAAGCAAGGCGAGAGCCGTCGCAGAAAATTTCCACGGTATAATCACCGGCAGAAAGCGTTGTGTTGACCTGACAATATATTTGCACATGTTGCTCGCCATTATCATATTCTATATCTTTTGAAGCACTTGAAGTCAATGAGGACCCATCGTAAGAGAATGTCGGTCCGCTCCCTATCAGGACCCCATCGGGAGAAATCACACGCATGTATATTGCCTTCTTGCCGGCAGCAGCGGTGTTATTCGGATTGATCACAAAAGAGGCTCCGAGAGTCTTAGCCTTTGCCACCTTCTTCTCATCCTTCCCTTTCTTATTGTATGCGTGGAAAGAAAGACCGGAAATGCTGAGTTTTTTGGCTTTAGCTACTGTCTGCTCCAATTGCTCATTGTCGCGTTGCACGGAAGCTGCCGTCGTAGCCAACTGCTCATTCTTGGCATTGACTTGCTCGATCTCTTTTCTGAGCCCTTCGTTCTCCTCTCCGAGACGCTTAATTTCCTCAAGATAATGGCGTACAATTTTCTTTAAGGATGCAATCTCATTCTCAAGTTGATGAATCCTGGCTCTGTTGGCGGAATTGGAAGCTTTCTCTGCGCTTAATTCTTTCAGAAGACCCTCAACTTTCAGACGGGCGGCATTATATTGCTGCACAAGGCTGTCGTTTTTCAAATAGACCTGTTGATCCTCATATTGAGAAAAATCTGCATTCAATTGGTTAAATTCATTTGTCAATGCCAAGCGGTCGTTGGCAAGTGAGAGTGAATCCACTTTAGCCAAGGCTTCATTTGTGGCTTCTGACTGACGGGAATTATTCGTAATCAATATCACGACAAGGGCTGCCATTGCCACGAACACGCAAATTCCAGTTATCAGTATTATTTTTTGATTCTTATTCATATATGAGTTTTTGAGTTACTACATTATATATTAATTGAAGATGATTTTATAATTTATTTATCTTCTTCTTTTTTTTCTCTTCTTGGATGATTTATTCTTGGGAGCAACCTTCTTTCCGGACACACCGGAATTTTTCACAGGTACTTTTATTGAGCTACCTGCCCNGATATTATCACCGGAGATATTATTTGCTTTGCGCAATTCCTCAACCGTTACCCCGTGTTTCTTGGCAATAGAGGATAATGTTTCCCCTGACTTGATAACGTGTTCCACAGGCTTTGCCTGCGCTGCTTTTTGTTTCTTGGCTGAGGGCACGGGAGTTGTGGATTGTTTTTTGTTTTTGGAAGTTTGCGCAGATGTTGAATTTGATTGATTGTTTGAAGCCACGGCAACGTCAGTCGTAGGATTAGTGGTGCTGACAGCGGTTTCGATTCTGAGTTTCTGTCCGGGACGCACTGCATTTCTTCGCAAAGAATTCCAGCTTCTGATGTCGCTCACCTTCACTTCATAGCGATCAGCGATAGCATTAATCGTTTCACCCTGAGCCACGGTATGCGTAACAATTCTCGTATTCTGTTCCATTGCTGTTTGCGGTTTAGCGGGAGTAATGGCGCGTGAAGGATTGACGGATTGGTCGGGAATCGTCTCCGCCGCCGGAATATCATCAGCATCGTTGCCGGATGATTGTCCTACCATTGCCAGAACATCATCCGAAGCACCTTCTTCCAGCGGGGATTCGGAATCCTCTTCAGCAACAGGCTCGCCGGGAGTAGCTTCCAGTCTGCGGGCATATTTATCTGATTCGTATGCCAAGATTTCCGGCTCGCTCATTATGTATGCCTGCACTTGCTGCACAGGAAGAATCAACATATATTGCTTTTTGGAGGAACCCGGAATAATATCAGCGCGAAACTGAGGATTCAATATGCGGAGTTCCTCAACCGGAATATTAAGTACTTTAGAAATTTGCTCGAAATGCACTCTTGAAGATATGCCGACAGTGTCTGTCACCAACGGGCGGGTCGGGAGCACGGGTGAAATGTTATGGTCTTTATAATAATTCATCACATAATTTGCAGCAATAAACATCGGCACATATCCTCGCGTCTGCGGGCTCAAATATTGATAGATGCTCCAGAAATCCTGTTGCTTCGGGTCCCCTCCGGCTCTGCGAATCGCTTTATTCACATTGCCCGGTCCGCAATTATACGCNGCAATCGCAAGACTCNAATNTCCGTAGGTGTNATANAGGTCATGAAGCATTTTGGCTGCNTTCTTTGAAGATTTNTAGGGATCCCTTCTTTCATCTACGAGTGAAGAAATNTCCAAATCATATCCTCTTGCAGCCGACGGCATGAACTGCCACAAACCTCCGGCACNTGAACGCGACACGGCATTCGGATTAAGAGCCGATTCAATCACCGGCAGATATTTCAACTCCAACGGCAACTGCTCAGCTTCAAGTGCTTGCTCGAAAATAGGCATATAATAGATGCTTAAGCCCAACAGGGAAGCCACCATCGGACGCCCTCGCTCAACGTATCGGTCGATATAACTTCTCACCACCTGATTAAAGGGCAATTCAATTACAGCAGGTAATTCTGCAAGTCGCTCTTTAATTGTCGCGTCTGATGTAGAGGGATTGGAAGATGTGCGATAACGGTCGTCGGTGTCCGTATAGTTTTTCATATACCATGACTCCAACATCTTTTGATAATCTGCTTCAAAAGTTTCGGGATATATGATGGATTCATCCGTAATGGAATACTTCAAATCCATCACATTTTGTTTATTGTCAGGAGCCGCTGAGGCAACTAAACTTCCAAGCGTAAGAGAGATTATAAAGAGGGTCTTTTTCATATCAGACTCAGTTTTTATTTTTACTATATTATTTATTCACTCGCTGTGAATATAATGTCTTCAAAAGGTTAACGCCCAATTCAGGGCGAGTGTCGGACGCTTCCCTCCGGGATTGAATAGCATAGAGGGAGTAACATCCATTGACACATTGTCGCTCACGTCAAAATGAGTTAATTGCGCATCTACGTATGCATCAAGCATACAGAGCAGATAGAGCCCCACGCAGCAGATGATACACAAATCGCGGTTTCTTCTATAATAATCCTTTCTGCTCTTCAAGACCTGCTTCAGCCAGCTTTCATTAACTTTAGACATGTCGTAATTCGGCGGAAAGAAATCTTTATATGAATCAGTATCGGGGTCATCGTCCATGGCATCTGCGTATGCCGTTTGATAATCCTGAAACATCCGGGCATTCCAGCTTGTGCCGTAAGCCAATCCCATGAAGCCGGCGGCTATGATGGGGAGTTTCCAATAGCGTCTGTTATATATTTGCCCCAACCCGGGGAAGAGCGCACTCATCCATACCGCCCGCGTGGGCGAGGGATTAAAAATCCTTTTCCCGTCAAGACCGTAAGGATAATCCTTTGACGTAACCTCTGTCAGCGGTTCGTCAGATCCCGGGTCTTTGACCAGCACTTCGGCATCAAGATAAACCTCTTGGTCAATCGTATCTGAAGAGTTCTCGGAAGCATTACTTGACGGATTCTTATCAGCCGACACACTGCTTGCATCCGGACTTTGCGGAAGTGTGGCTGCCGATGCAATCTCGNANGCCGTCGGCNGCANGCATTNNNATTGCCAATATGATTATGCCGAGTCTCTTCAAACTGCTTATNTTTAATTAGTCTTGATCTTTTCGAATAATTTCACNNGTTGCTGCAATTCATCNNCATTCTTGAAACTNAGTGTAATTGTGCCGCAACCATCATNTTNCCGNNTGAATTTCACGGGTGTCGGGAANTNATTNGNAAGTTCNTTTGNAAAAAATTCATACCCCTTTGATGAGGANCCCTTTTTGNTGTTTTTNACCGGAGCCGAAGCAACTTCATTTCCGCGACCGTCATTTATATCCTTGACTATCTCTTCCACCCGGCGAACACTCAAACCCTCCTTTAGAATCTGATTATATACCTTTAACTGTTGCTTGGGATTATCCACTCCGAGCAATGCGCGGGCATGACCCATATCAAGTTTATGATCGCGCAGTCCGAGTTGAATCTCTGCCGGGAGTTTCAGCAAGCGCAAGTGATTTGCAATTGTGGCTCGCTTTTTACCCAATCTTTCCGACAATCTTTCTTGAGTCAGATTATATGTCTCTATTAATTTCTTGAACGCCAACGCAACTTCGATGGCATTTAAATCCTCTCTTTGGATATTTTCAATAAGAGCCATCTCCGTCACCTCTGAATCGGAGGCTGTGCGAACGTATGCAGGAACGGTTGCCAATCCAGCCAAGGAGGCTGCCCGCCATCTGCGTTCACCGGCTATTATCTGATACCGCCCATCTGCCATTGAACGCAACGACAAAGGTTGAACTATCCCCAATTCCCTTATTGAAATCGCCAATTCCTGCAGGCTCTCCTCGTCAAAATTGCGGCGAGGCTGCTCAGGATTCGGCTCTATCTTGTCAATCTCTATTTCGCTGATTGCCGATGACCCGTCCGTGCGAATTTCCGATATGGAAATCAATGAGTCCAAGCCACGACCAAGCGCATTTCTTTTCTGCATTATTTCTTCTTTCTATGTTTCATTATTAACTCCCGGCTCAACTGACCGTAGGCTATCGCGCCGCGACTGTCGGAATCATACAGAATCACCGGCAATCCATGGCTCGGAGATTCGGAAAGCTTGATGTTGCGCGGAATGACGGTCTTGAACACCATGTCGCCGAAATGTCCTTTTAATTCTTCATAGATCTGATTGGCGAGACGCAAACGGGCGTCATACATCGTCAATAAGAATCCTTCTATTTCCAGACTCGGCTTTAAGCGGGATTTGATTATGCGGATTGTATTGAGCAACTGAGAAATCCCTTCAAGAGCAAAATATTCAGCCTGAACAGGTATAATTACTGAATCTGCCGCTGTCAAGGCATTTACTGTTATCACCCCGAGCGACGGAGAACAGTCAATCAATATATAATCATAATTATCTTTCAATGGCGCCAAAACCCGGGTCAACACCCGGTCACGGTCGGCACGACTCATCAATTCCACTTCAGCTCCCACGAGGTCAATGCGAGAAGGCAAAACCTCCAATCCCTCAACACATGTCGTCTTCAGCGCGTCCTTCGAAGGATATCCGTCTACAAGACATTCATATATGCTGACTTCGGCTGATGAAGGGTCAATGCCCATGCCGCTCGTGGCATTAGCCTGAGGATCCGCATCTACAAGGAGCACCCGCTTGCCGTCGCGGGCTAAACATGAACCGAGATTAAAGGCAGTGGTGGTCTTTCCCACTCCGCCTTTCTGATTTGCTATGGCAATAATTTTTCCCATACTGCAAATTAACTAATATTTACGGACTTTTTCAAGTTTTACACATATTAAATATAGAAATAGCCCGTAGATTTTAACACATTTTTAACTTTTACCTTTCTTACCTCTTCAATTTCTCCTTAATCACCCTGCGGAAAGAGAGCCATAATATCATCGCCGCCGAGAGTAATGCCACTATGAAACTATAATATACCCCTATATTCATCATTTCCATCTTGACTGCCGTCACCAACATCACCGGGATGCCCACGACTATATAACTGATAATCGCAGCCCATAAAAGGGGCTTCACTATCGATGTGCCCCTCAACGCATTGGCGTATGTCAACTGCACGGCATCACCGAACTGATACAGTATCAGAGGGAGCAGCAACGGCATAGCTGCCACTTTCACAGCCGGGTCGGGTGTAAAAAACTCTACCAAGTGAGAAAAAAAGAGTCCGAAGCATAATGACGCCAAGGCGCTGAGAACCAATATCAGATGCAAGCCGGCAGAAGTGATGCGCCGGGCATTTTCATATTCTTCCACACCCCAAAAATTGGCAACCCTGATGGATGTCGCAACCCCAAACCCCATATAAATCATAAATCCCAATTGCGCGATAGTATTAACAACCTGATATGATGCCAATTGAATTGTGCCAAACCATCCGCTTACTATTCCTCCGAAAGTCCACATGAAACACTCGATGCCGCTCTGCACCATCACCGGACTTGACGTCTTCCATACGGTTTTACAATCATTTCTCAGGGAAATCCTATTGACTTCTTTCCATGTACTTATATACTCTCGTTTGCGCTTGTCAATCAGATATGCCGCTATCATGCCGATCACACCCAGCAAGCGAGCCCCTAATGTGCTTAATCCGGCACCCGTCAGTCCTAAAGAAGGAAAGCCGAGTTCACCTCCAATCAAAAGCCAATTCCCAAATATGTTAAAAACATTTGAACCCAAGATAAGCCACATGGGAGTTGCTGTGTCCGTGCATCCGTTGGAACCTTGTTGAAGAGCGTTGAAAAGACTCATCGGCAGCATCGTGGCAAGCATAATGAGATAATAAGGTCTGACAAGCGGCATCAATTCTTCTGACTGCCCCATACGGTCAACGAAAAAATATATTATGCCGAAAATGAATGTAAAAGCGACTCCTACCAATAAATTTGAAATCACTCCCGCTTTCAGCATACACCCTAAGGCATTCTTATCTTTTCTGCCGTATAAAGCCCCGATAAGAGGGGTCAACCCGGCTGCAAAACCGAATTGCATCACCATCCCCACAAGGAATATCGCGTTTACAAAAGCGGCAGCCCCCAGTTCAGCGGTGCCGTAATGAGCCACCATTATCGTGTCGGCAAAAGAGACCACAATAATGCCGATTTGAGTCACCATTACCGGCAACCCCAGCTTAATCAAATTCCTATATTCAGCCCCATAAGCTGAGGCAAAATGCATAAGCCCCGAAAATCGACTCTGAAATCTCATTATTGTTAAGATTGTAGACTGCAAATTTCGCAATTATTCCTTATACATACAAATATCATCAATTCATCTTTTTCATAATTATCTTACTGAGCAGTTGCAAACAATTGTTAATTAACACTAAAAGATATTGAAATAGAAAGAAACAATCAATTTTANTCANNTTTTTCCGTTAATTAATTGNTAATNTAATTTTTTTTTAATATCTTGCACCCCGATTTATCTCNTATTCCCAAGATTTTATCTTGCTTNTAAAAAACTNTATATTNTAATTTCNACCAAATTTTAACTTAATGAAACACTTATCNGCAATTATCAAGTCGGCTATTCTCGCGTTATTCGTGGTTTCAGCCGCTTCTGCTGCCGCTGAATATCAGAGGGTTCCCGAACCCGGCAGCATAGTTGAGACAAGTGATGCAGAACTTTTGCGCATGCAGAGGAATCTCATCAATTTTGTCAAGAAGAATTCGCTTTCCGCCGATAATCTTCTTGAGCCGGCTATGAAGCCCGCACCATTCAAGCAAATAAGGCAGCGTCCCCTGAATGCGCTCCGCACTCCCGATACGCCCACCGGCGACATCAGGGTGATGTGTTCCCGCTATCAGGGTCAGGCCACCTACGAACAATCCTATTATGGCAAACTTAACCCCATCAACGGCAAAACCACTCCTATTTACAAAGGTTCCGTTTATGGCAATGATGATGAATTCGGAATCATGTCCGGCATCATCCGTAATGACATTCTTTACATTCCCCAATTATATTACGGCGCCGAAGGGATGGCTACCCAAACCGGTAAAATCCGCTGGAAACGCGTTGACCTGGTGAATGGCAAAGTCTTAACCCCCATTTACTACAACCTGGATACAGAGGGAATGAGAATGTTCCTCTACTCCGCCACATACGTGGAATCGGAAGATAAAATCTACGGTCTGAGCCTTAATGTCCAATCAGGTGGCGGCGGCGAACTCGTCGTCATAGACTGCTCTCAGCCTGAATGGAAAGCCCAATCCCTCGGCAATCTCGGCGCCAGCGATGCGGAATACATGTGCAATATCGTCTACAATCCGGTAGACCAAAAATTCTATGGCTTCAAAAGCAACCTGACTTTCAATGAAATTGACCTTTCAGGAAAAGAGCCTAAATGCATCATCGTAAATGAATATGATGACTGGGATGAATATTATTGCCAACTTCCGGCTAAGTATTCATCAGGCATCTGCTATAGCCCTTACGACCATGCTTTCATTTATTACGTGAATAATCCCGATACAGGCGATTATATCCTCGGCTCAATCGATGCCGAGACTTACGAGGCTTTCATGCTTTGCGAGCCCAACCCCGCCGCATACTTCCCCATGCTTTATTGCGCTGACCCGTATGCTGAAGAGGATGCTCCGAATCGTATGGGCGCACCCGTTGTGAATTTCCCGAACGCAACGCTAACAGGTACTCTCACAGTCACTGCTCCGACAACCTACTTCAATTCCCTTGAACTTGAAGGCAATGTGATAGTGCATATCCTCGTTGACGGCAAGGAAATCTTCAGTACTTCATGCGCACCCGGAACAAAAATTAGCAAGGAGTTCACTCTTGAGCAAGGTCTTCGCAACATCGAAACCTACGCTTCTCTCGGAGAACTTAACGGACCGAAAAACCACACCAAATATTATATCGGTTATGACGAGCCCCTGGCACCGACCAACCTTCAGCTCGCCAATGGCAAATTGACTTGGAAAACCCCTTCTTCTAAAGGTGTTAACTCGGATTATCACGGTTATCTCGATTTGTCAGACGTGACATACGATGTATATCTCAATGGCAAAAAACTCAACTCAGCTCCGATTAAGGGTAATGAATATGCAGTAAGCTTTGATAATGAAAATGCAACACGTCAGGATTTGACAGTGACTGCCACTTCTCACAATCAGACCTCGGCCCATTCTTCAGCCCTGAATCGCTCTTTGGGTGTGGGCTTCGCTCTCCCGGCATCATTCACCCCGACAGAAGAAGAAGCAGAATTGTTTGAGTCGGTTGACGCCAACAATGACGGCTATGCTTTCAAATATCTCAAAGCAGACAAGTTGTTCTCCCTCTTCACCACCGATTATGAGCAGACTCCCAACGACTGGTTGTTCCTCCCGCCGATTTACTGTGATTCAGCAGAGAACACCTATAATTTCGTATTCGACTACATCAACTCTATAATTAAAGTCGGCTATCTCGACTGCATTGACGTCTGCATCGGCAAGGATCCGCTCCCCTCTGCAATGGGAACTCCGTTCTATTCTCACAAAGGTCGCGAACAAATTACAACAGCTACCGTTGAAACAACGTTCTCAGTGCCCGAACCCGGAACTTATTATATCGGCATCCACTCTTCATGGATTCCTCCGTTCCAAAACCCGAACCCTTATCGCGGCATCGAAGTTAACAATTTCAAAGTGAGCAAAAACAGCGGAACCATCTATGCTCCGGGTGAACTCACCGACATCAAGGCTACGGCAGCTCCGCAAGGTGAATTGCAAATCAACCTTGAGGCTACCCTTCCTGCCATTTCCTTCATCGGCACTCCCCTCCCGGCTGATAAGGATATTACCCTCACTATCGAAACAGAAGGATATAAGAACTCTGTCGTTGGCAAACCGGGCGAAAAGATTTCATTGTCAATCGGCACTGACATCGACGGCATCAACACAGTGACCATGACTCCTTCTTCTGAAGATGGCATCGGCAAGACTTCTACCGTATCCCTTTATGTTGGTATCGACACTCCGCTCCCCCCGGCAAATGTCAAAGGTGTAATCAGCGACGACAATATGTCTATCGTCCTCACTTGGGATCCCGTTGGCAACGTAGGTGTTCACGGCGGTTATGTAGACCCAGCTGAAATCAACTATGAGATTTGGACTCAGGAAGGTATCAACAATTCCAAAATCGGAAATGCCTACGATGCTCTTACCTATACTTATACCGGCAAGAACAAAGTTCAGGCAACCATCAACATCGGTCCGGTTGCCACCAACTATGTAGGTTCTTCTACAAAGGGTACGTTCTTCTCCGATATGCTCGGCAAGCCACACGCCATTCCTGTAGTGGAAGAGTTCGGCTACACCGCTTTCAATTATCAGAAGTGGACATTCAACACATTCCCCGGATTTGACAACACAAGCTGGGGTCACTGCAACGAGACTATCTCTCTCGGATATAATGTCAATTTGAACGCCAACGGAGGTATCCTCGGTCAAAACAGCGGTGCAGGCACGAACATGGGCGAATTGAGATCTCCGAAAGTTTCCACTCTCGGCGTGAAGAAAGCAGACGTTTCCGTCACTTACCTCAACTGCAAGAATGCAGCTAAAATGGAATTCTGGGGTAGAACCGCTGCAAACCAGGAGTATAGGAAATTGGCTGAACTCACACCTTCACGTCCGGCAACGGCTGCATGGGATGAATTCGTATGCACTCTTCCTGAAGACTTCGGCAACCAAGGCTGGATTCAGGTCAATCTGAGAGGCGAATTCCAAGGTGATGAAATAGTGCTCATTGACAACTATAAAGTGCTTCAGAACATTGAAAACGACTTCACCCTCACTTCTCTCAGCGCACCTTACAGCGCATTCGTAGGTGAAGAACCGAAGTTTGATATAGTCGTTACCAACTCCGGTAATGAACTCAATTCCGGCACTCTCGTTGTGGAACTCCTCGGCGATAACGAAGTTCTTCAATCCCACACCGAGAATATCGGTCGCATCCGCCCGAATGAAGTATATGAAACTCAAGTTTCATTCCCGATGCTTGAGGATTATATTAACTATGACTACATGGAAGTGAGAGCCACCGCTCAATCTGAAGATGACTCCAACGACACCAACGATACTGAAATTGTAGAATTCGTTCTTCACGACAGCTCAATGCCGGTTGTACGCGACCTTAAGGCATCTGTCGACAACAAGGGTGTGAACCTCACTTGGAGCGAACCTGACGCATATTACAAAGGTCTTGAAAGCTTCGAACTGGCAGAATCATTTACTAATAATGAGACTATCGACAGATGGACCAACATTGACGGCGACGGTAAAGCGCCCTTCGTAATCGACGGCAAACGCTGGAAAAACGATGACGCTCCTTGCGCATGGACAGTTTATGACGCACGCTCGATGAAGACTCTCGACAACGACCGTCTCTCACCGCGCACCGGCGACCGCATGCTTATCGCACGCTCTATCCAATATGCTGATTATGAAGAACCGTCAAGAAGCTTTGATTGGTTGATTTCTCCGGAAGTCAAAGGTGGCTCAAGAGTATCATTCTGGTTGAACACTATCTCTTCGACTTACACTGAAACTGTTCAGCTGTGGTATTCCACTACTGACAATCAGATTGACCTTGAGAAAATAACTACCGATAAGGACGGCAATCCGTTGACTTGCGGCTCATTCAAGAAACTTCAAAACTTCACTAAATCAGGTGAAGAGACTTGGGAATTCTGTTCAGCTCAACTCCCGGCAGAGGCAAAATACTTCGCATTTGTATACGCATCTTACGGTCAGTTCGCCGCAATGATTGATGACATAACCTTCTCACCGGTTGACCCGGGTAAGGTATCGATTGAAGCATACGACGTATTGGTTTCAACCGACGGAAACGAACCCGAATTTATCGGCACTGTCGATTCTCCCGGATTCACCCACACAACTAACGGTGATGTCAGCAAATTGACATACTATGTCAAGACTGTTCACAACGCAGGCAACGAATTCATCTATTCTCCGCTTTCAAATCCGGCAAAGGCTGATGCTTCAGGCGTAAACGAAATTGAAAACGGCAAATATGTAATCGGCGGTAAAGGACACATCCTCGTAGGCGGGGCTACAGGCGACACATTCATCCTCTATGACATGGAAGGCAGAACACTGGTCAACACCACAATCACTTCCGACCGTCAGAGTGTAGCTTGCCAGGCAGGTATCTATACAGCCAAACTCGGCAACTCAACAGTGAAACTCATTGTCAGATAAACCTGATATACCATCAAATGAGGAGGCATTGAAAATTCAATGCCTCCTTTTTTTTATTCAAATTCCTTATATTTCTTATTTGCATCGGCGCCACAGGCTGAAAATTTGTTGAGCCATCTTAAGTTTTTACGGGATTTTAGCATCTGTAAACAAATTTTACATTAACTTTGTATTAATTAGAGGGAGAAGGCTTCTTTCAACAGATTTATTCTTTTGTATAAACCCGTTTTCTTCTAATTATTACCACTTATAGACTATCCTTTCTATGAATAAAATTATCAAACTTTCCTTAGCCATCGCGGCTTGCCTGACCTCCATTCAGCAAGCGGAAGCAGGCAAAGTCAACCTCGATTCATGTCGGAATATGGCTTTGCGCAACAACAAGACCATTAAGATGGCTGAAGCAANGTANCCGCNGTGNCGGTTATGAGAAAAAAGCCGCCNTTGCGGGCNATTTGCCNGGTNTTGATNTCACNGCGGGATACATGTATAATCAACATCAGATTGAACTCCTCGGAGCCGATGCGAAACTCCCCACCATGAGTTTCGACCCGGCTACCCAGACATTCAAATATAACATTCTCACCACTCCCGACGGCACTCCGATTCGCGATCCGGCGTCAGGCTCCCTGATTCCGACGGAAGTGGCTGTGCTCCCGAAAGAGGGGATGCAGTTTGACACGCATAATGTCTTTGCCGGAGCCTTTACCCTCACTCAGCCGATTTTTATGGGGGGGATGATTAAAGCCCTCAATGACATCACCAAATATGCAGAAAAAGCAGCAGTTGCAATGAAAAATACGGCAGTCCAGGATGTCATATATGGCGTAGACCAGGCTTATTGGCTCGTGGTGTCACTGAAAGCAAAACAACGTTTGGCAGAGAGTTTCGTAAGTTTGGTCGATTCCCTCAATTATACGGTCAACGCTTTTCTGGAAGAGGGAATGGCAACACGAGCCGACCAGCTGACAGCGCAGGTAAAACTTAACGAAGCTAAAATCGCCCTTACAAAAGTCAACAACGGATTGACCCTTTNCCGGATGGCTCTCGCCNAAATCTGCGGTTTACNGGTAAATTCCGACCTTCAGTTGGCTGACGAAGACTCCGAATCAATAGCNTCCACCNCNNCGCCTCAAGNCGNTAATATGGAGGATGTCTATGCACGNNGTGCTGACTTGNANTTGCTGCGCCAGGGCATCAATGTCCTGCAAAGTCGCGAAAAATTCGCTCTGAGTTCAATGCTCCCGAAATTGGCTGCCGTAGGGATGTATTCTTTCTCCAACCCTAACGTCATCCACGGATTTGAAAAGAAATTCGGAGGCGGATTCAGCGTCGGCGCCACTCTGACCGTTCCCCTCTGGCATTGGGGGCAGCACTACAATCATTATCGCGCCACTAAAGCGACCACTAACGCCCAACGCCTATTGCTTGAAGATATGGAGGAAAAAGTCTCTCTGCAGGTAAATCAGGCAAGATTCAGCTTTAATGAAGCTCTGAAGACCTACGAAATGACCCTAAACAATATGGAGTCAGCCGATGAAAATATGCGCTCGGCAAGATTGGGATATAAGGAGGGGGTTTTGACAATGAATGACGTCATAGCGGCGCAGACCGCCTGGCTGCAGGCAAGTTCGGAGAAGATAGACGCCGAAATCGGCATCAGGTTATGCGATGTATACCTCTCGAAAGTGCTCGGCACCCTTCAATAAAAGGTTGTCAGGAATTTCAGACATCAATATCCCGATTCTCTCTTCCAAAAAAATTAAAATAACATCCGCAAATAAAAAATTTCAATGATATGAGTTCTTCAACCACAAATAATGATTCTCTCGAAGTTCAGAAAAAAGACAAGATGTTGATTCTGACTTTAGTCATCATAATCCTCGTGATTGCCGCCATGGCGGTGACCGGATTCCTCTTCATCAAGCAGGGCCCCGACACTATTCAAGGTCAGGGAGAAGCCACGGAGATAAGAATCTCCGGCAAACTCCCGGGTCGCGTAGCCCAAATTTACGTCAAAGAAGGCGACCATGTTAAGACGGGAGACACACTGGTGAAGATTCATTCCTCCTTGGCTGAAGCGAAATTGAGTCAGGCAGAAGCCATGAAGCAGGCGGCAGCAGCCACAAATCGCAAAGTGGATGCGGGCACCCGCACTCAAATCATATCTGCGGCTAAGGATTTGTGGGTTCAGGCGCAAGCCGCTGCCGGAATCACGAAAAAGACCTACGACCGTCTGCAGAATCTCTATGCCAAAGGCGTCGTAAGCGAGCAAAAACGCGATGAGGCGAAAGCTGCCTATGATGCTGCCGTAGCCGCTGAAAATGCCGCGAAAAGCCAATACGAACTTGCTGTGGCAGGCGCACAGAAAGAGGATAAAGAAGTCTCCTCAGCTATGGTCAGTGTCGCCGACGGCGGAATTGAGGAAGTGGACGCTCTGCTTGAAGACCAATATCTGCTCGCACCCTGCGACGGCGAAATCACCGTAATCTTTCCCAACGTAAGCGAACTCGTAGCTACCGGCGCTCCCATCATGTCGCTCCAGAAAAATGACCATTGGGCAGTGTTTAATGTGCGCGAGACAATGCTTAAGGATATAACCCTCGGAAGCAAACTGAAGGTCTATATCCCGGCTCTTGACAAGCATGTGGATATGACAGTATTCTATATCAAGGATTTGGGAACTTACGCCAATTGGCAAGCCACAAAATCCACCGGCGATTATGACGCCAGAACATTCCAGATAAAGGCTCGACCGGAAAAACCGGTTGAAAATTTCCGCCCCGGAATGTCAATTATCTTTGAAAAAGTTGAGAAATGAAGGGTTTCCTCCTTATCGCCAAAAGAAGTGTCCTCCAGATTGTGCGTCGACCCATTTATTGGATCGGGTTCTTTCTGTTGCCTCTCTTTTGCTTTTTCTTCCTATCTTCATTAATGGAGTCCGGGCTCCCCGATAAAGCACCGGCGGCTATCGTCGACCGCGACGGAACCTCTATTTCCCGCCAGATTTCTCAAAACCTTGACGGAATGAAATTGGTCAACGTAGTGGCTACACCAAAGTCTTATACAGAAGCTCGCCATCTCGTGCAGGAAGGAAAAATCTTCGGATTCTTCCTAATCCCGGAAAATTTTGAAGCCGACCTCCTTTCGGGAAGAGCACCTCAAATCTCATTCTACACCAACATGACTTATTATGTGCCGGCTTCTCTCCTTTATAANACATTCAAAANAACTGCATTATATACCAAAGCAGNGGTTGCATCGGAAGTCATCAACAGCGTCGGCNTCACTTCAAACCCAACGGCGTTGNTTCAGCCGGTCAATANTAACGTCAGAGCCATCAACAATCCCTTCCTGAATNATGCCTATTATCTCTGCGTCTCCTTTATCCCGGGAGTNTTGCAACTTATGNTTATGCTCATAACGTGNTTNANCCTCGGACAAGAAATAAAATATCATTCTTCAGTGAGACTGATGAAATTGGCTGACGGCTCGATTCTCAAAGCAGTGGCTGCAAAATTAATGCCGCAGACTATTATCTGGTGGGTTATCGCCATCTTTATGGAATCATGGCTTTTCGGCTGGCAAGCCTACCCTATGCACGGCTCATGGTGGTGGCTCACTCTCTCAGAACTTATGTTTGTGCTTGCTTCGCAAGGCTTCGCGCTCTTCATCTTCTCCCTGCTGCCGAACTTGCGCCTCTCCCTGAGTGTGTCAGCTCTGCTGGGGATACTCTCCTTTTCCATTGCAGCCTTCTCTTTCCCGATGCAAAGCATGTATCCGGCAATCGGAATTTTCAGTTATATCGTTCCCACTCGCTATAACTACTTGATATATATCGACCAGGGTCTGAACGGAATTGATATTTATTATTCCCGAATATGGTTTGTGGCTTATATTATTTTCATGCTTCTTCCTTTCACTATGATTTGGAAGCTGAAAAAGGATTTCCTCAAGCCTATATATACCCCATGATTATTGAGAAATGAAAAATATATTGCGTCAATTTTATCATTCATTCCTCGGCGAGTTCCGACTGATTAAAGGAGATATGGGAGTATTGATTTTCTTCCTGCTTCTCCCGATAGCCTATCCTATCGTTTATTCTTTGATTTACAATCCGGAACTCGTGAGAGATGTAGACATAGTTGTGGTTGACAACGATCGCACCCAATTGTCGCGCGAACTCGTCAGGAGATTGGACGCCACGCAGGGCACCAATGTAATCGGTTACGCTCTTGACCTCAACGATGCCCGGAACGCCGTAAATAACCACAAGGCTTACGGCATCCTTGAGATTCCGGAGGGATTTGCAAAAAGAGCCGGAATCAATGAGCAGGCAGAGGCAGTGTTATATTGCGAAATGTCGTTGATGTTGCGTTATAAGTCTCTTTTGATCAGCGCCACAGACGTGATGATGGACCTCGGAGCCACCATCACCGCTCAGCGCATCGATGAAGTGGCACCATTGGCGGAGACAATCTCTTCGGGCGATATCATGCCGATTGAAAATATCCAATTGGGAAATATAAAAGGTGGTTTTGACTCTTTCGTTATGCCCAGCATCCTTGTCCTTATTCTTCAGCAAAGTATTTTGCTCGCTGTAGGAATGTGTGGAGGAGCCAAACGCGAACACCCCGATCTCGCGCTTTTCAATCCCGCCACCAAGCGCCCGCGTGTGTT